>NZ_AYLO01000067.1 GCF_000496735.2 Methyloglobulus morosus KoM1
ATTGTCTTGGTCGTGCGATCGTTGCCTCCCATATTTAGTCTTTACTTTAAATTATGATTATAACCCTATGTTCATAATATTAATACTTATTGGGATTGGTATAATTTCAAAGCAGGTGCTGAAGGAGCAGCAGGTGATTACGTTGGGTGATGCCTTGAAAAACGTCAGTGGTGTTACCACCAGCAACCCCCGCACTGTCCAGGACGGACGCGGGGGGGCTTCACAAAACATCTTTTTACGGGGGTTTAGTTCCGAAACCTTTTTTCGTAACGGCTTTAGGCTACAACAAGGCGCTGCAAGCAGGGAAATGGCCAACGTCGAATCTGTCGAGGTGCTCAAAGGCCCGGCGGCTATCCTGTATGGCTTAGTCGAACCCGGCGGCATGGTGAACGTGGTCACTAAACAGCCGTTGACAACGCCTTACTATGCCCTGAACCAGCAATTTGGCTCATACGACCTCTACCGGACGACGCTGGATGCCTCCGGTCCCATCGCCAATAACAAGGATGTGTTGTACCGGATGAACATGTCCTACCAAAACAGCGGCTCGTTCCGGGACTTTGTCGGCACGGAAGACGTGTTTTTTGCGCCAGTGCTGAAATGGAATATCAGCCCGAAAACCCAGGCCACGTTTGAGCTGGAATATAACCATGCCCACAGTGGGCTTGATTTCGGGTTTGTGCCCACCAGCCCGGACGGTAAAACCTTGCTCCGTATCCCCATCAACCGCAATTTCGGTGCTTATTCGCCTTCCACCACGGAAACAATTTTTGGCGGCATCAACTGGTCGCACCAGTTCAATGACGACTGGGCCATCAAGCACCGTTTTTCGGTCAATCAGATGGGCACGTCAATCCCAAGTCTTATAGTCCCAACAGGTGTGTTTGATGATGGCTCCCTTGCCGATCAAGCATTTGGGCTGGGGATAGGAGGGCTGCCAGCGCCGAGTGGGAAACTAGTCCAAAGGCAGCAAAATGAAGTGCGTTCCCAGTATAATACTTATTCCACCAACCTAGATCTGGTCGGCCATTTCGATACGGGCTTCCTTAAGCATACCTTGCTGGTGGGCGGCGACTACTACCGGATGAACTCCAATACCACTTTTAAATATCCAAGTACTCCCTTCCAAGTTAGTTGGGTCAGCCTCAACAACCCGGTCAACCCCGGCTCGCCCGAGGGGGATTTTGGGGGTGCAGCCAGTAACAATACATCTCAAAATCAAACTGACCAATACGGTTTGTACGCGCAAGACCAGATCAAGCTGCCGTATGGTATCCATATCACTGGTGGCTTGCGTTACCAGTATCTCCACCAGAGCAATTCAAGTATAAATCCCAACTCTCCTGCCTCTAATACTGCCACTGCCCAGAGCCAGGATGCGGTGACACCCCGAGTCGGTATTTTATGGCAACCCAAAGACTGGATAAGCTTGTATGCCAACTATGTCGAAAGTTTTGGTGCCAATGATCCGGGCGCCCTGGTTTTCCCCGGCAAGCCCATTGCACCCACCAGCGCCACCCAATACGAGGGCGGCATCAAGACCCAATTTTTCGATGGGCGCTTGCGTGCTACCTTGGCCTACTACGACCTAACCAAGACCAATGTCCCGTCCACAGACCCGAATCCCACACATATTTGTGGCGGTAGCCGTTGTGCCATCGCGCTCGGCGAAGTCCGCAGCCGGGGGCCGGAACTGGATATCCAGGGCGAAATCCTCCCTGGCTGGAATGCGATCGCCACCTGGTCCAACACCGATATCATCGTCACCAAGACCAACGGGACTAACGACCCAACATCGGGCGATTCATCAGGGGGCGCGGGAGGTGCACTTGGCCTCAAGCCTGGTGACCGTGTGCAAAACGTACCCCGCAATACCGCCAGCTTTTGGACGACTTATGAAGTCCAGGAATCCGAATTGAAAGGGCTCAAATTTGGTGGCGGGGTCACGGTACGGGACGGGCAATCAACCTTTGGTGGATTCGACAATAACTTCAATTTATTACCTTCACAAAAATTACCCGGCTATACCACCGTTGGTTTGATGGCGGCCTATAGCCGCGATATAGGCAAGGCCAAAGTCACCGTCCAGTTCAATGTCGATAACCTCCTGGATGAGAAATATTTCACGACTGCGGTGCGTACCCAGATCGATCCAACAGTCGGTTCTAATGGGGCTGGTGTAAGTTTCGGTACGCCGCGTACATTTATGGGGCAGGTCAGTGTGCAGTATTAGGACTTAGGGCGCATACCAGGACGGATAACAACGCACGGATACTCCTTGCATATCTTGAAAATCGGCAGGTTTGCACGTCTAATCCGGCCTATGAACTTGAAAAAAGATGAAATTACCCGTCAATCAAGAAGTGTATATCAGGCCATTTCGTAAGAACGATGCCTTATCTTTTGTTGAAGCAGTGCATGAATCCGTCGCAACGGTAGGCGCATGGACGGACTGGTGCCGCCAAGGCTACTCACTGCAAGAGGCCGAATCATGGTTTAAACTTTGCAATCAAAATCTTGCCGCTGGACTAGCCTACGATTACGGCCTTTTCTCCGTATCTACCGACCAAGTGCTGGGCGGCATCGCCATCAATCAGATAAACAAAGAACATAATTTCGGGAATGTTGGCTATTGGGTTCGCCAATCGCAGCAAGGCAAGGGTATTGCCTCACAGGCTACACAGGCCATTACAACTTTCGGTTTTCTGGAACTTAAACTGACCCGGCTGGAAATCGTAGTCGCTGAAGAAAATATCGCCAGCCGCAGGGTGGCCGAAAAGGTTGGGGCGAGATTTGAATGTATTGCACGTAATCGGTTGGTCATTTGGGGAGTGCCGCACGATTCTGCGGTTTATTCATTAGTTCCAAGTTAAGGAATCTCTGAATAAGTTGATTCCGCTCATGGTTCGACACACTCACCACGAACGGAATCAACGCCTTACCGTTTGTCATGAGCTTGGCTAAGGACTTGTTTGGAGTCTCCTTAAGAAAGTCGCTTGTGCCATAAATCCCGATTGACGAAAAAATTCAAAAATAATCCTACCCCCGCTGGGGTTTTCACTGGCTTTAAACGTCTTATAGATGGACGTGGAATTTACGCCTGCCTAGCAGTTTTGACACGATTATTGATTCGGCCTTGTGAAGTATTAAGTTTCCGTTCGCCTTGAGCCTGTCGAAAGGCGGTGTGTGCTTCGACAAGCTCAGCACGAACGGTTCAGACATTAAAAGGCCGAATCTATAAGCGTTGTCAGTATCGACCTTGAATGCTGAGGCCGATGGACAAGTTGATTCCATTAAACATTCAGGTCACTACTGTTGAGAAAACCAATGCCAAAATATAACGTGGAAATCCTCCCTAGGTTTTGCCGGATAGCGACGGCATTCCTGATAGCGATTTTATCTTCGTCGATTGTAGGCAACTTTGCTTATTCGGAAGAAGCGAAACCCGACCAGGACCTCTTTACCGCCGCCGCTTTTGGCCCGGATGGGCGGTTGTGGCGGGTGCTGCCGTCGAAAGATGCGGTTGCGGTGGATTTTTCCCTGGATTACGGTAAGACCTTCAGCAAGCCAATGCGCATCAACCCTAAACCGCAACCGATGAATTTTTGGGATGAGAACCCGCCGTCGATTTCAGTCGATAAGCAAGGCCGGGTGTATGTGCTGTATTTCGCGGATGATAAGCAAGATTTTACTTCCTATTTCAGCCAATCCGATGATGGCATCCACTTTAGCGAGCCTGTCAAAGTCAGCTCCAAGGCCGACACCCATGTCCATTACCAAACGGAGATGTTGACCGATCCGAAAGGCAAGGTGCATTTTTTATGGCACGACGACCGCGATGCAGCGGAATATGCCAAACAGGGCGGTGGGGATTTGTCGATTTACCATGTCGCCGCCGATCCCTCCAAAGCCATGCCACAAGACCAACGCACCGCCAAGAACATTTGCTCCTGTTGCCGCAGTGCGGTTGCACTGGATGTGGACGGTCGTCCGGTGGTGTTGGCCCGATTCGTGTACCCAGGCAATATCAGAGATCACGGCATGTTCAAGCTGCTCGAGGACGGCTCGGCGAGCGCACCCTGGCGTGTGACTTATGACGACTGGAAAATTGAAGGTTGTCCAACGCACGGCCCGGCCTTATCCATAAGCAATGATGGGCGCTACCATATCACTTGGTTTAGCCAAGGTAAGGCGCAGAGCGGGCTGTTTTATGCATGGTCAGTGAACCAAGGGAAATCCTTCAGTCGCCCATTATCCATCGGTGACTCCAATAAGCTGCCGGGTCGAGCGGACGTGATGGCGCTTGGGAAAAAGGTCGCTATTGTTTGGAAAGAGTTTGACGGCAAAAAAACACAGGTTTTAGCCGTACGGTCAGATGATAGCGGTTTAAAGTGGTCACCGCCGAAAAGCCTTGCCGAGACTATTTCTGCATCGGCGCATCCTGCACTAATCCATGACGGCAAACGGATGTTCTTGACTTGGAATACGGCCGATAAGGGTTTTCAGTTAATTCGGGTTGATTGATTGGCTATGCTTAGCCGCCTTCGCGAAAAGGCTTAAATGAATGTAACTTTAACCGGCGGGACACCATGCCCCGCCGGTCCTGCAACCTGGGGTTTAGTCAATCACTCCCAGTGATACCTTTAGACATCACAACGTTGCGTTGTGCCACAGCAATCAGCCATGTTGCCGCCGTGTTTGGCGCAATGCTCGGCACTACAGTTATGCGCTGCCGCACCTGTGTGGGTTGAGCAATTGACGGTAGAACAATTTTTCGCCGCCGCTACCAAGTGGCTGTCGCAATGCGGGGTATCGCACACATGGGCTTTAGCGGTAGTTTCTGCGGAGCAATGCTTCGCACAGGCTCCGCTTTTAGCGCCAGGATGTGATGCGCAATGTTTAGCGCAATCATGGGCAGCGGCGGTTTTGTGGGCATCGCAATGCTTAGGATGGGTTTTCGCCCATGCACCGGTCGAAACCAAAGAAATCGACAAGGCCAGGGTAATCAAAAGTGTACGTAATTTCATGAGAGGGGGACTCCATTAAGTTATTACGGTTTCACGTTAACAACAAAACCCTAATAATTCAATTAAACGATGTCATAAGGCACAATTTTATTAAATCACCCCTTCCTCAGGGCTGAAGCCGCAACCAACATTTTTGTGCAACTAAAACCCTGTGCTAGGTTTAATTGGGTGAAACTTGTGATTTAGGCAAAATGTCCCGTTTGACCCCAAAATTCGGCCTAAAAGCTGTGCGATATCACATACCCGTTGCGGCATATCACGCACTTTTCCCTGAAAGCCGCTCAGGATAGGCGTTTCCGAGGATGCCTAAAACTCCATAAACTGTGTGGAATAACACAACTTTAAAAAAACCGAAAAAATTCAACCTTGAATAAAATGTTTTTTGATGGGTGCGATATTACTGACCAGGATAGGCAGCTCTACTATTCTACTGTTTAATCAATAAGATATGTAAATCATGACGAAAGACTGAAAGGTCGATTTAAAGCGCTTTAGGCCTTTACTGATCCGAATCTGTTGGCATAGCAATTGCTTTACATTAATTGTCTACCCTGTGGTATTGCGGTGGCTACCCCCTCCGCCCACAGCTTGGCATTGCAGTATTGTTGTACTTTTGCTTATCCGGCTTCATTGCCGCGTAAGTTGCATCCTTCCTCTTTAAGGGTGGGTTGATAACATCACTATCAGCCTGCCTTCTTTTTCTAGGAAGTTTAAGCTTAAACATAAATCGGAGACATCCCTATGAAGATAAGTGACCTGCTATCCGTACCCATGACAAATAGAATTGAACCGATCACTCGGTTTAACTGGCTGCCATCGAATTTAACGTCTTTAGTCGCCTTAGCGATAATTTTGACCTCAGGTGTTGTGGCTATGCAAAATTTCCGAGAAACAAAAATGCCGGAGATTAAATCCCTTGCATGGTATATGGCTAACCCCAAAGATGCCTTGGCACAAAATAAGGAATGCTATGACAATCCGCAATTAAAAACGACAGAAAATTGTGTCAATTCATTACAGGCCTTGGAAATCACCCATAAAGGGCCAAACTCCTAAGTTAGGGCGACGACCATAACTCGGGCGATTACTCGAATGCAAACCATCCTCAATTTCAAGCGACGGGGTCATCACCCATCCGTCGCATCCTTCCTCTCTTTGCGGGTTATTTTAGACGGTTTGGCTTACTTAGCCCGCATTTTTTTACCTCGGTGCCACCATGAAAATAAACCCAAACACCTTAGCCATACCCACAATCCCGCCCATCCATATTGGCCGGCGTAACGCTTACCATCAGGCTGGGCTGGCCGTTGCCGTCTACCTGGGCAACCAGCAGAAAAACTTGCCTGCGCTGCATTTCCAGGTCGCGGTAAGGCTGCCTGAGCTAAAGGTTGGTATGGGTGGGCGATTAACGCGAACGCCAGGTAGGTATGCGGCAAGGCTGGAAGGTGGCCGCTTAATCCCTTATTTGCCTTATTCTTATGAGAGTGCGACGCGGTTGTTGTCGCCCCTTGAAAAACGCCAGTGCCAATGCGCGTTTGAAGCGGATGTCGTCAACCTGCTGGTCGGGTCGTTGGCCGAGGCGAAATATGTCGCCCTGCGCGATGGTGAAGTCTTCAATGCCAACTTGGTTTATTTGGGCGCGTTGAAGTTTTACGGCGGCGACCAAGAGTTGAAGATAATCGACGGATATATGGCCTGTCTGCTACCCGACAACCAAGCCGAACAGCGCAAAAAACTGGCGGAACTGTTTCTGGCTGCGTACAGCTTTATTAACGACAGGCAAAACTGGCAAGCCATCAAGGCCTTGGCAGAAGCGATTTACAACGACCCCAAGGAAGTGTTCACATGTGAAGAAGTCATCGCATTGGTGGAATTGGGCCATTCGTCAACTCATGTTGTCTCCCAAAATTTCTCATTCGATAATGCGGTCGAAAGGCCGATGCATTGAGCATTGACGCATCCAAAGGCATAACCTTCAGCGCATTTTTGATTTTGGCTCAGCCGCACATTTATGGGATCTATTAATGTGCCGTATTAATACCGCAAGGCAAATAAGTTAAGCGGATTTGTCGCGCTATCATATACGACTTAGCCGTATTCATTACCCCTTAGGTGTTAGAAGTGGTGCTTGTAGGCATTAGAATATATTCGCCGAATGCAGCTAGTTGATGTGTTGGGTATAATTGGCGGTAACACTGCTGGCCTTACCGCCATTCTACTTGCATAACGACTACCGCCTACCTTCAATAGCATGCAAACGCCCCCAAAAAAACGGTTAATACGCCTAGCGACTATTTGTGTGTCTGCATTTGTTCGCTTGCTTCAATATGGCGCAAGGCGAATACGAATTAAAAAATGGTTCACCAGAAAGGCGTGGCTCAGTGTCCATCTGTGCCTGGCACTGGGCGTGGGCTTTATTTTTGCTGTGTTGGGTTTCACGGGGAGTATTTGCGTTTACCGTGAAGAATTGGATGCGTTGTTGAATCCGCAATTGGTGGTTGAGGAAGCACAAGGCGATTATCAATCGCTAGACGATATCATGGCATCTGTTCGGGCGGTACATCCTGACCGTCATGGTGAATGGACATTGGAAATGCCCAGATCGGCCGATGGCATGATAACCGCTTGGTTCGACAAACCCAGGGAGACTTATTTCGAGCGTTATGCGCCCTTGATGGTATCAGTCAACCCTTATACGGCGGAAGTGGTGGCGAGCCGCTTTTGGGGGCAAACAGTGGCCACTTGGCTATTGGATTGGCACACGCAGTTACAATTCGACCAAGCTGGTTGGGATATCGTCGGTTATTGCAGCTTATTGATGATGGTGTCGGTTTGTACTGGGCTGTATTTGTGGTGCCCTGGGGTGCAAAACATTCGATTGGCACTAAAAGTCAGGTTAAGGACTGGCTTGATGCGGTTGCTGTTCGATTTGCATCGTCTGGTAGGTATACTGACTGCCCCAGTCTTGTTATTGCTCGCCATGACCGGATTCCATCTTAGTTTTCCCTCGATCTTGGAAAACCTCTCCGGCTCAACGGGGATGGCGCATGGGGAAACGGGGCGTACCATCAGCAGTACGGCGAGCCCTAATGGCCACCCTACTCTTTTGGAAGCCGCCGAATTTATTGCCCGTGGCCCGTTCCCGAATGCCGAGTTGCGGCGGGKGACCACACCCGACGGTAACAGCGGTGTTTATCGGGTCAACTTGCGCCAAAAAAGTGAAGTGAACCTACGACACCCCTATACGACGGTTTGGGTAGACCGATGGAGCGGCCATATTAAAGAAGTCAGGAATCCTACTGCATTCAGTGCCGGGGAAACCTTAATCACTTGGATGTGGCCGTTGCATACGGGCGAAGCGTTGGGCGCATTCGGGCGGTTTTGCTGGTTCCTTGCCGGGCAAAGCTTGTTTTTCCTGTACCTAAGCGGTCTCGTGCGTTGGTTGCACCGTAAGGGTAAGGTTCAGGATCGGGCAGTCGGTTTTAGGGGCTTAAGGGATTTCAAGGCACGGCTTAAAAAATCGGCCTATCAACTGCTTGTAGCAATAGACCAATGGATGAATGTATTGGCGCAAACAGCCCTTCCCTTTATGAGTCGGGTGGTTGCCAACTTGTCGAAATGGCTGGTGTGTGGATTCGATTATTTTCAATCAAGAGCAAAAAGTAAGCGGTCATAAGATGGCATTTGCTGGCTTCCCAAGCCGAAATTAAAGGCAAGCCCCGTTAGCAGTACTAGGGGGGCTTGCCTTTTAGGTTGTGTAATCAAAAGCTTATTGGTTCAGCCTTATGGAGTTTCACCTGTCGAAAAGCAAGCGTACTTCGACAATTTCAGCATAACGGTTTCAAACAACAACGGGCCGAATCATCGATGGCTTAAAATTTATTGACCACCAACCGTCCGCCAGACATCACCAAATCAGGATATTCCAGGATTTTGAAGCGTTCGAAAGGATTGCCGCGTACTGCAATGATATCGGCAGGCGCTCCCGGAACCAATGTACCAAGCAAAGGATGCACACCTAACCGTTGTCCTGCTTTAGAAGTGGCCGACTTGAATACATTAACAACATCGTCGAAATTGATGGCGTCTGCGCCGTGGGTCAAATGCATCATCGTGCGCATTTCTTCGCCGTTGATGCCCCAAGGCACATTGTCGTGAGCCACTTCAGAACCATAGATGAAATTTGCGCCTTTTAATCCTAAACTAAACGCATTGGCATGCAGTCCATTTGGGCCGCAAGAAGCCAAGGTGTCCAGTGTGGTCACGAAGGTTATCCCATTGTTAACCGCAGCTTGTAGCGAAGCATCGCTGATTGTCGCACAAGGCGTATGTGCCAACTCGTCTACTTTAGCCGCCACGGCACGGTCGAAGCCGATTTGCTCGCCGACATGGGCAATAACCCGCTTGCCCAGTATATGCGCTTTTGTCACAATCGCCTGCACGATGTCATCAGAAAGGATCGGCCAAGGCGCGGGTGGAATAGGATGGTCGCCGTGGGGTTGCATCCAAGGCGCACCTATTTCACCGCCCGGCTCAAGCGCAATTTTTACAGCCGTCGCGCCGCCATCAACCAATTGCTGCACTACCTTCTGAGCTTCTTCAATGGTCGAAACAGTAATACCGATTTTATCCAAGCCACCCAGTGTATCTTCAGGGGTGAATATATTTAACGGATAACCGCCAACTGCTTGGATAATTGGGCCGACACTCAACAAACGAAGTTTACCGTTACCACCTTCTATAGGCTGTAAAGGCCCGCCAGTGTCTTGGACTGTAGTGATGCCGTGTTCCAACACCTTGTCTTTTCTGACGTTTTGGAAAGTGACATGGGCATGGGATTCGATAAAGCCCGGCATGAGGGTTGCGTCGCCAAGGTTGATTTTCTTGCGGCAAAGCCCGCTTAACGACTCCGGTGTGCCGATTTGTTGGACTTTGTCGCCTTGAATCAGTACAGCCATGTTGGCTTGCGGATAATTAATGCCGTCAAACAATTGTTTGGCGATCAAAATCCGGCAGGGTTGTAAGTTCTCATGGGCATATGCCTGGAAACTAATGCCCAGCGCAATGAGGAAGGCGCTTGTCACGCTTAGTGCAATTTTTTTGTTATGGAAATAAGGTTTATGCATTTTGTTGGTTCCTAAAAATTCTTATTAAAATTATTTTCAAATCATTGCCAACGGCAGCGTAAGTTGATTCTTATAAGGGATAAGTTGGCAATCAATAAGCAAAGCAAGTATTGCGCCAGCAATGTAAGTAAATGAATTTATTAAACTTATTTGGGTGACGTTCGTACAGCCACAAAAAAGTGTGTGATATGACGCAGTGGGTGCTTCATATCACACACTTTTTACAGCGATTACAATATAAGTTATTGATTAAACATTATAATTAATAAGGCACATAATTTGCTTTCTATCTGGATTAGCCGCAGATATGTATGCCTTACCATGAACGCCGATATTTCCGCCTTATATACCGACTGCCAACGCGATCTGTTGGGCTTTCTCACCCGTAAGCTCCATTGTCCCGACACTGCCGAAGACATTGCGCATGAGTCGTTTGTCATCCTGGTCCGGACAGCCGGGGAGAGTGCCATCGACCATCCCCGCCGATTCCTGTTCAGGACGGCGGCTAACTTGGCTGTGGATTACGTCCGCCATAACAAGGTCGTTGAACGTCATGTGGAGCAGTATAACCATCACGGCGAAGAAACCCTGGCGGCATCGCCGGAACAGGAAGTGTCTGAAGCTGAATGGTCAAGATTGTTACAGGCGGCCTTATTGGAATTGCCGCCCAGGACGCGGGATGTTTTCGTCCTGAATCGGCTGCACGGCTTGAGTTACCTGGATGTCGGACTTCACTTGGGCATCTCCGAAAGTGCGGTGGAAAAGCATATCAGCCGGGGGATCCAGCATTGCCGCAACCAGCTTGGTCAGCACTTCTTGCCGCCCGGCAAAAGTAAATTGAGGGAATAGCCTGCAGTAAACGTCTTTACTATAACAAGCGGATTTAGTGTGTTAGTTTTCGACGTATATAATGCCCTTATGACTTCTCAACCCAATGACCCCTCCGAGGTTAGCGATTTAGGCCAACGCCGAATTTCCCAACAGGCAGCCGACTGGTTTGCCAAGTTGCGTAACGGGCAGGTCACCGAGGAAGAACGACGGCATTTCCAACGATGGCTGGCAGCCGACCCTGCCCATAGCAAAGCCTTTGAGGAAATCCAGGCGTTTTGGGACGACTCGGCATTAAGCAAAGGACTTAAGGCTATCCCGCTATCAAGCCAGGGTAAACGGCAGTCCCGATTTTCATCGCTGCATTATCGGTTCGCCGTCCCGCTAATAGCTGCCAGTCTTATCCTGGCAGCCGTCATTTTGCAGCCCTACCTCAACTGCTTACAGGCCGACTATTGCACCAGCGTCGGCGAATCACGCAGCATACAACTGGCTGACGGCAGCACGATTACGCTGAATTCCCAATCGGCGGTCAAGGCCAATTTTCAGGGTAACACGCGGCAAATCCACTTGCTGCAAGGTGAAGTGTTGTTCGAGGTTAAACGCAATACCGCACAGCCATTTTTGGTCGATGCCCAATTCAGCCAAACGCGGGTGTTGGGTACCCGATTCATCGTCCGCGAAGACCAACATTCCGATACCATAACTGTCATAAACGGTGTTGTTGCCGTCAGCCAAAACCAGCAACAACCCGCGATTTTGCATGTCAACGACCAGCTTACCGTCGGCGAAGTCACAGGGAGAATCCAACAAGTTTCGGCGACCAAGGCCAGTGCGTGGACATCCGGCCATCTTGTGTTCGATAGCGCGAACTTGGGCGTTGTCATAAAAGAAATCAGTCGTTACCGGAATGGCACGGTCATTATCAAAAATAGCCGGTTGAAGGCACTGAAAGTCAGCGGACGTTTTGATATCCGCAACCCCGATAAAGCGCTGCAGGCGCTGGAACAAACCTTGCCAATCAAGATGTACCGGCTAACGCCTTGGCTGGTCGTGATTATGTGATTGCACTGTTTGCAATCACATTTAAACGCCAGCCTGACTCAGCTTATAGATTCGGCCTTTTAATGTCTGAACCGTTCGTGCTGAGCTTGTCGAAGTACACACCGCCTTTCGACAGGCTCAAGGCGAACGGAAACTTAATACTTCACAAGGCCGAATCAATAGTACACATCGGTTTAGTTTAACGTTGGCCATGGATTCACCAGGAAAAAACACGACCTGCGCCTGATTCCAAGATAAACAAACATGCCAAACTGAAAAAATTTTCACTTTCCTGTTGGGGTAATTTGAGGGCTAAAACGTCTTTATTCTGAACCCATAAAAAACGGATGAAGATCCCACACAGGAGAAGGCGTTGAAAACTATAAAAACGACAAGGCACAAGGGCGGCGAGACATTGGCATTAACCATCCTGACGATACTCAACTCACCGTTTACTATCGCTGGCGAACAAACCCAAGCCTTCCATATCCCGCCGCAAAGCCTGTCCGGTGCGTTGAACGATTATGCCGAAGCGGCGAATGTGCAACTGAGCTATCCCGCCTCGCAAGCGGCGGGATTAAGGTCGAACGGCATCGACGGTGACTACACCTCAGAACAAGCTTTACAACAATTGCTGACAGGAACGGGCTTGTCCGCTAAACAAACTACGAATGGCACGGCCACGTTGGTAGGACAGGGCGGGTTGGTGAAAGTGGCGGATACTAGTCAGCCAAGTGACGCTACCTTGCCTAAAGTGACGGTAGAAGCCGACTCGGGTGATCCCTACGACGACCCCAATTGGGCAACCGACCCTTATAACAAAGCCTATACGACAAGGAAATCCGCAACGGCGACCAAAACCGACACGCCCATTTTCGATACCCCCGTTTCCGTGCAAGTCGTGCCGAGGTCAGTAATGGACGACCAGAAAACCACCCGCATAAAAGACGCGCTGGAAAATGTCAGCGGTGTGCGGGCGCAACCCACTTTGGGAGGCGGCAACGGCTTTATTATTCGCGGCTTTCGCAACAGTAGGGTATACCGTAACGGCCTATTGGCTAACGCCGATGGCTTTTCGTCCGAATTCGATGCTGGCAACGTGCAAAGCGTTGACGTGCTCAAAGGCCCGGCGGCTGTTCTGTTTGGCCGAATCGAACCCGGCGGTTTGGTTAATGTAACCACCAAGAAACCCTTGGATATTCCATATTATTCACTGGAGCAACAGTTCGGCTCGTACGATTATTACCGTACCCAGTGGGATGCGACCGGGGCCGTTACCGATGATAAAACCGTGCTGTACCGTTTTACCGGCGCATATCAAAACAATAATTCCTTCCGGGATTTTATTTTTACCGATCGGGTATTGGTCAACCCCAGCATCACCTGGCGACCCACGGATAAAACCGATCTAACCTTAAGCGTTGAAGGGCTGGATCAGGATTATCAGGCGGATTTCGGTATCCCGTCAATCGGCAAACGACCAGCGCCTATCCCCATCAGCCGTTCGCTGGATGATCCCAATAGCCCGGTGGACCATATCTCCAAAGCACAAGTCAGCACTGAAATAAATCACCGCTTTAATGACGATTGGGCGATACATAACCGTTTTCTCGCCAGCTTTGACGATGAGGCGTCCAGCTTTGTCAATCCGACCCCCACATTTGGCCCCAGGGAGCTTGCGCTGTTGCCGGATGGCACCCTCAAGCGCAATATTTTCGGTCAAATTACCCATAATGAAACCTATGCCACGAACCTGGATTTGACCGGAAAATTCCGGCTAGGTTTTTCCAAGCATGAAACCCTAGTGGGTTTCGACTTCTTCCAGTCCACCCAAAAGTACCATTCTTTCGGTGAATACAACGACCCCAATCCGGCACTTAATATCAATATCTTCAATCCAGCACCCAGCTATGGCATCAGTCCTGCGCTGATTCGGCAAACCCTGGCACGCCCTGCCAATTGCTGTGCCAATACCGGCTTTGCCGTTTTCAATAACCAATGGTACGGCGCGTATTTCCAGGATCACATCACCCTTTGGGACAAACTGCATATTTTGGGTGGCGGACGTTACGATTGGGCGGATACGGGTTTTTCTTATACGACCTCTTTTAACCTTTCTGAAGCGACCCTGCCGTCACGCAAAGACGAAGGCTTTAGCCCACGGGTTGGGATTCTTTACCAACCCATCAAAGAACTAGGGATTTATGGCAATTGGACGACTTCGTTCAGTGCCAATAATGCACCCGCTGCCAACGGTTCAACCTTCGACCCACAAAGGGGTGAGCAGTTTGAAGTGGGCTTAAAAACCCAGTTGTTTGATGATCGGCTGTTGGCAACTTTGGCGTATTACCATCTGGTTAAGGATAATATCCTTGTGCTTGATTTGAGTACGGTCAATATCAATGACAAGATTGCCAATAAGCAACGAAGCCAAGGGATAGAACTGGACGTGACGGGACAGGTCACGGATAAATTGAGCGTGATTGGCAGCTATGCCTTTACTGATGCAAGGATACTCGTAGATCATGGCGGCAATACTGCCGGAAATAGGATGCCCAATGTTCCTGAGCATTCGGGCAGCTTGTGGGTCAAGTACGACCTCAATGGTTATGGATCGCAAGAAGGCTTTAGTTTTGGTTTGGGCGGTGTGGCTGCGGGAGCGCGGCAAGGCGATTTTGCCAATAGTTTCCAAATGCCGGGTTATGTCAGGATGGATGCCTTTGCCGCCTATAAAATGAAGATGGGGCCCACCAAGGTCACCACGCAGTTCAACATCCGTAACCTCTTGGATAAAACCTATTACGAATCGACTGACCCTGATTCCAATATTGCTTCAAGCCTGGGCATTGCCCCCGGTGCGCCGCTGACGGCCATTGGGTCGATACGGGTTGAGTATTAGTGTAAACCATGCACGCCAGGTGCATGTAGCGTTCCCTGGCGTGTAGGTAAAAAACGATGAAGCTATTCGACCATAACTTGCCGCAAGGCGAAACCGTAAACAGGCAGGACACCAAACGTACCCGCTTGCTGAAACTTAAATCCCGCCGCAAACTCTGGCTGGATGTGCACTTGTGGCTGGGTTTGGTGTTGGGTTTGTTCTTGTCCATTTTCGGCATTACCGGCAGCATCCTGGTGTTTCATCTGGAAATCAATGAACTGTTGAACCCGAAACTTCTGACGGTGAAAGTGCCGGAAATTAATCCTGTTTACAAACCGCTGGCTGAGATTTTTCAGGCGGGGCATAAAGCCATGCCGGGCAATGCGGCGAATACGTTTGCCAGCTATCCGCGCAACAACGAGGCCGCATTCAAGATGTCCTATTCCTTGCCATTGACGGGGAATAAGGACGGCGTAACCGAAAGTTGGGAAGTTTACGTTGACCCCTATACCGCCAAGGTCATCGACAAGCGGTTGATGGGCTCTTCTGACAGCCCTTTTCCGCTTACCTTCATCGGTTTTATTTTCGAGCTTCACTACGCCTTGTTTTTGGGCGAAGACCCAGGCTACTTGGTCGTCGGTATTATGGGCGCTTTGTTGATCATTTCTACGCTGACCGGGCTGGTGGTCTGGTGGCCGCTGACCGGAAAATGGCGACAGGCCATGACAATCAAATTTAAGGCCAGTGCGGAACGGCTGAACTTCGACCTGCACAAGACTTTTGGCTTTTATTCGGCAATCGTGCTGATTCCGGTGTTGTTTTCGGGAGTCTATATGGATGTGCCGCAGCATGTCGTGCCGGTATTGGAACTATTTTCCCCCGTGACATACCGTTACTGGTTTAAGTCTGATCCGACATCTGGAAAACCATCCATCACGATGGCAGAAGCGGTAAGCATCGCCGAAAAACGCTATCCCACAGGGCGGGCCGACTGGATTTACGGTGCGACCGAACCGACCGGGACTTACTCCGTTTGTAAAGACGGCGTGGAAGAACCGGGCAGTTTGATACATCGTCGTTGCGTGGCGATAGACCGTTACAGCGGCGCTATCCTTGATGTGGATGATCCCGCTATGGGTACGGCTGGCGAGGTGTTCGCGCATTGGCAATGGCCGTTGCATTCCGGGCAAGCCTTTGGCTGGACAGGGCGCATCTTAGTGTTTTTAAGCGGCCTTGCTTGTCCGGTGCTGTTTGTGACCGGGGTTATCCGCTGGCTGCAAAAAAGGCGCTCCAAACGGCATAAAGCGCCACAAGGCATCCATCAGGCAAAAGCTGTCGGCTAAATTGCCGACCACTTCAACGGTAACAAAGTTGCATTTCCTCTTGGGGTAAAACCCTGCCTCAAACGTCTTAATACTGAATCCGCAAAAACGGATGAAAATTCCACACTGGAGAAGACGTGAATACTATAAAAACAACTACTGACAAAGGCACGAAGACATGGGCATTGACCATTCTGGCGATATTCAACTCACTATTTTCTCTCAATGAGGCACAAGCCCAAACTTTCCACATCCCGCCGCAAAGCCTGTCCGGCGCACTGAACGACTATGCCGAAGCCGCCAACGTGCAATTGAGCTACCCCGCCTCACATGCATCGGGATTAAGGTCGAGCGGCATTGAAGGCAACTACACCCCGCAACGCGCCTTACAACAATTGCTGGATGGAACGGGCTTGTCCGCCAAGCAGACTGCCAATGGGACGGTCACGTTGGTGGAACAGGGCGGTTTGGTGAAAGTGGCGGATACGAAACAACCGGAATTGTTGAGTGACGATACCACATTACCTAAAGTGACAGTGGAAGCGGATGTGGAAGCCGATCCTTACGATCCGACAAATACAACGGATCCCTATAACAAATCCTATACGGCAAGTCGCACCTCAACAGCCACAAAAACCGACACGCCGATCATGTCAACGCCTTTTTCTGTAAAAACGGTCACGCAACAAGTCTTGAAAGACCAGCAAGCTGTACGTATCGAAAAGGTTATGCAAAACGTGAGCGGGGTAGTACGTACTTCCAGCATTGGCAGTGGCGTTGATTCCTTCAATATACGTGGGTTCAATAATACGAGCATGTATCGCAATGGTGTACTTTTCCCATCAACATTCAACTCCAGCGGCATCGGGCTGAAGCGTGACCTTGCCGACATTCAAAGTATCGATGTATTGAAAGGCCCAGCTTCTATACTTTTCGGGCGTACCCAACCCGGCGGTATTGTCAATATCACCACCAAACAACCCTTAGCAACACCATATTATTCATTAGGTCAACAATTCGGTTCATTTGATTTCTATCGCACTACACTGGATGCCACCGGCCCTCTCACTAAAGATGGTGACTTGCTCTATCGGTTCAACTTAGGATACGAAAATTCGGATTCGTTTGAGGACTTTGTCTATAACGATAGAGTCCTGGTGGCGCCAGTCCTGAAATGGAATATCAGTCCACAAACGCAAGTCATCTTTGAATTGGAATATTTGCATTCCAACGACCAACTTCAAAATGGCATCCCGCCGATTACAGGCTCAAATCGTCCTGCGCCCGTTGCCCGTGGTGTCAGCCTGGGTGAAGCGTGGTCGAATGAATTTACCGACGATGTGTTGGTCGGGATGAATTGGTCGCATGCTTTCAATGAAAATTGGACGTTGCGCCACCGATTTTTGGCAGACTTTCTTGACCAGGGTGGTAATCCGGGGTCGTTTGCCTTAGAGGATGCCCAGCCGAATGGGACCTTAAGGCGGGCCGCAGCACAGATTGTTGGAGGCCCTAAAGCTGACAGGTACTTTAATACGGTCGACCTTACTGGGAAATTTGGTACTGGGCCTGTCAAACACACCTTGATGGTCGGTGGCGATTATTACCGGACGGATGAATCACTGGTCAATCAATATTGTTGTCCCGCAATCTCCCAAACACCGGCATTTAATATTTTTAGGCCAATACACACCAATGCGCCACCAGCAAATTTGATAATACCCGCAAATGCTTTCGGCCCGCTCAACTGGACAACCGAATGGTATGGCGTTTACCTGCAGGATCAACTTGAACTCCCTTTCAATCTATATGCCCTGGGAGGGTTACGTTATGACAACGCTACAACACGTGACAATGTGGCAGGAAAGATCAGCAATGAAGACGATAAAATAAGCCCCAGAGGCGGGCTTCTTTGGCAACCGTTAGAATGGTTGTCTGTATATGGGAGTTATTCCGAAAATTTCGGTACCTCAAATGGTTTTAAGTCTGGCAAGCCCTTGCCCTTTGAAAAGGCCAAACAATGGGAGTCCGGTTTAAAAACCTCCTTTTTTGATGACCGCTTGACGGCTACGTTTTCTTATTTTGAGCTGACAAAACAAAATACCAGCATTCCCGATCCTAATGACCGGCCTTTCGGTGTTATAGCGGCGGGCGAACTGGAAAGCCATGGGGTTGAATTTGATGTCGCTGGTGAAATTTTGCCCGGCTGGCAGCTAATCGCCAATTATGCCTATACTCCATTTGCCGAAATTACCAAAGGTAACGCTCTAGCATTTCCACCAGTCGGTAGCCGTTTTGCCAATGTACCCTTACACAATGGCAATCTTTGGAGTACCTATGAATTTACGACGGGGCAACTTCAAGGATTCAAGTTAGGGGCTGGCATCAATGCCGTTAGCCAACGGGAAGGTAATCCAGGAAATACCTGGCAAATTCCCGGTTACGCACTCGTCAACCTTATGGCAAGTTATAGCCTTAACATAGGCAAGGCTACGACTCATTTCCAGTTAAATGTCGATAACTTGCTCGACCACAATTATTTTTCGGGGACTGACGACAGTACCGCTTATTACGGTGCACCACGGACATTTATGGGCACGGTACGGGTTGAGTATTAACGCTTAATGAAGGGCGGATTACGACGCGTGGTTTATTTTTGCATCTATTTATGGTCGTAGAATTTGCGGATCTAATCCACCCAACTACGACCTATCCACTACCCCACCCTTAGCCAATTAAACTGCGCGTTATGCCGCAGAGTTGTGTGATATCACACGGTTTTTGTTTCTCATCGATTTTTAAAATAATTCAACCTATTGTTTTATAAAAGTTATTGTAGTATGGCATTGATGTTGCTTTGTTATTCGGTTGTTTTGATATTTTATTGACCGTAGATTGAAATACACAAAAGGGAGAGGGAGGTGGAACAAGCTATTTTCCAACATGTTTACAAAGAAAAAACAGGGGCTGGCATTGCCGTACCATGACCAAACTTGACCGCAACTTGCTGAACACCTTGTTTGAGGCGCACTCAAAAGAGATGCTCGCGTTTATCCGTGGTCGTTTTCCTAACGAGGAATCGGCGGACATCGTACAAGAAGCCTTTTTGCGGGTGTTGCAATATCCCAATCCCGAAACCATCCGGGAGCCACGCACATTCCTGTTCCAAACCGCAGCCAATGTCGCGGTCGATTATTACCGACGCTCTAAAACCCGCGACCGTTTTTCAGATTACGATGCCGACATCGAAAGCCTTGAAAATACCCAGGTTACGCCTGAGCAACAGTGCGAAACTGCCGAGCGGTTGCAATTGTTTTCCGGTTGGCTGGCAAACCTGCCGGAACTCCAACGCCATGCCTTCGTGCTGTTCCGTATGGAAGGCTATTCGCATAAAGACATTGCAGAAAAGCTTGGTATTTCGGTACGCTGTTCTGAGCGTTATGTGCAACAGGCCTTGCGTTATTTGGTATCCTGTTTGGATGAAATCGACCACAAACAGGGCTGATTTGGCGGCTAATATCGGCTTATCCGTCTTACCTTACATAACCAATAAACGAAGCTAACCAGCCAAGTGTCAAGCGAACCAACTCCAAACCCTATCCGCGATCAAGCCGTAACCTGGTTTTTGCGCCTTAAAGCCGACGATGCCAGTGCAGCGGAACGTCGTGAATTTTTGGTTTGGCTCAATGAACATCCACGGCATAAGCAAGCGTATGAAGATGTCAAACGGCATTGGCAATGGATGGAGCCACTTAAGGCCTTGTCTTTTGAAGCACGTCATGAAGCGTTAAAGTACCGTCCCCGTTCTAGGCATCGAATGACCGTTTATGCCGCCGCCGCGTTGGTATTGCTAAGCGTGGGGTTATCGACATACTGGCAACAGGCGGGCATAATATTTCCGCTTACCTACCAAGTCGCCAAAGGCGAACGGCAGGTTTTTAAACTTGCCGACGGTTCCAGCCTGGAACTGAATACCGACAGCGCGGTTAACGTCAGCATTACCCCCTGGCGACGCACTGTTGAGTTGCTCCACGGCGAAGTGTATTTTCAAGTTGCGCACGATAGCCGACGTCCTTTTCAAGTCACCGCAGGGCATGGACGCATCACCGACATAGGCACAGCCTTTGAAGTTTACCGGCAAACAGGGAAAACCTTGGTCGCCGTCCGGGAAGGGATCGTCGATGTCGAAACTAAGGAACGGCGGCGATTGACCGCAAACCAACAAGTTAGCTACGCAGAAAACGGTGAGTTTCTTCCCGCAGAAAACCAGCCCATCGAGAGCTTGACGGCTTGGCGGCGCGGACAACTCATCTTCCATGCCCGCCGCCTGGATGACGCGCTGACCGAAATGTCCCGATACCATAACAAGCAGATTCGGCTTGAAGACAATAACCTAGCGGCACTGCGTATCAGCGGTGCATTTCCTTCCGACCGTTTGGACAGTATGTTGGACGCCGTTGCCCGTATTCTACCCGTCCGAGTCGAGCGGCGGGGGGACAACGACATTGTCATAAGACGGATGGGGAAACCTAAATCATAAGGCCGAACGACAGGCAAAATGCAAGGGTGGATTAGCCGCGTAAACACTCGGCTATCCATTTTGTTTACTCTCTGGGCACGGCGTAGTGTAATCCAAAACTATAAATTCCGTTCGTCCTGAGATTGTCGAAGGAAGCTTGCCGAAGGACTTAATCAGAGATTCCATAACTAATTCCTGTTTGTATGGCGGCTTTTTTCCACTGATACGTCTTTACCTCATGAACCCAAAATAACATGAGGAAACCCTGCTATGCCATTGGCTTTCAAACCGTTAACTGCTGCCATGTTCGCGGCATTTGCCTTATCGGCAAATGCCGAAGAAAAACGCCATTTCGACATTCCTGCCCAGCCTTTGTCCACTGCCTTACAAACCTTTGCCCAACAATCCGGTACGGCCATGCTATACACCGAAGCCAGTGCATCCGGCAAACACAGCCCAGGTCTCAGCGGCAATTACAGCACCAGTGAAGCGGTAGCACAACTGGTAGTAGGCAGCGGCCTAATTCCGGCTGTTGCCTCCGACGGCACGGTGACGTTGAAATCCGGCGCATCGGCGATGACGGTGGCCGACACAAGCAACGGCGAGACCTTGCCGAAAGTGACGGTGGAGGCGGATGCAGGCCCTTATGACCCTTACGATGCCAACAACCCAAACAATAAATCATACTCGGTGACAAGCGCCGCCAGTGCAAACCGCACCGATACACCGCTTATGGAAACACCTATATCCGTTCAGGTAGTTCCTAAAGCCGTTATCAGGGATCAACAAGCCATCCAAGTCGGCGATGCCACAAAAAACGTCAGTGGCGTTTTTCAGGGGTTTAGTTTCGGTGGTTTTGCCGAGGAGTTTATGATCCGTGGTTTTAGCACTCAGTTTAACAATTATTTGGACGGCTTTCGTTGGCCGGCCAGCAAACTGACGCTTGCCAATGCCGAACGTGTTGAAGTGGTCAAGGGTGCGGCGGCAAACTTGTACGGACGTATCCAACCCGGCGGCATGATCAATATCGTCACCAAGCGTCCGCAAGCAACCCCTTACTACGCTTTGCAGCAACAGTTCGGATCCTATGACCTGTATCGTACGACTGCCGATGCCACCGGCGCACTCAATGCCGATGGTTCGTTACTGTATCGGCTAAATCTGGAATACCTTAATAAGAATTCTTTCCGAGATTTTGCCTTTACGGACCGTATCTTTTTAGCGCCTTCGCTGACTTGGAAAGTTACTGACCGTACCCAACTCGACTTGGATTTTATCTATTCCGATGAAGACACGGTGGATGATCATGGCGTTGTGGCCTTGGGCAATCGACCCGCCAACATTCCTATTAACCGCTTCCTGGGCGAGCCTTCTACCGACTTATCCAATAGCACACTGTACAATACAATGCTGACATTGACCCATGCGTTCAATGACGACTGGACAGTGAAGGCGCGATTTGACCACCTCCGGCGACACACTGTAGACCCGCAAACCGGCGCATCTGGGTTACAAGAAGACCCTGCCCAACCGAACTATGGCGAATTGAGCAGATTCTTTTTCGGCGGTTCAAATCCTTCTGACTATTTTTACGGCAATGTCAACCTTAACGGACGCTTTGCCACCTGGGATGTTAAACATGAGGTCGCGGTGGGCTGGGAAAACTATAGCGTCGATAACGATACGCTTGATTTCCAAGCAGTTGAAGGCCCTAAGATCAATATATTCAATCCGCGCTACCGGCCGTTAAATTTGTCGGCAGTCCCGCATGCTTTTGGCGATTTTGGCAGCGGCACGGCGCATTCAAACGGGGTGTATTTCCAGGATCAGATAACCTTGTTTGATAAGTTGCATATCCTGGGCGGTGGCCGATACGATTGGGTAACTGACGCCAGTAACTTTGGCGCTGCGTCCCCCGAGGAAGCTAAGGCCAATCAAAATGTATCAAAGGCCGAACGCTTTAGCCCAAGGGTAGGATTGCTGTACCAGCCTTGGGAGTGGTTGTCGCTGTACGGCAATTATGTGGAATCTATGGGCAATGGCAATGGTAATATCGGCTTTGGCGGAAAAGCCCTGCCGCCGGAAATTGGCGAGCAATTTGAAATCGGCTTCAAAACCGCTTTTTTTGACGAGCGCTTGACCACCAATGTCGCATTCTACGACCTGAAAAAATCAAATATCGCTGTTGACACCCGGCGTGGCTTTTCCGATTTGATTGGCAGCGCGCGTAGCCAGGGTGTGGAAATCGATGTCTCTGGGCAAGTGGCCGAGGGCTTGAGCCTGATCGCCAGCTATGCTTATACCGATGCAAACATCATTAAAAGCACCGACTTTTCCGGTAACGTACTTGACGGCAACCGGTTATGGAACGTGCCAAGGAATGCGGGCAGCTTGTGGGCTAAATACGATGTGCAAGACAATACTTTACGCGGCTTCAGCGTGGGTGCCGGCGTGTATTTCCAAAGCCAGAAACAGGGGGATAATCTTAATAGCTATCAATTGCCGGGTTGGGGGCGGGTGGATATGTTAGTGAAATACCAGTTGCCCTTGCCTAAAGCGAAAACCACCTTGCAGTTTAATATCGACAACCTCTTGGATCACCAATACTACACCGCGACATTAGGCGACCGTTTTACTGTAAAT
Source organism: Methyloglobulus morosus KoM1 (assembly GCF_000496735.2). Lineage (GTDB taxonomy): Bacteria > Pseudomonadota > Gammaproteobacteria > Methylococcales > Methylomonadaceae > Methyloglobulus > Methyloglobulus morosus. The sequence continues at coordinate 23,385 of NZ_AYLO01000067.1, forward strand.
GTCGGCCAGCCGCGCACGTTTATGGGTTCTGTTAAGGTGGAATTTTAAAATTCTCCGCGTGGTGGGGTATGTTACCCAGTCACTTACGTTTTTTCGATGCTGGCATCTTTGAACTGCGTTGAAACCTTACGGTCGGGACAATATGTCCCGTCCGGCGGCGGTCAATAATTACTTGGGCAACCCGATTACACCCGCGATTTACGGGTGCTGCGCTCTCTGCTTTTTATGATAATCCAAAAATATTCATTCCCCCGTGGGGTTTTTACACCGCTCAAACGTCTTATCTCATAGTAGAAATGTTGCCGACATCCAATGTTTCGCGAATTTCAGTTTTAAACTTAAGAAATCCCTGAACAAGTCCTTCGACAAACTCAGGACGAAGGGTAAGGTGTTAATTTCGTTCGTGGTGAGTTGATCCACCCATGAACGGAATTAACTTGTTCAGATATTTCTTAAGTAACTCCCTGTTTTGTAGAAAAATAATAGTTAAAACCATGCGCCTTATAGTATTCGGTTTTTTTGCGCTTATGTTGGCGGCGTGCGAAACGCCACCAAAACGCGACGAAGCCCTACCCGTCAAAAACATGCCGACGCGCTGGGAAGCCAACTCGGATAACCAAGTTGTCCCGCCGTCCTGGCTGGCCGGATTTGCCGATCAGAAATTACAGGATCTGGTCAAGGAGTCGCTGGCCGCCAATTTCGACCTACAAGCCGCCGCCGCACGGGTTGAAGCCGCCAAAGCGTCGGTCAAGATTGCCGGGAGCGGACGGTTTCCGCAGTTATCCTTTAGCCCTGGATACGAACGTGGAGAAAATCACGCAGTCGGTAAACCGACGGATAAGTTAAGCACTTTTCAAGCCCTGTTCGACCTCAACTGGGAATTGGATGTGTGGGGGCGGATCAAAGATTTCCAGTCTGCGGCTTCTTATGATGCCCAAGCGACAGCATACGATTTTCGTGCAGCTAGGTTGTCTCTTGCTGCCCGTACTGCACAGGCCTATTTTGTGCTAACCGAAGCCAATTTGCAGGTTAAGGTGGCGGAAGAGTCCATTAAAGACCGCCGTACCGTCGTTGATTTGGTGCAAGGGCGCTTTAATCGTGGACTGACCCAAGGTTTGGATTTACGCTTGGCGTTGACTGACCTGACATCCGCCGAAGCACAATTGGCCGATGTCCGTAATCGGGTGCAGCAGGCTGCACGTCAGCTTGAGGTACTGCTAGGCCGCTATCCGGCGGGCAAAGTGGGCAGCCAAGCCAAATTGCCGAATCCTCCTGAACCTTTGCAAGCCGGGTTGCCGGCAGAGATTTTGCAACGCCGTCCCGATTTGGTAGCGGCATTTGATCGCCTGAAAGCGGCAGACTACCGCGTTGCCAGTGCGAAGAAAGCCTTATTGCCACGGGTTACGCTGACGGCAGCGGGAGGTATCCGCAGCTCGTCATTGGCTGAGTTAATCGATCCCCGCGCCGTCGCCTGGAATTTTCTGATGGGATTGTCCCAACCATTATTCACTGGCGGCAAGTTAACGGGCGAAATCGACCTCCAAAACGCCAATGTGAAGGAAGCCTTAAATAATTACCGCCAAACCGCCTTGATCGCATTCAGCGAAGTTGAGCAAAGCCTTGCCGCTGAGGAATGGCTTAGAAAACAGGAACAAGCCTTCTATGCCAATGTGTTGCAAACCGAAGAAAGCCGTAAATCGGCGATCAACGCTTATCGCCGCGGCGTGATCCAGATTTTGACCTTATTGGACAGCTACCGTAGTACCCTGAGCGCCCAAAGCGAGTACTTCATCGTGCAGCGGTTGCTCTTGAATAACCGGATTAACCTGTATCTGGCATTGGGCGCAGAAGTTTGATTTTTTGTTGATCGCCCTATCTATTGACCATGAACATCAAGCCGGACAAACCTGTCGCCTTGCTTTTGCTGAAAATAGCCTTGCCCTTCCTGTTATTGGCGTTGGGTATGGCTGGGGCGTGGTGGCTTATCGCCCATAAAACCGAAGCCGATGAAGCCAAGGTCAAAAAAGTCAAACATGAGCCGCCCATCGTCACTGTGACCACTGCCAAACAAGAAGTCGTGCGGATGGACGTACTTTCACAAGGCGTGGTGCTGCCTAAAATAGAAATCGACTTGGTGCCGGAAGTTTCCGGAAAAGTTGTCAAGGCACATCCTAATTTTGCACCTGGCGGCTATTTCAAGAAAGGCGAACTGCTGCTGATGGTTGACAACCGTGACTATGAGTTTGCCGTCACCCGCGCCTATGCCGCCGTAGCCGAAGCGCATAAGGAGCTGTTGCGGGAACGGGAAGAAGCCCTGCAAGCCGAAAGCGAATGGCAAGCCCTGGGCAACGGCAAGGCCACGGATTATGTGCTGCACAAACCGCAACTAAAAGAACGAGAAGCTAAATTGGCCGCCGCTAAAGCCGACTTAGCGGCGGCCAATTTGCAACTGGCACGTTGCCGGCTGACTGCCCCATTTAACGGTTGGGTACGCGATAAGCGCGTCTTGCCTGGACAATATTTGAACTCGGGGGAGAAAATAGCCAAGCTCTATGCTGACGACAGTGCTGAAATCAGGCTACCGATTGCAACCGACCAGCTTGCGCACTTAAATTTGTCGCCGTCAAATGACGGCGACAAAAATTTCCCAGAAGTTCATTTGGCTACCCAACTGGGCGACCACCTCCAACACTGGTACGGCCATATCGTACGGACATCCAGCGACCTGGACGATAAAAACGCCATGCTCTATGCAATAGCCGAAATCCGTCATGCATTTAAAACCGACAAAAGCAAGGTCGCGTTGATGCCCGGTGTGTTCGTTAAGGCAACAATTGCTGGCATTGAACGCTACGACCTGCTCAGCCTGCCCAAAACGGCTTTATACGGTGGTAATCAAGTGTATAGCGTCGATAAGGACGGACGTTTGCAATTGCATACCGTCGAATTATTGCGTAACGATAAAGACCGCATTATTGTTGCCAAGGGCATCTCACAGGGCGAACACATCGTCGTGGAAGGCGTAGATTTGCCGATAGCAGGGATGAGGGTCAAGCTCTCAAACCCATCGACGCAACAAGACCAGACAGCGGTTGTGGCTAAATGAACGACAAGCTATTGACCGAACGCTCGTTACTCGCTTGGTTTGCCGCCAATCCGGTCGCGGCAAACTTCTTGATGATACTGATCGTCCTAGGTGGTTGGCATACCTTGCAGACTATCGTCAAAGAAGCCTATCCGCGCTTTGCGCCTCCTCGCATTGAAATCACGGCAGAGTACCCCGGTGCGGGGCCGACTGAAGTGCAGGAAGGGGTATGCATCCCGATTGAGGAAGCTGTCCACGACCTAACGGGTATCAAGCGCTTGAAAAGCGTTGCCAGGGAAGGACTTTGTGAGATTGGGGTGGAAGTCGAGCAAGGTTATTCCACCCGCGAATTGTCCAGCAGCATCAGGGTGCGTACCCAAACCATTACGACCTTGCCCAAGTCCTTGGAAAAAATCGAGATCGACGATACCGCTTGGGAATATCCTGCCATCTCCGTGGTGTTGTATGGGAATGCAGGCCCGCTAACACTACGGCATTTAGCGGAAAAAGTCCGTGACGATTTAGGTGTATTGCCCGGTGTACGTGCCACTAAAATCTGGAACAAGAACGAATACGAAATCAGCGTCGAAATTTCCTCCGAACGCTTGCGGCAATACGGGTTGACCTTGGCGCAAGTCGCGGAAGCCATTCGCCATAACTCTATTGACGTGGCAGGCGGCGTATTAAAATCCAATGCGGGCGAGTTGCAACTGCGCTCCAAACATACCGCCTACCATGCCGATGCGCTAAGGGAAATCCCCATCAGCAGCCGTAGCGATGGCACGGCGGTTAAATTGGGCGATTTGGCAACTATCACCGATGGCTTTGACGACCAAGTTTTTGAATACTGGAGCAACGGCCAGCCTTCGGTAACTATTGGGGTGATGGCGCAAAACGATTTGGTCGCCACCGCCGAAGCGGTGCGCGAATATGTCCTTACCTTGTCTAACAGCTTACCGGAAGGCATCCATTACACCTTGCGGCGCGACAATGCCCGTTCCTTTGCGGAATTGTTGGATACCTTGAAACTTGAAGGTATCAGCGGTTTTATCCTGGTTTTTATCGTCCTGCTGCTGTTTTTGAGCACCCAGGTTGCGATTTGGGCGGCGGTGGGGGTTATGCTGTCGGTATTTGGGGCCATCTGGTTTTTGCCGATGTTCGATGTCAGCCTGAATATGTTGTCATTATTTGGTTTTGTATTGGCAATGGGTGTATTGGTCGATGATGCGATCATCGTCAGCGAGCGTATCCATGAACTGCAAAGCCAGGGCATGACAGGCTTGCGTGGTGCGATTCGCGGCATTCAGGACGTTTGGGTGCCGGTGGTGTTGGGGGTCAGTATCGGGTTGATCACTTTTCTTCCTGGCTTGTTTGTGCCGCCCAGTTGGGCGTTGATGTTCATGAAGCCGGTGGCGGTAGTGATGATCTTGTCGCTGGCTTTTTCCCTGGTTGAAGCCTTGTTGATTCTGCCTGCGCATTTGGCGCACGAAGTGAAACCTACGGCAAAACCGAGCCATCTCGACCGTATCCGTAAAGTATTGAATCGGGGGTTGGAACTGCTCTTGAGTAAAGTTTACCGGCCCTTGCTACAGTCCTGCCTCGTGTGGCGATATGCCGTCGCCGCTTTTTTTGCCAGCGCAATCCTGATCGGCTGGGTGTTGATCCATGTCGATTACGTTAAGTTATCGCTGGAAGAAGACATTAGTTATGACAATTTCCACGTCCATTTGATGCCGCCTTTAGGAACGCCCTACGCCGAAACCAAAGCCAAAGTACAAGAGTTTTTGGTCGGGCTTAACAAAGCGGAAGCTGAACTCAACGCAACCCAACCGCCCGGTTCGCCTTCAGTGATTGAAGGCTTGGACGTGTTTTTGCAGGAAGTCGATCCGACCATCTGGGTGGAGTTTTCCAGTGCAGCCCGCCAACAGTTCCATATTAAGGACTTGATCGACCGCTGGTATCAACATATCCCTAACATGGGCGATTTTAAGCCCGACTTCCATACTCCCACCGAACAGGATGTGGTGGACCTGGAAATCGAGGTCAGGTCGCCCGATCCGCGCGAGTTGGACGCCGTTGTCAATATCTTAAAGGAAAAGGTCGCCGATTTCCCCGATATAACTGAAATTGAAGATTCTCGTCGTCCTGGCAAACCGGAGTTGCGATTTGCCTTAACGCCTGAAGCAGGGCGGTTAGGGATCAAGGTTCAAGATCTTGCCGAGCAAGTAAGGGCGGCATACGCCGGTGAAACGGTGCAGCGTTTTATCCGAGGCCGTGATGAAGTCAAGATTATGGCTCGGGTTCCACGAATGGAACGTGAATCGCTCCCGGACTTTAAATCCCTGCCCATACGTTTGCCCAATGGTAGCCAAGCGCCATTAGGCACTCTCGCCACCTTTGATTACGCGCCAGGCTTTGGTGCATTGGAACGGGAAGACCGGATGGGCAAGGCCGGAATTCATGCCAAACTCGCCCAAAATAGCGGTATCAAAGGCGAGACCGTTTTCAAAAACCTAGAAGCCAGCCTGTTTCCTTCCTTAATGGCGCACTACCCCCATGTCGACATTTCCGCCGGGGAAGCCAAGGAGGAAGCGGCATTACTTGAGGAAGGCTTGAAAACCAACACGGTCATTGCATTGGTCGCCATCTACGCCTTGATCGCGGTGAGTTTCCGCTCCTATTTGCAACCCTTATTGTTCATGTTGGCGGTGCCGGTGGCCTGGCTGGGTGCCGTCCTCATCCACGGCGCAATGGGCCTGACCCTGTCGTTCCAGTCCGTCATCGGCATGATCGCCGCCAGCGGTGTGGTGGTGAATGACAGTATCGTACTGCTGGACTACATTCAAAACCGCAAGGGCGAGGAAATCAGCCTGCATGAAGTGATCGTCGAAGCCTGCACCTCACGATTCCGCCCGATTATCCTGGTGGCACTGACCAATCTGGCCGGTTTCCTGCCCATGTTGTTCGAGACCAGCGAACAGGCCAAATTCCTTGTGCCGATGACCTTGGCCTTGACCTTCGGCTTGCTGTTCGGCATGGCGGCCACCTTATTGTTGATCCCTGCTTGTTATGCGATTTTGGAGGATGTCAGGGCGACCTTGCAAAAATCTGTTAGTTCGGCAAAAAAATGGACTACGCCCTATCGGGATATTTCTTTTTAAAACAAGCGTCAATTCAAGTGGGCACAAAACAAGCAAAAAACTTTATCAAACTGATGAGGGATTTTGCCGCCTGAAACGTCTTATGTAAGGTGAGCGAGAAAGAGGAGGAAAAATGCCGACAAAACCGACCCAACTCAAACAAATCTATTATCCGCCCATTGATGAAAGCCCAGACCAGAGCAAGTTTCCGGCCGCCCGCTATTTCCAAATCCATTTTGAGCATTTGGAAAGCCAGTTGAGTGACATGAAGCTATGCCTGGAAAAAATGCAGCAGCAGATGGCTGACCTGTACCTGCAATTGTCGTTATTGTCGCCGGAACTGACCGAACCTAAACATAAAAAGTGACCGTTTTCTTTGTTGAAACCCTGAGGGGAGAACCGTCCCCGCTGCCGTTGGGGCTGTCATTGCCCATCACCTGGCGACGGGCGCTCTCAGTGGCCTTAGTGGCAATCCTGGCTTGCGTACTGCATTGCCTGGTATTGATGTGGCACGCCAACCGCCCCGTGCCCGAATTGATTACCGAGGCGAAAGCGTTGCCGATGATCGACATCGCCCTGGAAGCGCCCAGTTCCGGCGCACCGGAAGAGGCCAAGCCGCTGCCTCCGCAGCCCAAGCCACCTAAACCGAAAGCCAAGCCAGTAAAAAAACCCAAGCCTATTCCGCCCAAAGAAAAGACCCAGGCCGACATCAAAAAGCCGGTGGTCAAGGAAGAAAAAGCCGAACCGCAAACGCAAGCCCATTCGGCGCCCATCAAGGACACCGCGCAGGACAACCCGGTCGTCGGCACGAAAGCGGACAGTGACTCCAAGCGCAGCGAATCCGGCAAAGTGAGCCAGGCCCGTGCCTTTGCCGCCTATTTGAACAATCCCAAGCCGCATTACCCTGGCATTGCCCGTAGCCGACATTGGGAGGGCCTGGTGTTGCTCCGTGTGTACGTTACGCCCGACGGACGTTGCGCCAACCTGAATGTGGCGCGAAGCAGCGGTCATGACGTACTCGACGAGTCTGCCGTGGCGGCGGTCAGGAACTGGCGGTTCGTGCCCGGCAAACGCGGCGACACGCCTATGGCAAGTTGGGTGACCGTGCCGATTGAATTTAGCCTGCGTGATTGAAGCGATGGGCGGGTTGCCATGGTTGATGGCACAGGGCTTTCGCAGGTTCAGCGCAAACGCAATCAATGCAAGCCATTCTTGCCCAACCGGTGAAGGGGCTTTCAGGTACGCATTAAAAATAAACTAACCACATCATCATTTACCTTAGGAGACTGTTTTGAATTTGGATTTTTCATCGGAAGCGGGGGTCGTCAACTTCGTGCTTTGGCTGCTGGCTTGCTTTTCATTGCTGACCTGGAGCGTCATTCTGCTCAAGCTGGGCGAGTGGGGCTTTAATGCCTGCCGTAATTTCTTTTTTTTGAAAACAAACGAAGGTCTCAATGAACAGCAACCGTTGCATAAAAACGTAGGCCCAGCGAAAGCCAAGTCTCCGCTCGGACAAATTTACCAGGCCGGCCAGCGGATCTTGGCCCAAATCCCCGACCAACAAGGGTTACGAATCGACCAATATGCCGCTTGGCATGCCTTGATCGAACGGGCGTTGAAGCAACAAATCCAAAAGGAAAAGGCAAAAATGGATTCTGGCCTGGGCTGGTTGGCCAGCTTTGGCAGCACCGCCCCGTTTGTCGGCCTGTTCGGCACCGTTTGGGGTATCATGGATGCCATGCGGGAAATCAGCAGCAAAGGCTCCGCCAGCCTCGATGTGGTGGCTGGCCCGATAGGTGAAGCGCTGATCGCCACAGGCATAGGGATTGCCGTCGCCGTACCGGCGGTGTTGGGCTATAACTTCTTCATTCGCCTAAACCGTAGCGCCAATGCCAAGCTGGAGCATTTTGCGGAAGATTTCCTGCAGGCGACCATCAAAGGGCACCTCCAACAGCAGCCCACTCAACAACCAGCGGTGACGACACATGGCAATGCAAACCCAAAATGACGACGACGGCGAAATGAGCGAGATTAACGTGACGCCCTTGGTGGACGTCATGTTGGTGTTGCTGGTGGTGTTTATGGTGACTGCGCCGTTATTGACGCAAGTCGTTCGCGTCAAGCTGCCGAAAACCGAACAGACCGAACCCGCGCCCGACCAGCACATCACCGTCCTGAGCGTTACGCCGGACGGGCAACCCATGTTGGACGACCGTCGGGTGCCACTGGGGAATCTCGAGGCCGAGCTAAAGGCCCTGCAAGAAAAAGACCCGGACATCAACCTGCAGCTCCAGGCCGACAAGTCGGCCCTGTTCGATGCCGTCGCCAAGGTGATGGCTTGCGCCCAACGCTCAGGCATCGGCAAGTTGTCTTTTGTGACGGTACAGGAGTGAAAGCCTTGATCGGGAAGTCCCATTGACGGGACAACCATTTCGCAATTTCGGTTATCGCTGTTTTTTACGAAAGCGTGCTTCGGACGATTATCTAAACCATCTTCTAAATTTCCGATAGCCGGAAAATGCTTTCCATGTTCGTGAGGCGTATATCGCCGCCAACTCGGTTTGCGTTGCAAGGAGTCGATTTTGTAATCGGTCATTCTGTTCCGTTAGCGTATGCACTGCATTTTGCAACTGTTCATTTTGTTCCGTCAGCGACTGCACTTCACTGTAAAGTCGGTCTGCCAGGGCGGCCCGCTGTTCCGCCAAAGCACGCGTCTTGATGATCGGGGCTAGCGTAAACAAGTAATCCGATGCAGCTGAGTTCCATGTCTGTATCGTGTCGTCCATACCTGGCTTTGCTTCAGAAAGTGCCTCATGGTAATAATTTTCAAGTTTATCAATGGCTTTTTCAATATCGGCATCATAACGAATCCATTCAGATACTTTTTTGGCATCGCTTGCGTTGTAGTGGCTCAACTGAGCGTAAATGTTTTCTTCCGAGATCGGTGCGGATTGCATGGTACGAACGCCAAAATTAAGGCGGCGCAGTTCCTTCAAGTTCTCTGTAGTGACCATTCCACCTAGGCCGGGGAAGTCCGCCACGATTACGGCACAGCCAACTGCCATGGCTTCGAGAGCACATCTAGCCTTGGCGAACACCACGTCATATTCTTGCAACACCTCTTCGGGGTTGGATACTGAATGCCCTGAATTCAGTCCGACGACATCGATGCGATCAATTCCAAACCGCCGACAGGCAGCGCGAATCATTCCGATAAAATTACTTTCCGCAGCGTAATTACTGAAGATAAGTGCGGATTGCGGTTTTTCCGGTAGTGCCGGACGGGATTTGAATCGCGTCAGATCAACAAAATTGTAGAGAGTTTTGACTTTTTCCGGTAGTACACCGGCAGTTGTCAGGAGGCGCTCACTGCATAGGTCGTCCACTGCGATATAGCGTACGATCGATGGAAATAACGGCGGCAATTCTTCCCAAGGTAGCCAGCCGTGGCAGAAATAAAGCGCCGGTGTTCGCGGGAAACGCAGCATAGTGGTCATGGCGTCCAGATGATGCTGACCGTGGATCAAATCCGGCGCGACAGTCAGTGCGCTCAGATTATCGATAACGGGAACGGTGGCCCTGCGTAATTCTTCCGCAACTTCACCCAATATCGAGCTGTAAGCGATCGGGTTATAGCCACGCCTGAGCAGCGCCAATGCGACATCGCGCACATACAGCTCAGATCCTGCCCGGCTGGCAAGCGTATTATTTGTAATCAGGACGCGCAATCCCGGATGATGTCTGGACTGGGTCATTGCAAAAGCCTCCTGGCAAGGGGCGCTATATGCTCCCGGTATTTAATGGCTTGCTTGTAAAAGCCGGCTTTTACCTGTTGTTCGCCATAAAGCTCGTAATAAGGCTGCTCTTGCTCGAAGTTGGCCAAGGCGGCGCTGGAGTCCTCAACGTGAAAAACTTCTGTACCGAATGCCGCCTTTCCATAATTTGTCACCGATATAGCAACTTCTGAAGCCAGTACGCCCCCTGTTTTTTCGATATATCGCTGCGATTCTGATAGCTTAAATGTCAACTCGTCGCTGGAAAGCTTGATTGTCATATTATTTTCAAAGTAACCTCCGAGCGAAGGGTCTCCTACCAAAGGGAATGCATAGTTTTTGATGATTTGACCCCGTTCATTCGAGGCAAGGCGCACTGCTCGGTCAATAATTAGGCGGCAAAGGTCGTGTGAGGGGTTATATCCCTCGATGGCATCGCCAGCGACAAATTCGGTACTCTGGTCGATCAACAGGTTAGCGACAGATTCGGCTAATCCGAGAAAAAACAGATGATCTTGCTCAAGGATCTTGCTATAAATTTCCCTGTCGGACGACATACCGTACAACCTGCTCGGAGTGGCCCCAGCCTCTCCCAGAAATTTTCTGCTGATTTCAAGTCGAGACTGCCCTATATGGCCGGAACCATCAGTCAGGGCGACAACAATTGGTTGCATTCTTTTAACCCAGCCTAAAATCCGCAATTCATGTCCGGGATGTCCGACTATGAGCGCACAACGAGGGGGTTCGGGCAGGTCATTAATTTTCATGATATTATTTATTCGACTGCTTTTATTGCAACTTCATTTGATAAATAAGCACAAGTATAGATTTTGCCAAGATGGGATGGAAGTATTTTAAATGGGCAACAAACCTCAACGACATCCACGAAAACCGCTTGTTCATGTCTGGCGATTGGTATGGTGACTGATACGCGGATACTGTAGGTGCCGTCCATTAAGGGTAGCCTAGTTGAGTATTCCACCCAATAGCTATCGCCGGGACTCATTTCCAACAGGTCTTGTCCGGTGATGAGGAAGTCCGCACCGGCCACCGGGATCAAGTTCCTATCCCTGATCTTGTAATTGATTGAGACGGTACAGGAGGCGAGGCATTCGACCCAGATTCGTATTTTTGCCACTGCGTCAAATTCGGCGATTTCCAGGGGCAAGTCATCGGTATCCACTAACTCGACCAACCGTATACATGCCTGGCCTGAGCCATATTGCATGCCTTGTACACTTTTCAAGAAGTCGGCGTAACGCCGACTCAGGTCATTAGCTTTGTCAGTAGGCAACAACTGAGGCGAAGGTGTCCGATCGGAAACGAAAACAGCTTGGTTTCCACTATCAACCTTCTGGTGTATATCGCGAAGATAATGGTCGACCACACTGCCGGTAGCGCCAATATCAATCAGGGCGCCATGGTCGAGGTAAATGGCCCGATCGCACAAGGCCCTCACCGTACCAACATCGTGACTTACGAACAGCAGTGCTTTCCCCTCTTGCTGAAAACGCCGGATACGCGCCATGCATTTACTTTGGAAGGCCATATCGCCAACCGACAGCGCTTCGTCCACGATCAGGATGTCAGGGTCGGCATGAATGGAAATAGCGAAAGCCAGGCGCACATACATGCCGCTGGAATAAGTTTTAATCGGCTGATCAATGAAGTCGCCGATGTCGGCAAACGCCAAAATAGCCTCCAGGCGTTGATCGATTTCTTTGGGTTTTAAACCGAGCACAGAAGCGCTGATGCGGATATTCTCCAGCCCCGAGAATTCGGGATGAAACCCTGCACCCAATTCCAACAAAGCAGCAACCCGGCCTTTGACTCGGACAACGCCTTCCGAAGGGCTAAGAATTCCGGCGATAAGTTGCAGCAACGTCGATTTTCCCGAGCCATTAAGACCAATGATGGCAACGGTTTCACCCGGCGATACGGTAAAAGAAATATTGCGCAAAGCCCAATAATCACGGCCCAGATTAGCCCGATTTCCAGCAAGTCTGCCACCTATAGTATGCAAAATACTTTCGAGAAGACGGTCGCTGGGTTTTCCGTACAGACGGAAGCGCTTGCCAAGCCCCTCACAATGAATCACCGGGGCAGGCATGGTTACGCCCCCTGTTGCAGATAGCCAAGCTCGTTCAGCCATTCGTCGGAGTTAGCTTCAAATTCACGTAATTCATCAGACGACATCTCGTGCCGCCAGGCTTGCGCCAGCACACTCATGGATTGATCTGGCGCATAGCGCCAAAAATCCTGTTCCGGGAGGGATTGCGAGCCCGGGATGAGCATCCAGCATAAGGCGCAATAATGCGGTGCCCGATCGGGCACCTACAATGACAGGCATGGGAAATAACATCTAACTACTCATAATAAAAATGGGGCATTCGGGTGAACAGAATGCGGATATAGTATTCTACTTTACCCTTTGATGAATTCATTGTTTCCTTGTACTGGCGCAGCAGGCCAAACGTGTAATATGCAAAGTGGTCAATATTAAGCCATGGTCGGCTATTGGGGGCACAATTAAACAAGTTATGCCGTCATAATGACATGATTTAAAGAGAGTTTGCGTTGACCTGTTAAGTTTTTTAGAAAACTGAAGCAGGATACAATACTTGCTTTGCTTC
>NZ_AYLO01000068.1 GCF_000496735.2 Methyloglobulus morosus KoM1
GACAAAATCCGAGTTTCGATGCGGTGTACAGCCCAATTTTCACAGTTGACAGCCCTTAAAACAGCATTATATTAAGTCAGGACAAGGAATAACGAAGAACAATGCACCTTTGTCCATATATTGTATAACGTATGATAGAATCTGCCCTTACTCCCTTTGTACTCAATACGCCACTACTGTCTCACTATGGATAAGTCAGCACAATACTTAATTAGCACGGTATCCAAACGGTCGGGAGTCAAATCTGATTTAGTCAGGGCGTGGGAACGGCGTTACCAGGCAGTAAAACCGACGCGTACTGAAGGCGGCCATCGTGTCTATACCGATCTGGACATTGCCCGGCTAAAACTGTTAAACCAAGCGACAAGCAATGGCCACAGCATAAGCCAGATAGCAAACCACTCTTTAGATGAGTTGAAAGACTTGTTAAAGAAGGAAAGCGATTCCGTCTCTCAGGCCTTGGAAAAGCCGATGCCATTGAATGGCAACCGGCAACATATTGCTGAAGATTACGTACAAAAATGTTATGCGTCAGTGTTGGCTTTCGATGCCCATGCGCTGGAGTCGCATTTTGAAAATGCCATCGTAGAATTGGGTACGGAAATATTTATTGAAAAATTGCTGAACCCTTTGCTTACGCTGATCGGAGACCGCTGGCGGACTGGTGAATTAAGGCCGGTGCATGAACACATGGCTTCGGCTATCGTGCGTTCTTTGACTTATATCTTGCGGAACAATACGCCTTCCTCCCCTGACGCGCCCAAAATGATTGTCAGCACTCCCATCAACCAATTGCATGAACTCGGTGCCTTGCTTGCGGGCATTATTGCGGAATTAAAAGGCTGGAAAGTCACCTATCTCGGTGCAAATCTACCGGCAGAAGAAATTGCGGCGGCGGTAAGGTTCACCGATGCTACGGCGGTAACCATCAGCATTAGTTGCCAAACAGATGACCTGTTGATTGCTAAGGAATTGCGGAGGCTGAGAAAATTAATTGGTAACGATGTCGCGCTAATCGTAGGCGGTCGGGCGGCGGGTTATTATGAAGCCATTTTGGATCAAGTGGGGGTGTTGAATATTAAAAGCTACGACCATTTCAAGGAAATCCTTGAAGAACTAAGCGGTCAAAACACCCAATAATCTCCTTTCTAAAAACGTATTATATTTGCCGAATCAATCCGCTAACCTTTGCGTTTGTATCCGGCGGCTATCTGTGCCAAGTCCTTATATTGCCGGTGTCCAGGTGGACAAAATCAGAATAAGGGTAATAGCCTACGCCGCCCGTTTGCAAGGCGAGCGCTGCATCCCGAATGGCCCTCGTGCTCACGCCTTCCATGCGGATATCAACGGCGCGTCCTTCCATGTGCAAACTTTGTCTCGCGACACCTCGGCTATGCCTACGCAAACTGGCATTCGTTTCGGGGGATCGGTAACCCGAAACAATTTGGAAAGGCTTTTTTTTGCCCAGCAATAATTTGACATCATACAACTGGTCTAACAAAGCCGGATCGACAGAATGCATCGAGTCGTTATGGTAGTCCCTCAAGAAATAACTGATTTCGTCCAAAGCGCCATAGATATAACGTCCTTGCTCGTAGTAAGTTATATTTAAGGTTTCTCCGGTATGTTGATGCTCCAAGGAAATGGTTTTGCGGGCAGTAAAGCCCGAAAAAGCAGCCTGTACGATTTTTGGCGAGCCAATCAGCAGTGAACCACAAGCCAAACCCTTAAGGAACCGCCTTCTGGACAAGCCATCATTGTTGCCGGTAACGGTCGGATCTACCCAATCAGGTTCATTCATAATGCAATGCGGCCTTGCCTCATAGTTAACAGACTTTGATTTTGCTTGTAAATCCTTAAAATTTCCTTAAACGGCCTCCTGGTCGTGAATTACGGGGAAAACGCCAATCTACCCGTTTTACGATGTAGTGGTGTTGTAATGCTTGGTCAAACCGAAAAATTCATACTCGTTTCAGGGTGGACAGGGGGTTATAAAAATAGCTGTCTTCAGCCACCAAATTAGCTTCAGGGTGTTTCGATTGCATGACAGATTTGACAATGGCCTCCTTCTCCTTATGGGCATAAATCAAGATTAAATACCGACCCGCCGCTATATCATCGTGAAACAAGGCGACTTTTTTATTTTCACTGGCGATTCCTGTTAAACCGCCTTCCCATGCGCCGAACGAAGTGATTACTCCAACGATTGCATAGTACACGATGTTCGGCACATCGGGCCCGAACGGCTGGGTTGTTTTCAATAAATTTGCCGCAAACAATCCTACAAGAAATCCAACTATTGCGCCGATAATACCAAACCGTAGCAGATCCAATTTTTCTAAATAATTGCTCGAATGGATCTTTTTTTTGCTGAGCCCTGTTTCATCTTTGCTCAAAACATGAATAAACCAGTCGCCAATTCCTGCATCGTGCAAGTCGTCAGTGATATGGCCGGTGCTGTCGAGTGTAGAAGTGAGGTAATAAATACATTTCATGCGCCTTCTCCCGTGAGGTGTGTTCTGAATAAGTCCCTAGACGAGCGGCAAAGTGTAAATTGCGTTTATGATGGGTTAATCGAACCACCAAAAGGAATCACCCTGTTATAAAGACGTCTGGACTTCCCTTGTTTGAGACCACAGGTGCAGCTAAAAGTTTGGCGAAAAATCCTTGTAGACTTGAAAAAAAAAATTCCGCCCTTACATCAAACACAGTTATTTTCACCCTTTTAGGAACAGTAAAAATGTCTGCCGAAGCAAAAAAACAAACCCTCGGTTTTGAAACCGAAGTCAAACACCTTTTACACCTGATGATCCACTCCTTGTACAGTAACAAGGAAATATTCTTACGTGAATTAATCTCCAACGGTTCCGATGCTGCCGATAAGCTTCGGTTCGAAGCCTTGTCGAACGATAGCCTGTACGAAGGCGACAGTGAATTAAAGATTCGCTTGGCATTCGACAAAGAAAATCGGACTATCACTATCGCCGATAACGGTATCGGGATGACCCGAGATGAAGTGCAGGAACATATTGGCACGATTGCCAAATCGGGCACCAAACAGTTTTTCGAAAAATTGACGGGTGAGCAAGCCAAGGACAGCGAGTTGATCGGTCAATTTGGCGTAGGTTTTTATTCGTCCTTTATCGTCGCCGATAGGGTTACGTTAACCACCCGCAAAGCGGGCGCTAGCAAGGATGAAGGTGCACGCTGGGAATCGTCCGGTGAAGGCGAATATACCCTGGAAACCATCAGCAAAGAGCAGCGCGGAACGGAAATCGTCCTGCATCTCAAAGCTGGCGAAGACGAATTTTTGGACGGCTACCGTCTGCGCAGCATCGTGCGGAAATTCTCCGACCATATTTCCATTCCCATCATCATGACCAAGGAAGTCGTGCCATCCTACAAAGACGAGGACGACAAAGAAGGCGAGGAAGCCGAAGCGAAAGATGAAACGCCGCCGCAACCGGAAGATGAAACCATCAACAGCGCATCGGCGTTGTGGACGAAAGCCCGCCAGGATATTAAAGACGAAGACTACAATGAATTCTACAAGCACGTAAGCCATGATTGGCAAGACCCGCTCGTACATGTGCACAGCAAGGTTGAAGGCACGAACGAGTTCACCTTATTGCTTTATGTGCCCAGCCGTGCGCCGTTCGACCTTTGGGACAGGAATGCCAAGCACGGTGTTAAACTTTACGTTCGTAAAATTTTTATCATGGACGATGCCGAACAACTTATGCCGCGTTATCTGCGCTTCATTCGCGGTATTATCGATGCCGGCTCCCTGCCGTTGAACGTATCGCGCGAAATCTTGCAGCAAAGCAAGCAACTTAGCACGATCAAGTCCGGCGCGGTCAAGAAAGTCCTGGGCATGTTGGAAGGCGTTGCCAAGAATGAGCCGGAAAAGTACGAAGCTTTCTGGAAAGAATTTGGCCAGGTTATCAAAGAAGGGCCGATTGAAGATCACGGTAACAAGGAACGCATCGCTAAATTGCTCCGCTTCGCTTCAACGCATACCAACACCGACAAGCAAGACGTGACTTTAGAAGATTATGTCAGCCGGATGCAGGAAGGCCAAGATAAGATTTATTACGTTACCGCCGAAAGCTACGCCGCAGCGAAGAACAGTCCGCATCTGGAAATATTCCGCAAAAAAGGTATTGAAGTCCTGTTGTTGTCCGACCGCATCGACGAATGGCTGATTTCTCACCTGGATGAGTTCGACGGCAAGCATCTGCAATCCGTCGCCAAGGGTGACCTGGATTTGAAAACGCCGGAAGACGAAGAAGCCAAAAAAGAGCTGGAAGAAACGGCTAAGGATTTTGAGTCCGTCATCACGCAAATCAAGGAAGTCCTGGGCGATAAGGTGAGCGAAGTCAAATTAAGCCAACGCCTAACCGATTCTCCCGCTTGCTTGGTTGCCGACGTTTACGGAATGAGCCTGAACATGGAGCGCATCATGAAAGATGCCGGGCAAGGCATGGGTTTCGGTATGAACAAAAAGCCGATCTTTGAGATCAACCCCGGCCACACCTTAGTGGCACGACTTAAAGAAGAACAAGACGATGCTCGCTTCGCCGACTTGACCAATATCCTATTCGACCAAGCCATCTTAAGCGAAGGTGGGCAGTTGGATGACCCGGCGGCATTTGTGCATAAGTTGAATGGCTTGTTGCAGGGGTTATTGAAGTAATTTATGCCTTCCCATACGTGGGGCTCTAGTCGAACCCTGAACGGAATCTAAATTTTTGATTCATCGTTCCCTCTGGAGTGTGGGAACGATGAACTCATCAAAGCGACGCGTTGGGTGGGCGTTAGTGAAGCCCAGCATTCAAGACTTCTTTATTTTGTTGAGCTTCATCGAGTGGGTTCAACCTGACGTGCTACTTGCTAAACGTATCCTTTGTGCCTACCCAACAACGCATTAAACCTTAAATGTCCGGCCGGTAATCGCTTTCCTGATTTTTATGTAATAAAGAAACGCAATAAAAAGGATTAAAATTCGGTGTACAAGTAACTGCCGCTTTTAAATATCCCAACTAGGTGTTTTTCATGAAAAAATCGACGCTACCATTTAAAGGCAAACTAGAAAATCCTGCTTGGTGGCTGAATGACCAAGCAGAAACATCTTCTGGTAGAGTGGGTTTATCCAGTACTGAAGCTCGATATCGACTAACTAAATTTGGTCCCAACCTGTTCCGCGATCATCAAGATCAGGCGCTAATACTGCAATTCCTGTCCCGATTCAAGAACCCTTTAGTCCTACTTTTGCTGGCGGCCAGTGCGATTTCTGCCTTTACCGGTGAAATGACCAACTTTGTCATCATATCGGTGATGGTGCTGTTGAGCGTAACGCTGGATTTCGTCCAGGAACACCGTGCAGGTAAAGCGGCGGCAAGTTTGCGCCGGTCGGTTTCGGTGCGGGCCAGGGTTATTCGAGATGGCAAGCCAATTGATGTCCCCGTGACCGAAGTGGTTCCTGGCGATATCACCGTAGTCTCCGCAGGCGACATGATTCCGGCGGATGGGTTGGTATTGGAAGCGCGTGACCTGTTCGTCAAGCAGGCGCTGCTGACTGGCGAATCGTATCCCGTCGAGAAGCGTCCGGGTGCGCTTGCCGTCGATGCGACTGAATTGCAGGATGCCACCAACGCCGTGTTTATGGGCACCACTGTCATCAGTGGAAGCGCTAGAATACAGGTAGTCAAAACGGGTGCCGGCACCGCTATCGGTACTATCGCCGATCAGCTTAACAATCAGCCGCCGCCGACTGCCTTTGAGGTTGGCACGCACCGTTTTGGCCTGCTCATCATGCGCCTGACCATCCTGATGGTGCTGTTTGTGTTGTTAGTCAATGCCTTGATGCATAAGCCCTGGCTGGATTCGTTCCTGTTTGCGGTGGCTCTCGCAGTGGGCCTGACGCCGGAGCTGCTCCCGATGGTGGTATCCGTTACGTTGTCGCGTGGCGCACTGCATATGGCTGAGAAACGAGTGATCGTAAAACGCTTGGCTTCTATCCAGAATCTGGGGTCGATGGATGTCCTTTGTACTGACAAGACGGGTACCCTGACCGAAGCGAAAATCCGGTTGGAGCAACACGTAGATCCGCAGGGAAACCCTGGCGAACGGGTGCTGGAACTTGCCTATCTCAATAGCTTTTTCGAGACTGGCCTTAAAAGTCCGCTCGACGATGCCATCTTGGCCCATGAAAAAATCGACGTGAGCGCCTGGCAGAAGATCGACGAAGTCCCGTTCGATTTTGAACGGCGGCGCGTGTCTGTCCTGCTGGACAAGGGCAATACGCGGGTGCTGGTCGTCAAAGGAGCGCCAGAGGATATTATTGCCCTTTGCACCCATTATGAAGATCAGGGTAACAAGAGCCAGGCCCTGATCGATAAAGCCGCAATGGCACGGATACACGAGGTACATAACAACCTGGAAAAAGAAGGCTTTCGCGTATTGGGCATCGCCTGGCGCGAAGTTCCTCTGGATCACCCCCATGCCGTCGTCGGTGATGAAACGGAATTGGTGTTCGCGGGATTCGCTGGTTTCCTTGATCCACCTAAGGAGAGTGCTGGAGCTGCCCTGACCGCGCTCAAGGCGTGGGGCGTGACGGTTAAGATTGTAACTGGCGATAGTGAACTGGTTACCCAACATGTCTGCGGTGAGTTGAACATTCCCGTGACAGGTGTACTGACCGGCAAGGAGATCGCACAGATGGATGATTCCGCCTTGCGTATCAGGGTGGAAACGGCGAACTTGTTTTGCCGGGTCAACCCATCGCAGAAAGACAGGGTCATCCTGGCGCTGAAGGCTCGCGGTCATGTGGTCGGCTACCTGGGCGATGGTATCAATGATGCACCGTCATTGCATTCGGCAGACGTGGGGCTTTCGGTCGATTCGGCGGTCGATGTAGCAAAAGAAGCTGCCGACATGATCCTGCTGGAGCATGACCTGAATGTATTGCTCGACGGTGTGCTGGAAGGTCGACGCACTTTCGGCAATATCATGAAGTACATCATGATGGGCACCAGTTCCAACTTCGGCAATATGTTCAGCATGGCGGGTGCGGCATTATTCCTGCCTTTCTTGCCTATGTTGCCGACGCAAATATTGCTCAACAACATTCTCTACGACCTCTCCGAAGTGCCGATTCCCTTGGATAAAGTGGACAGCGAAGAACTCCGTAGCCCGCGGGTCATGGACATGGACTTCATCCGCAATTTCATGCTGGTGATCGGCCCCATCAGTTCGGCGTTCGATTTCCTGACTTTCTATGTGATGTTATCCGTCTTGAAAGCCAATGAAGCGTTGTTCCAAACCGGCTGGTTTGTTGAGTCACTAACCACCCAAGTCTTGGTTATATTTATTATCCGCACCCGTGGCAACCCGTTCAAAAGTCGCGCCCATCCGATCTTAGTGGCGACATCCCTCACTGTAGTGGCAATCAGCGCTATACTGCCATTTACTCCAATGGGAATATTTTTCGGCTTTGTTTCACCGCCAGCCCAATTTTATGCCATTCTGCTGGCTATGGTGCTGATCTACCTCGCGTTGGTTGAAATGGTCAAAAGAGTCTTTTACCGCTCGTACAGGGCAAGCAACTTTCATTAAAGGTAGGAGGGGAGCCGAAATGAGCAGCCAGCTTAATGCTTGATCCAGATCAAATACTGGTTAGCTTACAGCGTTACAATCGATAACCTGGAACATCCAGCTATAAAGAGCGAGAAGCAATCTTATGGGCTTGGTCACTTGGGCAAAAGAACAAGAGGGCATCAATGTTATGATGGATTATTACGAGATACTTGAAATTAGTCCGAAGGCAAGTCAAGACGTAATCAGGGCAGTTTACAAAGTTTTGTCGCAACGCCATATCCCTGATAAAAACGCAAATGCCACGGAAACGGCCCATGAGCTAAAAGCGATTAGTCTTGCCTATGGGGTTTTATCTGACCCTGAAAAACGAAAGGCCTATGATATTGAACTGGACAAGGCTAGGGGCGTAGGCATTGAACTTTCACAAAAGACCAGCTTTGATGGACTGACGGCTGAAAGTTCCTCACAAACCAACCGGCTTAAACCAGGGCAAGCAGGAGGCACGGTAATGCGAAAACGTAATATTTCTAGTCACTTATCTGCTATGTCTCGATTAAGTTGGAAAAAGTGGAGCTGGATCTTATCGATATTGGCGGTGGTGTTTTTATTATTTTCAATGGTTCAGCCTGATCCAGAGAAAGCCAAGCGTGGGCAGTTGGCGGTAAGGCTCGAGGCCGAAAGAGAGAGGGGCGAACTTGAAGCAGGAGCCAGAAAGAAGGCGACTGAAGAACAAAAGGCTGATTCATCTGAAAATGAAAGAAAAGGAATGGGTGCGGCAAACACAAAATCTGCCCAGAAAATTGCCATTGATCCTGCTCCATGATGAGGTATAGGCCAGTGTTAGGATTGTCATCTGTCGACACCCATTGTTACGAGGTGTAGTTTGCACGCTAAAACAGGTTAGCAATCAATGGCAAGCCTCATACCGAAGCCATTGTCGAGGGGATGGGAAACCTGACTTATTCGGTTGAAGATACCCAATATCCGTGCAGCGGTTGATGCTGTTGCTTGAGGAGTTGCGTAAACTTATTGTAATGAAGAAGATGCAGCAAATGGGCGGCAACAAAATAGAATCGGACTCAAGTCCAAGCCTGATTAAAGGGCTATTTGAGGCGGATGCTTATCCGCACGAGACCGACGCTATCCGGCTAATAGAAACGCATATTTCTTGGGTATTATTGACCGGACAATACGCCTATAAAATCAAGAAACCCGTCAATTTCGGATTCCTTGATTTTTCCACGCTGGACAAGCGGCGGCATTATTGCCATGAAGAAATAAGGTTGAACCGACGCTTGGCTAAAGACTGGTACCTGGATGTTGTGCCCATCACCGGACAACACGAACACCCTAAAATGGACGGCACAGGCATAGCCATCGACTATGCCATCAAGATGCGGCAGTTCCCTTCGCCGCAAACACTCAGGGAATCTGCCGAAAGCGGGGAGTTGAAACCGGATGAAATAGACCAGATCACCCGGATTATTGCCGACTTCCATAATGCCATTGAAAAAGCCGAGGAACAGTCGCCTTATGGTGACAGCCAGGACATCAAACATTGGTTTGACGAGAATTTCCACCACATCCAACCCTTATTGGATGATAAGCAGCAATTGTCCCAGCTGGAAGGCATTGCCTTCTGGGGAAATAATGAATGGCTGCGCAAGTCGGCACTCATGCAACAACGCAAACAGCAAGGATTCATACGCGAATGCCACGGTGATTTGCATTTGGGCAACATGGCCCTTATTGGCGCTAAGGTCGTTATTTTCGACTGTATTGAGTTTAACCCATCCTTGCGTTGGATTGACGTGATAAGCGAGGCGGCTTTCCTGGTGATGGATTTATTGCATTTGGGTTATGACGGCTACGCTTATCGTTTCCTCAATCGCTATTTACAGCACACTGGCGATTATCAGGGATTGGCCTTATTGCGCTATTACCTGACCTATCGCGCCTTGGTTCGGGCTAAGGTGACATTATTGCGGAAGGCACAAAACTCCGAGACCTCGGCTTGCGAACAAATACTTTCCGATTATACCGATTTTGCCGATCTGGCTGAGCGGTTTACCAAAACCAGCCCAGTTATGCTGATTATTACGCACGGGTTTTCAGGTTCGGGAAAATCCACCTATGCCAGCCAATTGGCAGAAAAAATCGGTGCCATACAAATCCGTTCGGACATTGAACGCAAGCGCCTATTCGGTTATTCGGCGCATGAGGCTACCCATAGTGATATCGAAAGTGGCGTGTATACCCAGGAAGCCGGGCAAAGGACTTACCGCCATTTGGTCGGCTTGGCCAAAACCGTGGTCGACGCAGGTTTTTCGGTCATAATCGACGCAGCCTTTCTTAAGGTTGAACAACGGGAATTGTTCCGCAAGCTTGCCGACGAATGCCGCATTAAGTTTTCCATTATCGACTTCCAGGCCTCCGAAGAAACCTTATGCAATCGCATCAAACAACGGCAATTGAACCCATCGGAAGCGACAATAGCCGTTCTCCATCAGCAACAACAAGCGGCACAACCGCTCTCGGATGAAGAAAAAAACCATGTCGTCACGATAAACACAGAAAGGAATGGTCATGCATTGGAACAACTCTTAACCGCTTTAAGTTTGTTAAATTGACGAATTTTATTTTGTCCCAACCATTGCTAAATTAGATGGGCATTAGATCGTGCGTATTATCGGTCAAAGAAGCCACCATAAGATTATGGAAAAGAGCTATAAAAATCACCCAGAATTATCCAAAGCAGCCAGTCGATTTTTTATTCTTTGTCAATAACGAACTGACTAATGCGGCCAACTCCTGTCGGTCAATATTTTCAATACCAGAATTTCAAAAAGCCTAAAGCAGACGCTCAAAGTATGAAACATTAATCTAAGATTCCTTTCCGAGAATAAGTGGGGGAATCAACTGAAGTGCGATCGCTAATGTTTTTATTCGAACTTGAACTATCTCAACTTGGATGCTTTTGAAGCGCTAAAAATCAGCCTTTCTGATTGTCCGTGAACTCGGGGCAAGATCAAGATCGAACTGCTTATAATATAAGACACGTTCAAGCAAGAATAAGATCAGCAATAAAACCTATGCTCATCAGAACAATAGCACAGAGGAAATAGCGGTATACTACATCCTCGCTGCCGCACTTCTTTTTATGCTGGATAAGAACCAACATAACTGATGATGAAAACGGTGACAGCCGGTTCTTGCAACACTGGGCTGAGGAAGCGTCCCCAGGGATCTTTCGGTAAGTCTCGAAAAAATAACGCCAATGCGAAGAAGAACGTGGCAATTCCAAAAGTAAGGGCGATTTGTACTATCCAATAGTGCCTGACTTTATTCAGGGCGGTTTGGGTTTGGGAAATCCAGGCTCCGCAGCGGCATTGAATGGATGTGCCGAATCGTCCTGAACCGAAATTTTCTTTACAGCACTTCGGGCATGAATAATGTCCTAATCGGATCACGCATCTTCCTCCTGGTGCAGTCGGTAACCAATACCTGCTTCGGTCAGCAAATAGCGTGGGCGTGCCGGATCGGATTCAATCTTGTGGCGTAATTGACCCATGTAAATCCGTAAATAGTGGCTATGTTCGACATAGGACGCTCCCCAGACTTTTTGGAGCAATTGCCTGTGGGTGATGACAAATCCGGCGTTACGGACCAGTTCGCAGAGTAACTGGAATTCGATGGGTGTCAGGTGGACTTCTTGCTCTGCCACACAAACTCGGCGTTTTGTCAGTTCAATTTTCAGTTCACCGACTTGGAAAATCTCCTGGGTACCGCCGGGAAGCATGGCAATACGCCTGAGCAGGGCTTTGATGCGGGACATCAATTCAGGGTTGCTGAAGGGTTTAGTCAAATAATCGTCGGCGTCATTATCTAATGCCAGAGTAATATCGGTTTCCCGATTACGTGCTGAAAGTACGATGATAGGCAACTGAGACCACTTGCGCAGGCGGCGGATAACTTCCTGACCGTCGATATCCGGCAGTCCCAGGTCTAGGATCAGCAAGCCGGGTTGCTGGTTGCGGGCAGCAATCAATCCCTCTCTACCGGTTTCGATGGCAAGCACCCGATACCCCTGATTTTCCAACGTCGTGGCCAACAACAATCGAAATGGTGGGTCATCTTCAATGAGCAAAAGTAATGGGCTTGATTCTTTCATAACGTCAGTTCTTTTTCTTCCGGCTCTATGGTGGGAGGGAATTCCTGAAACGGCAGGTTCAACTGAAACCTAGCGCCGCCTCCGCTTCGGTTGGCAACCCGGATGTCGCCGCCATGCGCTTCGACTATGGCTCGGCAGATGGACAGGCCCAAACCCACGCCACTTTGGGCGCGTTCCGGATGGATACGGAAAAATTTGTCGAAAATCTTTTGTTGTAAGTCCTCGGGGATTCCAGGCCCGTTATCCGCTACGGTAATCGACAGGCCATGCGGCTTGGTTTCGACTGAAATATCGATGGGACGTCCTGCAGGGGAATATTTGGCCGCGTTGTCCAACAGGTTTACCAATACTTGTTGCAGCAATACGGCATCGACATGGATCAACACCAAGCCATCCGTCATATTGACATTGACCTGCCTAGTTTTTAGTCTCTTGTCGAGCCGGCGTAGGGCGCTGCCAACAATTTCTTCGGGCGCATACCACTGCCGGTTAAGCACCACTTCACCGGCTTCCAGCCTGGCCATTTCGAGGATTTTATTAGTCAGCTCCGATATGCGCTGGGCTTCCTCAATGATCGCACCGACCAATTTTATTTGGTATTGTTAAGTTAGTATAGCATTTGCTACACTTACCCAATTTGTAGGGGTAAAGGCTAATATGAATTGTCCAAAATGTGGTTCGACCGATTGCGGCAAAGAT
>NZ_AYLO01000069.1 GCF_000496735.2 Methyloglobulus morosus KoM1
CAATGCCAGGGCGGCTGCTAAAATTGGCTGAAGCTTATTGGTAATCAGATTAAATTATGATTATAACCCTATGTTCATAATATTAATACTTATTGGGATTGGTATTATACACGTACAAAACGTATTGTTCTTATCGTTCGTAAAAACGCATACAAATAACATGAATTACACAAATCATGTAAAATTGTTAATAATCAACAATATATTGATTACCGCATGTTCAGTTTCAAAAACGATTTTTTCCCTGAAAGCCGCTTGCAGCAAGGCTTACAGAGGAAGCTGGGTACAAACCGTTCTTTAGGTCAAAAGACCCCATTATGCAAAACCTGCGGGGGCGTAAAAGGTGATCCTTTCCAAGGTATTGAATGGAATGGCCAGACGATTTCGGTAAGTAACTGGGGCGGTTCAAGATACACTTGGGACGAAACCTGGAAAATTGCCAAAAAGCGCAACGAATGGAAGCTTATAGGCTGGGATCATGGCACCATGGATGGATTGACCTTGTCGACTTGGACGGAATCCGTTAACACGCTTACACGGAAAGCTATCGCTACCTATCAGCCGGGCAATACCGCAGATTGTGAAGAAGTGGCCGATAAAGCCAAGGATTGCATAAATGGCAAGCCAAAGGCTAAAACGCTTAAATGCAATATAAAGTTGGATTCAACCATGAGTGAAATAAGCCGGATTTCCAAGTTGCGGGAACAACCTTTTGTTTGTGGCTTGAAAATACCGTAATAATTACGCTGGTTTATCGCTAAAGCACTATAATCGGTTTACATTGGCGTTTGACAGAAGCTACAGTTATTTTCATATTATTCAAGTAATTAAAGCCATTCTATACCATTAGTTTCTACTTCTCCAAAGGAGACTGTGGCTCAAATCAACCAGCGCCGTGAAGACCGACCCATAGCGGTCATTTTTGTGCAAGGTTTTAGTTTCTCAATAACGGACATTTAATTCGAGAAAGAAATTCTCGTAAAATTTTACTCGTCAATGTTCTTATTTGACTATGATAACAAGCGGAACAGAAGCCTTTGATCGAGTTACATTTAATTTTACAAAGAAATTTCTCATAAAACTAATAAAAATACTTAGCAGCTAAACACCACTGTCAACTCACTTCATTTTGGGTACGGAATATTGCCCTTTAAACCTTCCCATAATACCCGGTTAAATTTTTCCGCATTCAGATTATCCACTTTTTTGAAATTCTGGTCTTGGGTTTTTTCTTCCCAATAGGCTGCATCATGCGTAGGAGAGCTGTAAGCCTTAGCGTTTGATGTGGTCAAGCTGGCAGTAGCTGGTTTTACTGGCAGTGGGAGATCCGTACTAAACAAGATTTCTGGCAAAATAGCCTTATAGCTCCATTTTTTATCCGCTTTGGAAAATACATCCGCCATCGGTTCAGCTAACTCGACTTGTAACCCCATTGGTTCAATACCAAGAACATCAACAATGGTGCGTAACATATTGACTGTCGTATAGCGTTTGGAGATGACCGCGCCTTTTTAAACATAAGGGCCAACAACGTATGCGATAGAACGTTGCGCATCAACGTGGTCAAGACCGTCTTGGGTGTCGTCTTCAATAACAAAGATCAAGGTGTCATCCTTAAACTGGCTATTCGCCACTTTTTCGGTTATTAATCCCAAGGCATAATCGTTATCTGCCATTTGTGTTTCCGGTGTGTTTACGCCATCCAATGCCCCGCCGAATTCACCGAAATGGTCGTGGGGCAATTCCACTAACATCAAATTAGTTAATTCACCTTTCTTGGCATATTGGTCAAATTCCCGCTCCCATTCTTTGAAACGCCAGTAATCCGGAAGCTTCATGTCGTATTCGCGGTAATAAATGTCCGAGACATCCTTAAGCCCAGTTACGGCAGGGTGGAACACTTGCACCCCTCTTTAGCAGGTTCGCGTAGCAAAGGCGGCAAACCTTCGCCTTCACCAAGATAATTGAGAGTCCAGTCGCCGTAGAACGCATAGTTACGGACGGTTAATCCGGCTTTTTGGGCGACATCCCATAAATAACCCTTACCTTCTTCGCCTTCCGGCCCATCAAGCCCTGCAGAATCCGCAGTGCCCGGTAACAAGTCTTCGTCATTTGCGACTAGCTTATTTGCCACCTGACGTTCCGCTAAGGTTTCTTGACTAACGTTGATATTCCGGCTCATGCTTTCATAGTCGTAAGTATAACCACGTCCGGCATAGTTCACGGTAATTGTTTTTTCGGAAATATCGCTGGTGCGTCCGGCGGTACTCCACACCCAACCATCGCCGCTGACAGCGCCGCTAACCAAGGTATTGTCAAGGGTCACGAAATTTCTGGCTAAAGCATGATGGTTGGGAGAAATGGGCTCGGGGAACATATTGAATTCGGGATAGCCATTACCTTTTTCCATATCACCTAGAATCTGGTCATAAGTGCGGTTTTCCTTGACGATGTAAATAACGTGTTTAATGCGCGAACGCAAAAAACCATCTGTCATGATTGTTTTCGTGTCCCTTATCATATGCCCAATTATTTGCCAAAACTTGTTCGGTCAAGCTTTTCAGGACTTTTTGCCCCGGTACAGGCAGGCTCAATAAGCCGCCATGACGCATTTGCAGGACGTATTGGTTGGTGTTATAGCCGCTATCCGTACAATTGGCTTCTGGTGTAATTGAACTGCATTTTTGCGGATTTGGCCCCGCAGTGGAAAGCGCATTGATCACATACAAGTGTCCACCTTTTGCATCCAAACTGACGGAACTTGGGTACCAGCCGGTTGGTATTAGCCCCAGCAATCGGGGATTCTTGTCTTTGCTATTGTTTTCTTTATCTTGATTACCATCTAAACTAAACACGGATAATGAATTGGTACCACCCATCGTGACGTAGAGACGGCTTTCATCCGGCGATAAAGCAAGGCTGTTGGGATGGCTGCCGGTATAACGCGGGCCATTCTCAAACCCGAAAGGTTTGTTGACATCAAGGCTCATCAAGATTTTGTCGTTTTGGGTGTTGAACACCGCGACCTTATCGCTATTGTCAAGCGCGACAAACAAACGCTTCTGGCTTCGATCCAAAATCATCCGCCCCGGATTTCCAGTGACCGGAATGCGCTGGGTTATTTTCAATTGGTCTCCCGTTAAATCAAGTACGACCAGTTCGCGGTCGCGGAGGCTTGAAACATAGGCTTTACCGTTGCCTTTAATGACAACCCAATTAGGGAATTCGCCACCCGGAACACCTGTTTTTGTCGGATTATTTTTTCCGGGACGTAAGTCCAGTTCGGCGATTTCCTTACGATTGCTAAGATCAACTAAGCTTACAGAATCGTTTGACAGGTTTGTTACCAATAAGCGGGTGCCGTCCTGGTTCACGCCTAAGCCAGCGGCCATCGGCGAATTGCCGATACCCAGCCCTGCCGAATGGCGCAATGCAATCGGTTCACCGAATTCAGCCCATTGAGTGCCGTTGTGTTGATAACTATGGACATTATCGTTAAGGCCGCCGGAGACATAAAATTCCTTTCCGTTTGGATTCCAAGCCATTCCCATAAAAGTATTAGGTACTTTGATGGCTTGCGTTTTTACGGGCTTGCCTTTGGAAATGTCATAGATAAAGACAAACTCATCGAAGCTAAGTGTATTAAAATCCTTATCGTGCCACCAGTTATAACCGCTGGTCAGTACTAACAGGGTTTTACCATCTGGGCTGACGCTGGTCGTCACCCCTTGTCCGGCTCGGAACTCAGGTGCTGTTGGAATTTACGGATCTAATACTTCAAAGATAGAACCCAGTGCAGCGGTTGGTGTAATGCGGGCACCAGTTGAAATAGGTTGTCCTTTTAATAAAGAAGTTTTTAAGTCATTATCTGCTAACGCATATGGAGTCTCGCCGAGTAAGCATGCCGACAAGCCGAATATCACAAATGACTTTTTGATCATGGCATAGGGGAATGGTCATTAGCATATCTCCCCAGAATTATTAATTAGGTTTTTAATATTGATGCGGAAACTGGCATCACTGAGTGAAAAGAGGGCGGATAATCCGCCCTCCGATCAGGTTTAAACAATGACGATTAATTTGCTTTCTTTCGTGGTAAGCCTTCCGACTTCATAATAGCGTTACGCAGTTTGACTTCATCAAGATCAGGCCTGCTGAAATCAATGTCGTTGCTTAATGCCACCCAGAGTGGTTTTGCCGCTTTAGCAAACAGGACGGGTTGATAGTTGTAAGGCGTGAAGTCCGGCTTGCCGGTGAAGAAATCACGCAGGTCGGTCGCCGCCGCGTCATATTGGTTCAGCGGAGGCAGGCCAAAGACGAGGTCAATTGTCTTGAAAATACTGGAAAGACTGGTATGGGTCTTGCTGACATATTGCCGATTTGCCCAAGGGCTGATCACCATGAAAATTGAACGATGGCCTTCCACATGGTCGAAACCGTTTTGGGTGTCGTCTTCCATCACGAAAATCACGGTATCTTTCCAGCACGGGCTGTGTGAAACCAAATCAACCGTCATCCCTAAGGCGGCGTCGTTGTCTTGGACATAACGTTTAAAGTCCCAGGCCGGACCATTAGGATTGATGTGGTTGGCGCCACCGCCGTGGTCGTTCGGGTAATATAAATCCACGAATGAGGGGAGCTTGCACTCGCCGGTTTTCTTATCCACAAAGCGGTCTTCGAAGACTTGTTTAAAACGTCCATAACGGCTGAAACGGGTTGGGTCTTCAGGCAGAGGTGCATCAGGGATACGGGTGTTGTAAGTCGGGAACAAGTGATCCGAATTGTCGCGCACCACTTTTTCCATTGGTACATTGGCTTTTTCGCGGGCTCCGGTAGGTTCCGTTCCAAAAGGCTCTGAAATCAACGCAAACTCGAAGCCATTGCCAAAGTTGATGAACGACTTGTTGTGGCGTTTTAGGTGCATATAAATGCCGCCATGTTGGTTGTAATCGTTGGGTTCGGGCGAGGCATTAGCATCGGTAAACCCTTTACGGCCTGGGTATTGTGCATTCACTTCTGGATCATCGCCTGCCTCACTTCTTCTGCCGCCGTAGTCCGCCGGCCAGTGGGTTTCCTCAAACTCGGCGGTGTAAGTGTTGGTCAACCAACGATGTCCGTCTGACGATACGGCGGGTTCTAGAAAGAAGTTGTCGCTAAAGCCAAAACTCAAAGCGAGTTCATGATGGTTGGGGCTGGCATCATAACCCAGTGCGAAACTGGGTTCGCTGTTGACTGGTACGCCCTTGCGTGTTGCGGTAATGTCGCCGAAAATCAAATCGTGCGTGGCGTTCTCCTTATTCAAGAAAATGACATGCTTGATTTGCCTGCTGGCTTCACCTGCTTTGCTTGGGATAGGGTTGCCCTTGTCCGCAACGATGCGCTGTTCGACAAAGCCGTTATTGGCGTAGACCCGTTGCGTAAAAGAGGCCAACTTTCCTGCATCAGGAATTGGGATAATATTGACTGTTCCAAAGGTAGTATGTTTTGGCGATCCATCAGGGTTTCCGGGCGGGTCAACCAGGTTAGGTGTTGCACCACGACCGCTTGCATTCGCGACATAAAGCGTTTTCCCATCGGCACTTACCGCGACGCTGCTGGGCCACCAGCCCGTAGGAATATGACCAACCAATTTTCCGGATTTGCCTTCAAGACGGACTACACCAACCGCATTAACACCAGCTTCAGCCACATAAAGCGTTTTTTGATCGGGGCTTATCGCTAAAGCAACTGGCTGCACTCCCTTGATCTTACGGTATTCGCCGTTTAGTAATGATAGTTTAATGCGCCCAAGCTCCTTATAAGTCAATGGATGCAGCACAGAAATACTGTCATTATTACCGTTGGCAACATAAACTGCATCAGGCCCTATGGCAATCGAATTAGGATGGCTACCGCTGTAGGTCGAAATACCATCTTCTTTTTCGCCGACCAATGGCCCAGGTTTCACGATATTCGTTACCTTGGGCGTAGCTGGCGAGCTTACATCCAGCACATAAAGTGAAGAAGATTTTTGATCGTTCGGGCTACCGAGTCCTGGCACTGTGTAAGTCTGGTCTGCTTGGACATAACCGCAGCGGATGCCTTCAGAATCGCGTAGGCTGGTCGGAAGATTGCGTGGATCAATTTTTTTGATCTTTATCGTGCGGTCATTTTTGGTTTCGTCCGGATAACCAGCGCCTGGGTAACACAGCGGATAATCAGCGCTATCGTTGCCTACCGGGTTGGCGGGACGTAATTGGGAGTATTCAAAGATGCCGACATGGCTGACAAACAAGGTATCACCATCAGGTGACAGTTTAATGCCGAATGGATAACGCCCCACCTTTATGCTCGATAAGACGGCATCAAAGTTATCGGGATGTAATAGGTCGCCACTGTCATTTACGCCAGTCTCGATTTTAGCGGTGTCAATCACATGCACTTTAAAGCTGGCTTGATCGACAACATATAAGTAATTGCCGTCAGCAGAAACTGTTAACTGTCCGGGATAAGCGCCATCGAAACGATTAGGTGGCGGGGTTTCATTGCCGACTTTAAGCGGGTCGCCTGGATTTGCTACCAGCGACTTACCTTCGCCGTTCAGGTTTACTGAGCCTATAATCTGTCCCGCAACGGCATCGCCAACCCAAATATTACCGTTTTGGCCGCCGCCGACATAGAAACGCTTGCTGTCGGGCGAGAAAACGACACCAAGAAAAGTGGCGTCTAGATTGACCCGTTTGATTGAAGGCGTAGCAGAGGCGATGTCATTGATTAAGGTTACACTGAAACGCGAAGCCCCGCTGTTAACAGTAGCCAGTTTCTTGCCGTCAGGCGACAAGGCCAAACCGAAGGGCTTGGGCGCATCGACATTCACCTCTACGCCAGCTGGCGTTAACAACCGACCATTGGGAATGACCGCCGCACTTAAACCGTCTATAGTGGTTTGCTGGGTTGCGGGCAAATTATTGGCGGGTGCGCGGAATTTGGTGAAATCGTTTGTTCTTTCGTTATGGTCATCGTCCGCATTGACTATACCAACACAGCAGGTTGCAGCTATAGCCAAAGCCAGAACGTGACGATTCAAGTTTATGGTTTTATTCTGGGATTTCATTGATCGGGTCTCCTTTAGATCGAGTGGGGAAATAGTTATTTATTCTTGGTATATCTCCGTCCTGGCCTATAACCGAGCGATAATATCCAAGCACCAGTTTTAGTATGAGACTGACTTAAAGTATCTAAATACCATGAATCTTTGATGACGAGATTGTGATGGTAATATGACAACTAATGAGCGCTTTTTTGAGTAACCGCTACTTCGCTACCTAATTCAATTCAAACCTGAACGAATATTGATACCATTGGTTGAGCGCTTGGCTTTCTGTCGCTTTGAAGCGCCAAAACTGGAGCGCTTTAATTGCGGCTAAATCCAAGTCGCGATGTCCTGAGCTTTTTGAGACCTGGGGTTCGATAACGTGCCCTTGATCCGAAATCTTGAATTTCAGGATGGTTTTGCCAGTGCGTTCTTCCCATCGTGCTTCCTCTGGATAATCGGGCTGCCTTGACTTCATCAAAGGGGGCAATGACGTTGAAATTCCTCTGGAATAATTTGTTAATTGTGCAGGGATAAGCTGTGGCTTAGAAATGCCAGAATGGCTGTTGGCGGCAAACTGGTTATCACTTTTTGAGTTAGGTTGACGCCAATCTGTTGTGGGTGAGGATGTCTGTGTGACTAATGGAGCTGAGTGATCGGGAATGATCGATTTTTTATATAACTCGTTATCTTGATAGCTTTTTTTACTGTGCAATACATCCGGCTTCTCTACTGGTTTTGTTTTTATTTCATTTAAAACTTTGTTCTTAGCTATCTTATTGTTTTTTTGTTCGAAAAATTTTTTATGTGGCGTTGCTTGTTTTTGTGGTTGTATGGGTTTTAGGGGGTAATCGGGTTCAAGTTTTTTAAAGTTTGGCAGGGCTTGCACGACAGGCTTGCTTGCGATAGCAAAATCGCCCTGAGTAATGTCTGCTTGATCTGAATGTTCTGATTTTAATGATACCTCTATGGTTTTTATCTTAGCTGTCTCCGGTTGAATCGGGCTTATTTTTTGGTTTTGATCAGCAAAGAAAGCATCAGCTAAAAAAATGATGGCAATTCCGTGCAAAGCTATCGACGCGGTCAATGCTGTTGGGGTCAATAAAGAAGAATTCATCTCAAAATTCATAGCACGTTCCTAATTTTAAGAAAGCTGCCTGAATGGATTCCGGTTTTTTTCGACCTGAACCGGAATCACGGCTGTTAACTAACTAAAACTTGATGGAATAACTCGCCACTACGCTCCGTCCTGGCGCAAACAAGCCAGAGCCGTGGGTTTTGTATTGTTCGTCAAACATATTTTCAAAAGTAATCGACAAGGTTTCGTTCTTCGTTCGTTTGAAACCCGACTTCAGGCTAAACACGACATAGCCTGGGGTACCGCCTTCTGGAATCCGTAGGTCGCTTTTATCGCCATCGGACAGTTCGTCTTGCTTGTTGGCGATGAATGAATCCAATTCGACCCAGAATTGCGGATTGTGGGTGTAGCGCAATTGCCATGCGCCATTCAGTGGCGGTATTCTCCTTATAGGTACTTCTTTGTTGTCACGGCCTTGTGTCCAGGCGATTGTGCCGCTAAGCCGCCAGTGCGGATTAAAATCATAATGAAACCCGCCCTCAATGCCCTGAATTGTGGCCTCGTTGACATTGCGCCGCTGCTTTACGGGTTCTCCCAAAGCATCTAACGTGTCTACCCGGTCGATCAGGTTTTCATAATCAGCATAGAAATAGTGAATGTCAGCAGACATCTTCTCGTCCAAATATTTAAAGCCGACTTCATAATTGACGGACTCTTCGGGTTTTAGTCCGGTGTTAGGAATCTCGGAGGTAAAATCCACCCGCCCGAAAAAATCCTCCATGTTCGGTGCACGGAATCCCTCTGAAACACCTGCGATAAAATTAAGATTAGGGGTGATTTTGTATAAACCTTGCAAGCTGCCGGTAAATTGGTCGACATCCAGAGCTAAGCTCCGTTTGCCTTCGGTCGGATGGTCTAAAGCGCCCTCGGCGGAGAATTGGCTGTAACGACCGCCTAAGATAAAGTTTAAGCGATCGGTGACATCAAATTCATCCTGCACAAACAAACCGAAATTATCATAAGTCGCTCCATCTGGTACGCCGGGTTTACTTACAGAGATCAAACCTGTATTTAAGTTAATACTGTGCTTTCGGGTGTCGTAATCGTCATGGTAAAACTCTGCCCCGTAGGTAACCCGGTGGGTATTGTCGAACAACGAATTGGTCAGTTGCAACGTTGTCCCTAGGGTGCCGACTTCCGTGAGTTCCCGGGTTTCAGTCGGTAAATTGTCGATGATTTCCTCGCCCTCGACTTGGCTGTTGTAGGAAATATTAAATTTGAGGTCGTCAAACCAACTGAGGTTGCTGTCGTGGTATTCAATATAAGTAAACGCCCGCTCTTGCGGTTGGTAGTTGAATTGGAGCTTACCGCCCAAGGTCACTTCATTGGTCTTTGGGACATCCAATTGGTTTAAATATTGGAAGCCCAGTTGCAATTCCGTCCCCGGTTGAAATTGGTAATTGAGCTTCATATTGCCGTCGTACTGGCGATAGCCGCTCGGCACTTGTTGCCCGGTATCACCGCCGCCAAGCAAATCGTCATAACTTTTGGCGGAACCGCCGACCAGCCACCCGAAATTTTCCCAATTGCCTTCGCCTTGCAGATGGGTGGCATAACCGCCTCCAATATCCGCATAAGAAGTACCGGCGGTAGCGCTGTCGTAAGTGGCGTTGGCGAGACCTTCAATACCAAACGGATCAAGAAAATCCGTCCGTTTTTTGGTGATGATATTGACGACACCACCCAACGCATCGCTGCCGTACATGACCGAACTTGGGCCACGGACGACTTCGACCCGTTCGATGCTGTTCTGGTCGATCGTATTCAAATATTGATGTGGACCGAAACGGTAAAATGAATTATTCAAGCGCATTCCGTCCACCAAAACTAAAACTTGTTTACCCGTTAATCCGCGTATGAAGGGCGAACCGCCGCCAAGATTCGTTTTTTGGATATAAACGCCTTCGGCATTACGGAATAAATCCGGCGTTGCCGTGACATTGGCTTCGTCAATTTGCTTGTCGTTAATAATGGTAACGGCTTGAGGGGTGTTAAACACTTCCCGCTCAATCCGGGTCGAAGTTACGACGACTTCAGGGATTTTTTCATCTGCAAGAAGGGCTAAAGGCAATGACAAGACGGCGTTCACACTGAAGCAAATAACTGTTTTTATTCTTATCTTTCTCATATCGGGTGGCTTTATTTTTTTCTACTAACCCAAAAGCGCCGACCCCAATAGTCGGCGCTTTCATCCTTAAGATTTAAGGCAATTTACCGACTAGCGACCAAACTGCCGCATTGGCCTTGCAAAGCCGATTGATATTTCGCCAATAAAGCTGGACGGTTGTTCCGTAAATCTTCACCGCTACGATGTCTTGGATACGGCACATTTTCTCCCTTTAAACCAGCCCATAAGGCCCGGTTAAATTGGGCTACATCAAGTTTGTCTTCGATGTCGAAGTTTTGACCTGCCATCTTGTCTGACCAGTAACTTGCTGTTTGCAGGTAAGGTGAATTGCATTTCGCATTCTTAAGGTTATCTGCGGAAACAATAGGTTCAGGCAATGGCAAGCGGGTGGAGTAAAGGACTTCCGGCACTTCTGCTTTATATGTCCAATTTTTTTGCTTGAGGTCGAAGACATCCATGAATTCGGACAAGCCGTCATTCAGACCCATCGGCTCCAAACCCAAGATTTCGGACATCGTATGCAAAAAGCTGACGGTGGTATAAGGCTTTGAGATAAGCGCGCCATGTTTGATATAAGGCCCCACGATATAGGCAATGCTGCGGTGTGGGTCGACATGGTCGCCGCCATTTTGGGCATCGTCTTCTACGATAAAGACCAACGTGTCGTCCTTGAATGGGCTGTTGGCGATTTTTTCGACTACTAAGCCTGTGGCGTAGTCGTTATCGGCCATCTGGGTTTCAACCGTATTAACGCCGAATTTCGCCGTGGAAAAGTTGCCGAAATGGTCGTGCGGGAAACGGATGAATGTCAGGTTTGGCAATTTACCTTTATCTGAATATTGATCGAATTCACGTTCCCATTCTTTGTACAGATAGAAGTCAGAATTATCCTGATCGTAACCGCGGAAATATTCGTCGGTATAAGGCGCTAAAGCCTGTTTAAGAGGCACAGACTGCTTTAAGCCCGCCGCGAAAGGGTTGGCTGCTTTATCTTCAGGTAATGCCCTAAAGCCCGGCAGGTTACCGACATAGAAGCCATAGTTACGGATTGTTAAGCCTTTTCGTAACGCGGTATTCCATAAGTACCCGCCGTTTTCTTCGCCGCCAGAGGAATCCGGCGCGGCTATATCGGCTGTTCCCGCCAACATATCGGGGTCAGTATTGGCTGGGTTTGTTGCCTTACGTTCCTCAATAGTTGCTTGCGAAACATTGATGTTACGGTTACCGCCTTCCCAATCGTAAGATAACCCTCGGCCTGCATAATTGACCGGCTGGGTTTTTTCGATCGAGTCGTTGGTCCTGGCCGCCGTGCTCCAATTCCAGCCTACTCCGGATGTTTCGCCGCTGTCATAAAAATTGTCCATCGTGAAGAAATCCAACGCCATTTTTCTATGGTTTGGGCTAAACGGTGCCATGATTGCTAAGGAAGGGTCACCATTCCCGATAGCCAGGTCGCCCAACACTTGGTCATAAGTGCGGTTTTCTTTGACGATATAAACGACATGCTTGATTTTATTGCGCAAGAACTTAGCCATTTTTTCGGCGTTTTCATTATCCTTTCTGATTGGAAAATTGCTGTTCTTGGCGACTTGCCAGGTCAATTGCGCCAGCTGACCGGGATTAGGCAACGGCATGCTCAAAAATCCTGCTTTTTCCAGTTGCCAAACATACTGGTTGGCGGCATCACAGGCGTTTTGAGAACCAGGGGCAATCGACAAGGTATCCCTGCAACCCTCTGGATTAGGGCCGGCATTCCCTTTCGCATTGATGACATACAGCATTTTACCCTTCGCCATAACTGCGCTCGGATACCAGCCGGTTGGGATTAAGCCAACAACCTTACTGCGGTAAGAGTCGTCGTCGCCCTTGGATTTTTTAAGGTCATCTTTAGTTGGCATTTTGTTTGCCAACTGGATCACGGCCACTGAGTTAGTACCGCCATTGGTGACTAGCAAAGTAAGTTCGTCAGGCGTCAAAGCGACATTATTGGGGTTGGCGCCGCGCAAATCGTCTTTATTCCGGAATAAAAACTTAGGCGCGATGGTTTTGATGGTTTCAACTATGTGGTCAGTCTGCGTATCCAGCACGATGACTGAATCGTCATTATCGCTGG
This sequence comes from Methyloglobulus morosus KoM1, assembly GCF_000496735.2. Classification (GTDB taxonomy): domain Bacteria; phylum Pseudomonadota; class Gammaproteobacteria; order Methylococcales; family Methylomonadaceae; genus Methyloglobulus; species Methyloglobulus morosus. The sequence goes on from NZ_AYLO01000069.1 coordinate 12,452, forward strand.
CGACATACAATTTTGACATCGCCTTGTTCATTGTCATTTTAGTAGGCTGGCCTTCAGTCTTGACGCGTTTCATCAAGCTGACTTCGTTGCCATTAATAGCAATGGCTAAGATTTCACGGTCACGTTGGCTACTGACATAAGCTTTATTGTCGCCCTTGAACTTCACTGCCAATGGATACGTGCCGCCTGCTTTCCCAACCAAGGCTGGATCGATTTTGCCCGGACGCAGGTCGAATTCATCGACTTCAGTACGGGATGCTAAATCGATCAGGCTGACCGAATCGTTATAAAAATTGGCGACTAGCAGTTGCGTGCCGCTGGCGTTAACCGATACACCGGCAGCCATAGGACGAACGCCAAGGCCTTCGCCTTTGTTGTTATGGCCTAGTGTGATGGGTGCCCCGTCCTCAGCAAACGTTGAACCTGTCAAGCGATAGACATGGACATTGTCATCAACGCCACCGCTAACATAAAATTCAGTGCCATTGGGATTCCAGGCGATGCCGTTAAAGGTATTGGGCACTTGCAGGACTTGTTTTTTAACCGGATTACCGCCGCTGATGTCGTAAATGAAAACATATTCATTCGATTCTGCTGGCGCATCTTGACCCGCCGCATCTGACATACGGTTAAAACCGCTGGTCAAAATTAGGAGTGTTTTCCCGTCGGGACTGGCCACCATATCGACGGCATGATCGGCCAGATAATCAGGGCGGCTTGGTAAATCGGGGTTTAACTTTTGTAACACCGCGCTTTGGGCGGCGGTTGGGGTTATTCTCATCCCTGTGGGTATAAATTCTGGTTGGGCAGCTTGGACATTAGCCAAGCAGATTGTAGCAATGATTGCTCCCAGGCAGGTTAGGCGATCCTTCAGCTTGAATGTGCAATTCTTCATCGTCTCCTCCTAAAAAAATAATGTTATGTATTGGGCTGGCGTTTTTGAACCAGCGGCTCAATCATGGAGGATTAATGTTGCATTACGTTGACAGAAAACTTACGGTAATGTGACAGCTACTACGATGGATTGGATTTATCCTAATAAAACATCGGCCAGTCATCGCATGGAGTTGAATGATAGTGCCGCTATTTTTGCGAAAGATTTTTCCGGACATCCTGCTTGAAAAATCGGCAAAAATCACGCGGCAGCATTGCCTTCGGCTGCCCCAGCCGTTCCCCCTTACGACTACGCTCAGGACAGGCTCTGCTAGACGCGTTTTATGCCCAACAGGGGCATAAAACTGGTTGCCCAATGACTCGACGCGATTCCGTGATGCTTTGCAATTCCACTCCGCAAAAAGCGCTACGTGGAATCGCCCAGCCCTATCGCTGCTGGGGACTAAAAATCTTCACTCCGCTATCGCTACGTTTCCAAGATTTTCAGCGTATGTGGTTTCAATTTTGACTGCTGTAAAAGAATTGTAATACCAATCAAGTATAAAAGATCTGCCAGTCCTTGGGTGGATAATAAATGCCCATGTGCTGGCAAATAACACATCCGCTTTAGTATAAGGAAATTACTAGGGGCTGGTTTTTGATTACAAATAACTATTTATAAGCTTTTGAGGTTTAAAATGAATAATAATCTACTTCGCACAAGACTTGCTCTCGCTATTGGCATGGCTCTGGCAAGCAATAGCGTATTTGCTGATGGTACGCGCTTTTCTGACTTCACGCCGTTATCGGCATCTGCAGGCCCAACCACCGATGAATCGGCTCCCATTACCCTAGGCAACCTTAACTTTAACCAAGTTTCTATTGCAGACCGCCATACACAAATGGATGCCGGCAAGCCCAACGGAACGAATGAACTTCTTAATCCTGCTGCATGGGATATGAATACCCTAAACGAAACAGGTCGCTATAAAGGCCGGTTCTTGTTTACTGTATTTGAGGGTGACATTGCGGGCATACAGCGCCACGACCTGAGAATGGGCGTGACCGACACTATCTGGCAAAGTCAATCAAACCATGAATCTTTCGACCCTTCTTTTTGGACGCCATGGGGTACATTTATCACAGCAGAAGAATCTTGGGAAACCGTGGCTACTGGACATACTGGCCCAAACGGACGCTTGTTTGAGATGAAAAACCCATTGACTGCGCCCGCAATACTTAACCCGCTTACGCCCGCCAGCAATGACGGCGCAAACTTAGTTCATCAGAATGTCATCCCACGGACCTCGCATGAAGGTATCCAATTCGATAAAGAGGGCAATATGTACTTCATCGATGAACTGGGCTTAGGTGGCTTAGAACCGGATGGCGGCAGCATCTACAAGTATGTCCCCAAAGCTAGGATGGCCAAGGTCTTGGCGGGCAAGGCAGATTATTTTGCCGCAGGCCAAACTTTCGTTCTCCGCGTCGGTGATGGCAATACCCCTAACGCCACTGGCGCTTATAACTGGGTAGCTATTACCGACGAAAATGGTGCAGGTTTACCTGGGGCGCTGACCTTTGTTGACCCATTGAATGGTGGAGTTACCTCCGTTGATGCCCGTAACACAACTAATCTAGCTGCATTCAAAGGCACAGGTTACCAGCGACCTGAAGATTTACAGATCCAAACTATTAGGGACAAAGAATACCTTTACGTGGCGACAACCACAACCGGCGAAGTCTATCGGCTTGACCTGAAAGCAAAGACTATTTCCGTCTTCGCCAACCAAAGCAGCATTGATTTGGCAACTGGGGTTGCGGTTGGTACCGCCTTGAGAAGCCCTGATAACTTGGCTCTCGATCATGACGGCAATATTTATATTGTTGAAGACCGTAACGGAGGCTCGGACGATGACATTTGGTTTGCTAAAGACTTGAATAAAGACGGCGACTTGCTGGATGCAGGCGAAGGCATAGGCCGTTGGGCTTCTAATGGCACACCAGGGTCAGAATTTAGTGGCCTGTATTTCGACCCTTTCAACAAACGCCGTGCCTGGGTTAACATCCAACATCCAACCAGCGGTAACGACCGGACAATCGAAATAACCATTCCTCATGAAAAGAATGAAAATGAAGGTGATGACGAATAACTCCCAATTGTAATCAGAAAGTAGTCTAACCGTTGAATGGATTTAAACGGTTAGACAATCATCTGCTGGACTTTAGCTGCGTTTGTTGGAGACCCTTTATTATAAATACTTAAGCTTAAGTTGCTGGTTGAGGATAATTATAGACGAAATAAGACAGACATATCACGTCCCCCAAAAGCGTGGGCTTGTCGGTTGTTAACGGTTCCAAGGACTACCATTGTTAAGTTCAGTGGTTATTTAAAATGCCCCATCATCCCACGGCCTTGCTCTTTCAATTATCCCACCGTTTCTGATACGGCATATTTCGGCGGGATTTGGATCAGCATATGGACATGGTTTTGCACCAAGCGGCCTCCCAGTACCTTGCTCAGCCACTGCCCCACAAGCTATATGAAACTCCGACCTCAATAATTTCCGTATCTTTTCTTACAATACTACTTCCTGTATTTGGGTACAAATACGGCGTTATATTTTGCAGCCCCATTTCGAAGGGCTTAAGCTTTCTTATGGCATGATGCGTCTCTTCTCGTTGTTCGGCTCGCCAAGCCCGAAGATCAACCAACATGTCTTTTTATAATAAAATTAAATGGCTATGCGCAAACTACAGGTTGAAAAATAACCTGCCGATGATTGACTGCCAGCCTTAATAACCGGTTCGGTATCTCCGCTTCCCAAAATCGTCTGTTTAACCGATAAGCGTATTCATCGAGATATTCCTGGACATATTTTCCGGAGATGCCGTGGTATGTGCCAAGCACAAAGGTCTTAAAATTGCTGATGACGACATGCACCAAAGACAGCCATTCGGTCGCCAATTATGACGGCGTCACTTTGGCGACATAATGGTGACCGCCCCCAAACTATTTAATGCCATGAAAGCATCGGTATGGATGGTGATGTAAGCTGGAAAGAATAGAGTCCAAAGTTTCGATAAAATGAGAAGAAACGGAGGACAAATGTAACGATTACCCAAAGGGGTTTGCAGCCCAGAATTTAGAGGTGAAGCCGTACGGTTTCGCCTGGAAAATAAATTAACAATAACTGAAATTGCTAATCCGCCTTTCGTTACCTAAAGGCGCTCTTAAAAATTGGGTTGCGGCAGCCCGTCAGTGAAAACTAGGGGAAGTCGGTAAAAGCCATAAACCCTTGAGTGGCCTGGAACTTGAACTGGCAAGACTAAAACGGGAACTGGCCGAAGTCAAAATGGTGGAGCGAGACCTGTTAAAAAAGTGCACGGCAACCTTCGTGAGGACGTCGGCGTGAAGGTTGGCCGGATTAAGGGATGGCGGAAAGATTATCCGGTAGCGGCATTGGGTCGGGTGCTTAAGGTTTCGGAAAGTGGCTAATATGCCTGGTTAGTGCGTCCACCTTCGCCACGAAACCGTGAAAATGCACGCCTGGAGCAAGAAACAAAAGCATCCCATCAAAGAACGCGTGAGACTTACGGCCCAAGCCGACTGCAGCATCTTCGTGGGTATTGGCCGAAGTAAGCGCATCCGTCGAAAGTTGGGTTTACGGTGCCAACAAAAGCGAAAGTTTAATGCGACGACCCATTCCAAACATACGTTGCCCGTTGCCCCTAACCTGTTGGCACGGGATTTTACTGTTCCAGCGCCCAACCAAGCTTGGGTGAGTGACATAACCTACATCCCAACGGCTGAAGGGTGGTTATTCCTGGTGGGACTTCCTTCGGTCGTACTTGGCAGGGATTAAAGACTTGTTTGGCGGCGAGTTGGTTGGTTACGTGCTGAATGAAAGAATGACCAAAGACCTCGTTATCCAAGCACTATTTCGTGCCGTCAGAAACCAAAAACCCAAGCCAGGATTGATCTTACATTCCGACCGTGGCAGCCAGTACTGTGCCTACCAAAAAGTACCTGTCCAGTTTGGCATGCGGCCATCCATGAGTCGTAAAGGTGATTGTTGGGGCAACTCCCTTATGGAAAGCTTTTGGGGTACGTTGAAAAATGAACGGGTACACCATAGAAATTAGCCAACTCGTCATCAGGCAAAACAGGAAATTGCCGAATATATAGAAGTTTTTTATTTGTGCCCCGTGGGTATAACCGACAACGTAAACAAGCGTGACTGGGGTTCTTGTCCCCTGTCGCTTTCACCAAGCAATAATTGAATAAACGAATGAATGTGGCTTAACGCTTTCAACTCCACTATTGCCAACACACATCAAAAGTGTTGACACTGTTTTGGCTGGACATTTAAGCGTCCGCTAAGGGCAGTTTGTAGGTCAGCTATTGGAAACTGTGAGAGTCCGGAGTTGGCCGAAATTGCCAGATCAAAGTCAAACGAAATTAAAATTTTCGAGTGGCTGCTATCGATATAGGCGGTCTTCTCCCTAATAATGGTCTTTGTAATCACAAACCTCATTTTTAGCCGCAGGATAGAATCGATTAAATTGAGAATTTCTAAAAGATAAAATCAATTAATCTGAGATGGAAAAGCCCGATAAGTGCAAGAATTGGCGTTTATGAAATCAAGAAACTACAGGTAAGTTTAGTCAAAATCTCTCCCATAACATAACAATTCTCTAATTGAGCCTGTTAATTAGTACTTTGTATCTGTAAGTGGAATTGAAATGCCAGAAGTTTATGGCTTACTGAATTTCTCTTTTAGTAATACCAGAAAAATTTAAGATAAACAATGGGCGGGATAAAAAAGCCCGTATGAACATACGGGCTTGTTAGCTTAAAAAATTAAACTTAATAGGTGTTGATTAACAACCCCATACGAAAAGCTGAACCACCGTCACGGTTGGCGTAGCGTTTTACCTTGATCGTATAAGTGCCGCTGACGCTAGGGGTGAAATTGACCACCTCGTAAGGGTTGTCCCAAGACAGGGAACCACCAACGTATGCGCCGGTTGGCCCATACACGCTCAAATCCAGGTCTTGGCCGATGGGGTGGGCGTCGCCCCGGTGGTCATAAGTGTAAGTGCCCCGGTTTTGCCAGGCAATGGCAACCCTTGCTTTCTTCCAAACATTGGATATCGTCACTTTTTTGGTGATATAACCATCGGATGAGCCATCGCCAGC
>NZ_AYLO01000070.1 GCF_000496735.2 Methyloglobulus morosus KoM1
GATATTGATAGTAACGATATAAGTTTAGGTCTGATGCTGGCAAGAAACGGAATGAAAGCACCATATTGGACTCGCAATAAACAGTGGATCGAAGAGCATGTAAAATCGCCAGATGACTACATCCAAATAGATCATGAAAAAATTAGATTTGATGCACTTGAGTGGGGTGTGAGTACTTCTGAAGTAGAAAATTTGAGAAGACTAACACCTGCAGTGATTAGATTTGAAAAAGATGGAGACTGGAAAGTTAATTATGATCTTGAGTTTCCACCCAATGCCGCAAACGAACAGAATCTTGGCTACTGCTTAGACTTAGCGATAAATATCGTTTTAAAGAAGAAGGAACATGAGCAACTAAGAAAGTGGCCAGGAAGAGAGAATTCATTCGAACCGCCCTCAATTTATATTGGACATCAGGTTTATGCTAAAGCACGAACCAGTTCTGAAGTGGTGCACGAAATACAAAAAGGATTTCTGTATACAATCAATAAAAAAGTTTCGGGGTTCGCTGATGGTGAAGAATTTTACTATATGAGTGGTTATGAAGAAGATGAGAATGAAAAATACGGAAAGAACCACTTCAGGGGATATCTTCAAGAAGTTAAAGATAATGAGCTAACCAGCAGCTCAAGTTGATGCCAAAAATCGGTGCAACTAACCCAAAACTTTATGCCGAATCATGAGCACGAAAGCACGTAGGATGTGGTGAACAAAGTGAACCGCATCAATCGCGAAACACGAACGATGCGGTTCGTACCTCACCGCATCCTACTGCCCTCAATTTAATAACAATGCCCCAACACCGCTACCCTGACCCCGACATCGCCGCCGTTTACCGCGCTATTTACGAACGCCGCGACGTACGTCATTTTTTGCCTGATCCGGTAGACCCTGAAATTTTCAGGCGCTTGCTGGATGCGGCACACCATGCACCTAGCGTGGGTTTTATGCAGCCGTGGCGGTTTATGCGTATCAGCGATTCCACAGTACGCAAGGACATCCACACGCTGGTGGAGCAAGAACGAATCCTGACCGCCAAAGCCTTAAACGAGCGTGAAGATGAATTCATGAAGCTGAAAGTCGAAGGCTTGCTGGAATGCGGCGAAGTATTGGTTGCCGCCTTGTGCGAACGGCGCGAGGATTATGTGTTTGGCCGCCGCACCTTGCCGGAAATGGATTTGGCGTCCCTTTCGTGCGCCATCCAAAATATGTGGCTCGCCGCCAGGGCGGAAGGATTGGGCATGGGCTGGGTGTCCCTATTTGAACCGAAGGCGTTGAGGACGCTATTAAACATGCCCGTAGACAGCCAACCCGTTGCTATCTTATGCCTGGGGCATGTGGAAAAATTCTACGATAAGCCCATGCTTGAGCAGGAACGGTGGGCGGAACGCAAGGACATCGCTGACCTGCTGTTTGAAAATACCTGGAATAACCCGTGCCGATAGACTTCACCATCAATCCGGTTTCGCCCGATCTGGCTGCGGATTTACAAGCAAAAATCGACCAAAAGACCAAACCGTTGGGTGCGTTAGGGCAATTGGAAAGCCTCGCGCTGAAAATCGGCTTGATCCAAAACACCCTGACACCGCATTTAAACCAGCCGACACTCCTGATTTTTGCGGGCGATCACGGCATCGTGGAGTCCGGCGTAAGTGCTTATCCGCAAACGGTTACCGCACAGATGGTCGCCAATTTTTTGTCGGGCGGTGCGGCAATCAGTGTTTTTGCAAGGCAACACAACTTGGAATTGTTGATTGTGGATGCCGGGGTGAATGCTGATTTCCCTCACCCCAACCCTCTCCCAGAGGGAGAGGGGGCTTTTAGCGGTCATCCCAAACTGATTGATGCAAAAATAGCTAAGGGAACAAAAAACTTCCTCGCTGAACCTGCAATGACTTCAAGCCAGTGCGAAACAGCTATACAAAAAGGAGCGGAATTGGTAATGCAACAACATCAGGTAGGTTGCAACTGCATTGGTTTTGGTGAAATGGGGATAGGCAACACGTCGTCAGCGGCGCTGCTCGTGCATTGCTTGGCTGACATGCCTTTAGCGCAATGTGTGGGTCGTGGAACGGGGTTGGACGATGGCCAATTGCAGCACAAGTACGATGTGTTGCAACAAGCTTTGGACTTCCATAATGAGTTGATTCCACCCATGGCTCGACGACCAACGGAAGTGCCTGTGGTGCAGGCTCACCACGAACGGAACCAACACGCTACCGTTCGTCCTGAGCCTGGCGAAGGACTTAAGCAGGGTTTCCAAGGCATTGCGAAACCGATAGACGTGCTGGCGACTTTCGGCGGTTTTGAAATCGCCATGATGGTGGGTGCATACCTCAAGGCCGCCGAGTCGGGGATACTGATCCTGGTCGACGGCTTTATTGCCAGCGCTGCGCTACTGGTCGCTTACAAACTGTATCCGGCAGTGCTGGAATATTGCGTGTTCAGTCATGTTTCGTCCGAACAAGGCCATCAAGCCTTATTGGCAACCCTCAATGCCAAGCCATTGCTAAGCCTGGACTTACGCTTGGGCGAAGGTTCAGGCATTGCGCTTGCTTTTCCCTTAATCCAGTCAGCGGTGCTGTTCTTAAACGAGATGGCAACCTTTGTGGATGCTGGCATTGATGAGAAAACGTGCAACTAAATGCAGCACGTAAAACTATTCTTCCTGGCCCTTAGTTTTTATACCCGCCTTCCTGCGCCCAAAAATCAGGACTACAGCCAGTTGCCGCAAGCCAGTATTTATCTGCCCCTGGTCGGTTGGGTGGTGGGTGGTTTAACGGGATTGGGCTTTTATCTGGCGAACCTGTTATGGGCGCAAACAACCTCAGTGATACTGGCTTTAATGGCAGGGATTTTTCTGACGGGCGCATTTCACGAAGATGGTTTTGCCGATGCCTGCGACGGCTTCGGTGGGGGTTATGACAAGCAGCGCGTCCTGGACATTATGAAAGACTCGCAGATTGGCGTGTATGGTGCACTTGGCCTGGTGTTATTGATGTCCCTAAAAATTAGCCTGCTCAGTACCTTGCCCGCACCGTCAGTGCCGCTGATATTGCTGGCGGGACATTCGCTTAGCCGTTTTCTACCGCAGCTACTGATGCGGCAGTATGATTACTCCCGAAGCTACAACAGCAAAATCAGTTCGGCATTTTACAAGCCCACGTCACAAGACTTGCTGTTTGCCGGCATGACGGCCTTATTCCCTTTGTTATTGCTGCCGATTCACTGTAGCCTAGCCATACCGGCGTTATTGTTGGTCAATTGGCAATTGGGCCGTTATTTCTATCGCCACATCGGGGGTTATACCGGAGACTGCTTAGGCGCTAGCCAGCAAGTCGGGGAAACCGTTTTTTATCTCACGGTTAACGCATTGTGGACATTTACCTGATCCGCCATACCCGAACCGATACCGTAAACGGGTTATGTTATGGTCAAAGCGATGTCGCATTGGCCGATAGCTTCATCGCCGAGGCGCAGCTAATCCGTGAAAAACTGCCCGAGTTATCGCCAGATTGCCTGATAGCCAGCAGCCCGTTAAGGCGCTGCACCCAACTGGCGCAAACTTTTGGTAAACCCGTTAAATTAGACGGGCGATTGCAGGAAGTTAATTTTGGCGACTGGGAAAACCAACGCTTTGACGACATAGATGCCGAACGGCTAAAAATTTGGACGGAAAACTTTGTGACAATGTCGCCGCCCAACGGCGAAAGCTTCGGCGATTTGTGCCGGCGTGCAGGCGGTTTTTGGGACGAGCTGGTGGCAAACAAGCCCGCAGGACAAGTGTTGCTTATCACCCACGCCGGCGTTATCCGCGCCCTCCTCGCCCATATCCTGGAATTACCCCCTGTCAACGCCTTTAAGTTTCGTATTGACGCTGGCTCGGTACATAAACTGCAATATCTTGACGATTACACGTACATACATTCCGTTAACCAATAACCATGCACCCMCTAGCCGTTTTTGGTACCAGCTCCGATGCGGGGAAAAGCACCGTCACGATGGCATTATGCCGCCTTATTGCTGACCGTGGCTTTCGCGTCGCGCCGTTTAAGGCACAGAATGTCTCCAATAATTCTGCGGTTACCCCAGGGGGGCGGGAAATCTCAAGGGCGCAATGCCTACAGGCAGAAGCCGCACGGGTGGCACCTAGCCATTTGTTTAACCCGGTCTTGTTGAAATCATACGGTGACAGCTCCGTGCAAGTCATCGTGAATGGCTTAGTGTATAAAAACCAGTCGATAGGCGATTATTACGATGACATCATTAGCTTGCAAGAACACGTGGCGCGGGCATTTTCACAATTGCAACAAGACTATGATGTCGTCATTGCCGAAGGCGCAGGCTCACCGGTCGAGCTGAATCTACTCGACAAAGACCTTTCCAATAGTTTCATCGCCCATACATTCAAGACCAAAAACATACTGGTCGCGGACATCGAACGCGGCGGCGTGTTTGCCTCCATTTACGGCACATTGGCGCTGATGGGGCCGATTATGCGGGAAAACCTGATTGGCGTGGTCGTCAACAAATTTCGCGGCGACCGCCGTTTTTTTACTGACGGTGAGCGCATTATCAAGGAACGGTTTGGCGTACCTGTCTTGGGCGTACTGCCTTACATGCCCTTGAATATCGACATGGAAGATTCACAGTCGCTCGACAATTATCGGCAAAGGTTGGGGCAGCCCAAAATCCGCGTCGCCGTGATTTGCTATCCCGGATTAAGCAACTATAACGACTTCGACGCGCTAATGGCGGACAGCGAGATCGAGGTTGAATTAGTCCATGCCTACCGCACCTTGCAAACGTTTGACCTAATTTTATTGCCCGGCAGCAAAACGGTTATGAAAGACCTGCGCTGGCTAAAAAGCCAAGGCTTATACCAGGAAATCAAGTCGTTCAATAAGCCAATATTCGGGCTTTGCGGCGGTTACCAGATGCTTTGCCAAAACCTGCACGACCCCGATGCGCTGGAACACAGCACCTCAAGCTCGGAAACGGGATTCGGGTTTATCGACGATGACGTGGTTTACCAAAACCCCAAGGTGCTGGCGAGCGGCAGTTATTCATTGTTTGGTTTTCCGGCCAAAGGCTATGAAATCCATTATGGCCGCATGGACCGTTATCCCCTGTATTACCAAAGCCCGCAAATCTGCGGGACCCATGTGCATGGTGTTTTTGATAACGACAATTTTCGTAACAACTACTTTAACGCACTGAACCCGGCATATCGGGGTTACGGCTTTCGTAGTTATCGTGAAGCGGAAATTCAACAATTTGCGGATAAAGTAGGAGAAAATATTAATCTAGATCATCTGGTAGGGCTATTGAAGGCAGGATCATGAAAATTTTGTTCATCGGCGGAATTAAAAGCGGCAAATCGCGTCTTGCGGAAGCCTATATTTTGGAGCAAACAAAGCAAAAGCCCTATTACCTGGCAACGACTGAGTTTATCGATGATGAGATGCGGGATCGTATTACCGCCCATCAACAACGTCGGCAAGACGGCTTTATCACGTTAGAAGAACCCATCGAATTGCTGAATGTATTAAAGAAACACCCGACTCCCGTATTAATTGAATGCGTGTCTATGTGGTTGAACAATATGCTTTATCATCAGCATACTGAGGGACGGATCTTACAGGAGCTAACTGACGTTTTGTTGTTGCCATCCGATATGGTCTTCGTGCAGAATGAAGTTGGGTTTGGTGTCATTCCTGATAACCCATTAGCCCGAAAATATGTGGACATATCCGGTAAGGCTGCACAGTTACTGGGGGAAAAATGCGACCAAGTTTTTTTTTGTTGCGCAGGGTTGAAACTGAGATTAAAGTAATCTTAACTATTTTAAATAGCTAAATGATTTTATTGATATTTATGCAGCAAGAGGTTAAGTTGCGCCCGTTTTAACTGCTGTTGTCGACTGTTTATTGTTTATATTCTGCTATTCTTAAAACACGGAGATTTTAACCATTGTTGAGCCTGTTATTTTTGGAAATCGTTGCGCTAAATTGATCCTCATTTGATTTGAACGTCACATAATGCAATAAAAAATCCGATATTTTGATCCCTTAAATATCACTGGTTTTAATATAATAATTATTGACGAGGATAATTCGTGCGTTATTCAAAAATAGTCGCTTCCGCCTCATTGACGGTTTTGCTCCTTGCGGGCTGCAACATCAACCCCATGCCCATCAGCCCCGATGAACGGCTATCCTCGATGTGGCAAGACCAAACCGAAATGTACGCCAAACAAGAACCCATCACCCGACCGCTGACCTTCTACGATGCCCTGGCGCGCGCGCTCAAGTACAATTTCGACCACCGCCTAGCCCTGATGGAGGCCGTACTCCAAGACACCCAACTGGAAGTCGCGACGGTCAACATGCTGCCCAAGCTGACGGCAAATGCAGGTTATTCCTTCAGGGAGCAAAAATTGGGTTCATCGAGCGCCGATTTCTACACCGGTCAGCAAACCTTGCGGTCGTCCACTTCACAAGATGCCAGCCACGGTTTGGCTGACCTGACCTTCACGTGGAATATCTTGGATTTCGGGGTCAGTTATTTCCAGGCCAAGCAACAGGCCGACCGCATCCTCATCGCCCAAGAACGTCGCCGCAAAGTCGTCAATAACCTAATCAAAGATGTCTTGCAAGCCTATTGGGGGGCCAGTATCGCCGAGCGTTTGCTGCCCGGACTTGAACCCGTCCTGAAAGAAGCGGAACATGCGCTGGAAGTAAGCAGGACGATTGAAGGCGACCGTCTCCAACCGATCATCGCCGTACTGGAATATCAGCGCAGCTTATTGCGCATCATTGACCAACTCAAAAAGCTCAGGGCCGACCTGCTGGTCGCCAAGCCCAAGCTGGCAGGATTGATCAACGCTCCTTTGCATACCAGCTTCACTTTGGCGAAACCAGAAAAAACCCCAGAGCCGCCCGAACTTAATACCAACGTTGCCGACCTGGAAAACCTTAGCTTGTTTTATCGTAGCGATTTAAGGGAAGAAATCTATCAAGAGCGTATCAGTCGGGCAGATGTCTATAAAGAAATGCTCAAGGTGTTGCCAGGTCTTACTATTCCGATAGGCTTAAATTTCGATTCCAACCATTTCCTGGTCAACAATTTTTGGTTAGAAGCTGGCGTTCGCACATCTGTCAACTTGGTCAATTTGATTGCGGCCCCCAAAATATGGAAATCTGCAGAAACCCAAGTTGAAGTTGCTAAAATCCGACGGAAAGCGCTCAGCGTAGCCGCCGTCGTTCAGGTCAATGTCGGTTACCAACAGTATATCAAGGCGCTAGACAGCTATAAAAACGCCAAGGAGCTTAGCAAGATAGATGCCGGCATTTACACAGCCACGGCCAACCAGGCTGCCAGTGACGCGGGTTCAGATCTTGAGCGCATCCACGCCGCCACGGCGGCCTTGGCTTCGCAACTGGAAAAAGAGCAAAATCTGGCGGACGTGTATGGCGCATTGGGCAACATCTACGCCTCCATCGGCCTCGATCCCGTCACTGGCGGCATAGAACATATCACCGTCCGCGCCTTGGCCGTACACTTGGAAAAGACCTTGGACAGCTGGTACAAAGGCTACCTACCTAAACTCCCCAGCCCGCCTAAACCTACGACCGCCGCTTTCGTTAATTAAGTAAAGTGGAAAATGAACCTAAAACCCGTTTTTGGATTTCTGCTTACTTTTTAAAGGACAACCAGAAGCCGAATTTATCGCGCCATCGCCCCCAGCTTAAGCCTGGCAACCCTTTTAAGGCCACTCACTGAAACCGCCAAAAAGTGGTTGGCGGCGATTAAGGTATTTGTTTTTGAACGACACAACACAATAGAAAATAATGAAACACGACGTAATTGACGCACAAATTTCACCCGATGGCCGACTTGAGGTATTGTCCAGACAAGAAGTCGGCAAGTTGCTGGACAGCAGCCAAGGAGGTTTGTACCAGACTTTCCGGAATTGCGCATTGGCGGTATTGAATTGCGGCAGCGCGATGGATGATGGCAAGGAATTACTGGAGCGCTATCCCGACTTTGAAATTCGGGTCGTACAAGAACAGCGCGGCATCAAGTTGCGATTAAAGAACGCCCCTGCACAAGCTTTTGTTGACGGCGTCATGATTAAGGGGATCAACGAACACCTGTTTGCTGTCGTGAGGGACATTATCTATGCGGACAATGAGATAAACCATAACCCGCACTTCGAGCTAGAAACGTCCAGCGGCATCAGCAATGCCGTCTTTCATATCCTTCGTAATGCCAATATTTTACGACCGATGACCAACCCCAAGCTGGTTGTGTGCTGGGGGGGCCATTCGATCAGCCGCAAAGAATACGACTATTCAAAGTTGGTCGGCCATGAGTTGGGCTTACGTGGGTTAGATATTTGTACCGGCTGCGGCCCCGGTGCGATGAAAGGCCCCATGAAAGGCGCAACCATCGGTCATGCCAAACAGCGTATCAAAAACGGGCAATATCTGGGTATCACCGAACCCGGTATCATCGCGGCAGAATCGCCCAATCCCATCGTCAATGACCTTGTGATTTTGCCGGATATTGAAAAACGCCTGGAAGCCTTTGTCCGCACAGGACATGGGGTTGTTGTTTTTCCCGGCGGTGCAGGTACGGCGGAGGAAATCCTTTATATCTTAGGTATCCTGCTGCATCCCGATAATAAGGATATGCCGTTTCCGTTGATTTTTTCTGGCCCTGATAGCGCAAAAGCCTATTTCGAGCAAATCGACAACTTCATCTCAGCCACATTAGGAAGTGAGGCCCAGCGCAGGTATCAAATCATTATCGACGACCCGGGACAGGTTGCACGGGAAATGCAGGCGGGAATCAGCCAAGTCCGGGCGTTTCGTAAACATCACGGCGATGCTTATTATTTTAATTGGCAGCTAAAGATCGATCCTGTTTTCCAAGAACCCTTTAATCCCACCCACGTCAACATGAAAACCCTGGCTTTACACAAAGACCAAGACAAGCATCTGCTCGCCGCCAATCTGCGTCGCGCCTTTTCCGGCATTGTGACGGGTAATGTCAAAGATTCTGGGATACGTGCCATCGAGCAATACGGCCATTTTGAAATTCACGGTGACAGCCACATCATGACATTAATGGATACCCTGTTGGCATCTTTTGTCGCACAACACCGTATGAAACTGCCGGGGAAGAAATACTCGCCGTGCTACCGCATTATTGCTTGATTTTGTAAGCCAGTATCGCTAGGCCAAGACAGGCTTATGGCTTTAATTTCTTGAGCAAATCCGATAACATTCGGGATATATTGGTACACTTACAAAGCTGTCAAAGGTTTGAGTTTTTGGAATACACACATAGATTGATACTCCAGTTATTTAAATGCTTTCACAACCCCTTACGCCCTTAGTGTTTATGTAACCGTTCAAATGACTGCAAAATCAGAAAACTATTCCAAACAACAAATGACCGGACTGGTCTTAGGCGCAGTTGGCGTCGTCTTCGGTGACATTGGCACCAGCCCTTTGTATGCCCTCAAGGAAGTCTTCCATGGCGGTTTGTCCATCGACAACAACCATGTTTTAGGTGTGCTGTCGCTGATTTTTTGGTCATTGACTTTGGTGGTCACCATCAAATATGCCATCTTTATCATGCGTGCCGACAATAAAGGCGAAGGCGGCATCATGGCGTTGATGACCTTGGCATTACACGGCTCGCACGACAATCCGGGACGAATGCGCTTAATAGTGACCCTCGGCTTATTGGGCGCAACCCTGTTTTACGGCGATAGCATCATCACGCCCGCCATATCCGTACTGAGTGCGGTGGAAGGCCTACAAGTCGTTGCCCCCACGTTGGAACATTATGTGCTGCCAATCACCATCGTGGTTTTGAGCGTCTTGTTTATCGCCCAAGCCAAGGGGACAGGTGCGGTTGGAAAGATTTTTGCGCCCGTCATGTGCCTCTGGTTCGTTATCTTGGCTATCATGGGCGGTGTCAACATCATCCAGAACCCGGACGTGTTGATGGCGGTTAATCCGTATTATGCGGTGCATATACTGTGGGAACTGGGCTTTCACGGCTTTTTGATTATGGGGGCGGTGGTGCTGGCTATCACGGGCGCGGAAGCCCTGTACGCCGACATGGGGCATTTCGGCCTGAAACCTATCCGTTACGCTTGGCTGGGCTTCGTCTTTCCCGCCTTATTGCTGAACTATTTTGGGCAAGGCGCGTTGTTGATTGCCCATCCTGAATCTATCCAAAATCCGTTCTATCTGCTTGCACCTGCTTGGGCGTTATACCCCTTGTTGGTGTTATCGACACTGGCGACCGTCATCGCCTCGCAAGCCGTTATATCAGGTGCGTTTTCTGTGACGCGACAAGCGATACAATTGGGTTACTGCCCACGCATGGCTATTTTCCATACTTCCGGCGACGAAATGGGGCAGGTCTATGTCCCCGCTGTCAATTGGATGTTGATGTTTTCGGTCTTTGTGTTGGTATTGAGTTTCCGGTCTTCATCGGCACTCGCTTCCGCTTACGGTATCGCAGTGACCGGCACCATGATTATCGATACCGTCCTGGCATTCATAGTCATCCGCAAACTTTGGAAATGGAACAAGCCTACCAGCCTGATTTTTTTGTTAACTTTCCTAATGGTCGATTTCCTGTTTTTTTCATCCAATAGCCTGAAGATCCCCACGGGTGGGTGGTTGCCGTTAGTGGTCGCCGGCGTCATCTTCTTCATTATTACCACCTGGATGAAAGGCCGCGAATTGCTGTTAACGCACCAGAACGATAAGCGGATGTTGTTTGAGGAGCTTGAAACTGAATTGAGGAACAACCCGCCCGTCACCGTTAAAGGCACGGCAATCTACTTGACCCGCAGTTTGCACGGTGTACCACTGGTATTCTTGCATAACCTGGAACACAATCACGTCTTGCACGAGCAGATTATCGTATTGACTATCGTCACCAAAGACGAGCCTTATGTCGATGAGGCGCATCGGGTTAAAATCAGGTCGTACGGGGAAAATCAACGATTTTACCGGGTAAAATTCTACTTCGGCTTTACCCAGCAGCAAGACGTGCGTCGGGCATTGGAATTGTGTGCCCACGGCTTGCTTGAACAATATGGCTTGGTCCTCGACTTAAAAAAAGTGTCTTTTTTTGTGGGCAGGGAATCCATCACTTTCAAACGCAGAAGTATCATGCCCGCTTGGCGTAGGCCATTGTCGCGGTACCTATTTCAGAATTCGTCCAGCGCAATCGAGTTTTTCAGGATTCCAGTGGAAAGGGTTATTGAGATCGGCATACGGGTGGAATTGTAAGCTTGTAGATACTGCCATCAAAGTAGGTAGCCCGTATGTAGTGTAACGTGACGGGAATGTGAAAGGCACTGATTCCAGGATTACGCAAGCTCCATACAGGCTACGCACCCGCATCCAAGCCACTACAAAGAGATATTATTTTGCTCCTTCAACCACCTTTTTCAAATCCGCTAAGCCTTTCTCAAACTGCCCACCGACCATCTTGTCGCAGTTCATGAATAGGTTCATAACTTTGCCCATAAAGTTGTTGGTTCCTGTCATCGTCCAGGTTATGTTGGTTTGGTCACCTTCGGAATTGAAGCTAAATTCCGCCGTATTAGTGGCTTGCATCGGCTTTTGGAATTCCAGTTTAAATTGGATGAATTCGCTAGGACGGCTTTCGGTGATGGTCATGCTCCCTACCCCGACCTTGTTGTTGCCTGCCCAACTCATTTTTGCACCGACACCCTCCTCCGGCCCTTCGAATGTACTTTTGGAATCGGGATCTAATTTCGCCCAAGGCGACCAGGCATTCCACTTTTGCAACGTATTGACGTGCGGAAATATGGCTGAGGCGGGGGCGGAAATACTGGCTGATCGGGTAATCTTGAAATCGTCCGGCTGTCGGGAAGTAAGCACCAGCACAACTACAATAGCAAATGGGATTAACATAAGGATGATATTCAGCATGAGATGTTTCTCCTAATGATCGTAATGAGCGCTTACTATATACCTTGAAACAGTAGCGTTCAATTGATGAAAACGGCAATGGCGCATATTAGTTATTGTCATATTTGAAAACCCTACGATAATATCGGCAACATTAACTGACGTAAGAGCAAACAATGAGCAATGTATTCAGTTTTACCGGTACGGTCGGGCGTGATGCAGAAGTGCGCTATACCCCATCGGGCTTGGCGGTATTAAGTGTAACAGTCGCCAATAACATCGGCTTCGGCGACAAACAGCAAACCTTATGGATACGGGTGGCGTTGTTTGGCAAACGCGCCGAAGGCAACTTGCAAAACTATCTTAAAAAAGGGCAGCAGGTGTTTGTGTCTGGCGAATTGACCCAAAATGAATACAAAGCCAATGACGGCAGTATGAAAACCAGCCTTGAGATTAACGCTAATATTATTGATTTGATTGGTAAAAAGAACGAATCCAGCCACGGCCAACAAGCGTATCAAGCATCGGGCACACAGGCTTCAACACCACAAGGCGGCAGTCATGACAATTTTGATGCGCCTTATGACGACGACATTCCGTTTTAACGGACACCTGAGTATCTATCCGCCCAATCAATACCCTATTCATAAAGAGAAGACAGCCAGATTTCTTCAAGGTCGTTTTCTGCTAGTTGCCTTAGGGTATACCTAGGCTTCATTTGGTGTGTTTTTTATACAGTAGCGGTGTGTATTATCAACCCATAAAGCCACCTAAAATTACGTAAAAAAGCCAGCAAAATTATCCAAAGCAGCCATTCGATTATTCGTTCTTTGTCAATAATGAACTGGCTAATACGACCCGTTGCGGTTTGACGATCCATCTGATTCAATGCCAGTAATGAGGTCATTACCGGCCATTGTTACTAATCACCGATAATAAAAGGATTAATAAAGATGACTAATAAAGAAGAGTTAATTAGAACTATCTGGCAGCGTGTAGGTATAACGAACGAAAATTTAAAAATTCTTGCGGCAAGTAGAAAGCAATTTATTCAAAGCGCTATTACTGAGTTGGGCGTCCCCTATGAAGAGGCTTCCGCCAAATTCAATGCTCTAATTGAAGAAATGATTGAGGATATGGATAAATCTGTTAAATCAATAGTAGATATTGGGTCAAATAAGTAATCCCAGTACTACTGCTCTTTTAGAATGTAATGTCACAAACGAGCGTTGTTTCAATTTTCCAGTGATTTACGACATTAACGATTACAAAAAACACCGGAGCCTCTCCTTTGCTCAATAGAGATATAAATTCGCGCTTCGAAGACTGGCTCATCAGCCCAAACGAATCTCTCGACTTCGAAGTCAAACAATGGCTTGACATGACAAATAGAGAGTCCCATGAGATAGTAGCAAAGGCACTAATCGCCTTGGAGAACCATGGTGGAGGGTTTCTGCTCTTTGGCTACAAGGAGGATGTGACGAAGAAGTTGGTGCCAGACACCACGCGCCCAGCGTCGATGGAACCATATCTGACAGATGCAATAAACGCAATCCTAAAGAAGTGTGCCGAGCCGTCCTTCCATGTTGTGGTGACGCTACAAGTGCATCCCATGACCAAGGAGGAATATCCCTTAGTTCGCGTCTCAGGGAAATCTAAGGTACCGGTCCGATCTGACAGTTCGACCCCGAACGGAAGTCTGAAGCATAGCGTCTATTACATCAGGGGACCAGGGCCAGAGAGTCGCGCGCCAAACAATGCTGCCGAATGGGATTCGCTTCTAAGGCGATCACTCCAAAATCAGCGGGAGGAGATTTTTGGCCTTTTAAGGACACTACTACCCACCGCACCTGACCTATTAGGCGGCAATCCCAATGATGAGCATGCAGTTCTACATGCCTTTGCAGAGGCGTCAACTGGTCGATGGGCAAATCTAAATTCCAACCTTCCAGAAGATAACCCTTCCAAGATCGCTCTAGGTTATTTCTCGTTTGCTGCTCGTATTTTAGGAGCAAGCAAGAACGCAACGGCTAAAGAAATCATTGAGGCAAATCAATCAGCTCGAAGGTATACGGGCTGGCCTGCGTTTGTCTCGCTTCATCAGGAGGCGACGAAACCAAGGCTCATTGACGGTTGTATCGAAGCATGGCTCGCCCACATTAACTATCCCGATGTTGGGCATGCTGATTTTTGGCGAATAGATGCAAAGGGAAACTTCTTTCTTCTCCGGGGCTACCAAGAAGATTCTCTTGATCCAGAAAAGGGATTTGGCAACCCCGGCATTCTGTTTGAAGCCACGCTACCTGTTTGGCGGCTTGGTGAGTTCCTGCTACGTGTTGTAGACCTCGGCGATAACATGTTCGAACCGGGTTATGAGGTGCTAGTGGAGTGTACTTGGAACGGGTTAGCGGGTCGACACCTATTTGTTCACAACATGCGCCGCTTTATTTCTGGAGGTTACACGGCAACGGAGAAGGTCGTAACGACGAAGGGTAGGTTTTCCCAGCAGTTGATCAGGGAACTTCTGCCTGACACCGTCAAGGTGCTAACGCATTCGCTTTACGAGCATTTCGACTTTTTTGTACCACCTGACACGTTCTATTCTGAGGAACTCGGAGAGATGACCAAGAATCGCTACTGAACTCGAGCGTTGCCGCAAACAGTGAAGGCTAACCAGTTTTTAGACGACCTTTGCAAGCCAGTTACCTCAAACGTTAAGCGACTGCTTTTGGATGTATTGCTGACACGCCCCGCAATCTTTGAGTGTCACAAAGTGGCCGATTTTTACCAAACCAACTTAAAATTTCGACTGGCTGCTTTGGATAATTCTGGGTTGGTTTCACAAATAGAGATTAATGATGGCTTTTTACGTAATTTTAGGTGGTTTTATGGGTTGACAATGTGCACGCGGGAAACCTTCCCGTCAAAACTTTCGGCCAATGGACTCTCTTCCCCTGCCTGTAGCTTTCATCTTAAGGCAGTTAATTTTGCCCCATTATCTTCTCGTTTACGATGAGCCGGCACGCACGACTTCGCTGACCGATTGAAACCTCCCTTCATTGATTTTGTCCGCAACAAATTTATCAAAATGTTCACCTAAGGTGACCGAGGTGTTTCTTGGCATGAAATTGTCCTGTCCGAGCCTATTGTATTAAGTCAGTACTGTTGTTTTATAACCGCTACACATACCCACCCGCCAAAAGCCTTCCTTGGCTTAGAACCGTGTTATCCATTCGATAGTTTCATAATAAGCTATATCCTTGATAGTGGTTGGTCGGCAGTGGCAAAAGAAGTACGTCAGCGGCTGCTTTCTGTGGCAATGAGCCGCGCTAAGGAAACGCTTTGCTTGTCGCACCGCAATGATTTAAAAAATCCCTACCTAAAAAACTTAAAGGGGACTTTACAGTGACGCGGAATGGTGAAATTGAGTCCAGAAATTCAGCTCAATTAACCATTACACCATGCTGGGCTTAAAAGATTTTGATTGTCATTGACAAATTCAACGCCGAAGTGCAATCCTAGTTTTCATGCGGCATTTAGCAAAGTTTCAGCAAAACAACCCTCAGGTTGGCTAATTTTTTGCGATTTCTTTTGGCCTTAGCGGCTTCAACAACTTGCTTTCAATTTCAAAATCAAAACGGATACGGCTGGCGGCTTCCTTGGCTTGCTTCTGGTTTTTGAACGGCCCTGCCACGACTTGGTAGGCATTATCAGCCTGGACTTTACGGGCGGGTATCGGTGGCCCCTGGTGGTTTAGCATTGCAGCCAATTTTCGGGCATCATTCTCGTTATTGAAAGTTGCCACCAACATTGCCCAATCGTTGTCGGTCAATGCGGTCGTTTCGGGCTGACCGTACAACTTCGTAGGACGCGCCAATTGTACAGCGCTCTTGGATAGCTCAGCCACGTCAGAGCTGTTGACCAAGATGGGGGTAGGTATACCGTCAGCGCGTTGGATAACCTTATCGACCTTGCCCCAATCCACTGTCGCGTTGTGTTGCTTGGCAATTTTACGCAATTCCTTTGATACTTGCTTTTTTAGCTGCGGCTTGCTGGAAGACCACTTTTCCAAAGGCTCATTGGCTTCAAGGTATAGCATGTCTCCATACCATGCAGTCAGGTAGGGATCGTGGACAATCCGCACCGGCGTTCCCACCGACACTTTCTTAAACAAGACTTCAATATCTTCAGGGTACATCTGCACACAGCCGTGACTAATCTGCATCCCAATACCAAATGGTTTATTGGTGCCGTGTATGAGGTAACTGCCAATCGCAAGGCGCATGGCATAGAATCCCAACGGATTGTCCGGGCCGGAACGTACCACACTAGGCAGATAATGCCCTTTGGCGGCATGTTCGCGGTGGATGGAGGGCGGCACATGCCAATCGGGATTGGGCGTTTTGACGGCGACACTGGTCATGCCCATTGGGGTATTCCAGCCGTCACGACCGATACCGACGGGATAGGTAAACACCTTGTTGCGTTCTTTTTTGGGATAATAAAACATCCTCATGTTGGCGACATTCAGCACAATACCTTTGTGCGGCGCGTCCGGCAAAATAAACTGCAAAGGCAGGAGGACGCGGCTATTCGCTGCAGGCGTCCAGGGAGAAACGCTGGCATTAGCTGCAGTAATGTCGTTGTAACCCAAACCAAAATGTCGGGCGATGTCAGGTAACGTATCGTTTTCGCGGGATTCTACTGCCGCGATCTCACCGATCAGGGCTTGATCGCCGGACAGTTCAAATTCGTGCTTATCAATATTCGACTGTAGCTGGGCGCTAGGTGGCCCACTATCTTGCTTGCCCGAAGCGAAAAGCCCCGACAATGTTTGGCAACCACTTAAAGTCGCAAGAATAGCGAATAAGCCAATGAAAAATATCAGTCTTTTAAATATCAACATAATGAGTCTAACTTTCAATAATCCACCGTAAGGAATACAAATAACGCCAAACCATCGCTCCTAGTTCGTCTATTAAAGCGTATGCCGGTACAGCAATCAAGTGTAAACTAGCTATGATTAAGTAAACATTAAGCTTTTTCTAACAATGTCGGCCTACAAAAGACAATGGATAAATGCCAGTGGGCGCTGCATAGTGCCAATGAAGAACATTACCATGACCACGAGTGGGGCGTACCCGTCCACGATGACCGCTTGTTGTTTGAATTTCTGGTGTTGGAAGGCGCACAGGCCGGATTAAGTTGGTCTACCATTTTAAACAAGCGCGAAGGCTATCGTAAGGCGTTTGACAACTTTGACGTGCAAATGGTTGCTCGATATGGTGAAAACAAGGTCAACCAATTGGTGCAAAACCCAGAGATCATCCGAAACAAGCTCAAAATCCATGCGGCCATCACCAATGCCCAGGCCTTTATCAAAGTCCAGGAAGAATTCGGCAGTTTTGATGCTTATGTCTGGCGTTTTGTGGACGGCAAACCGTTGCAAAACAGTTGGCAACACCACCATGAACTGCCCGCTTCCACGCATACATCCGACCTGATGAGCCGGGACTTAAAAAAACGCGGCTTCAAATTTGTCGGCAGCGTTATCTGCTATGCCCACATGCAGGCAACGGGGATGGTGAACGACCATACGGTGGGTTGTTTTAGGTATGAGGAGGTTAAGCGATTGGCGGAATCGTAAGATTGGTAAGAGAGCCCCCCGTGCGAACCATTAATGCCGAAAACTGATACACAGCATATTATTTGGCTATCCAGTGCAGCCGGAATTGCATAAAATTTAACGTTTACGTAAGCGGTTAATTTGTAGAGTGAAGCGGCGGAAAATTAATCCATTTAACATGCCTGTTAAGTGTTTTTACCTATGCCCACTACCATTAGCTCCGCCACCGGAATTGTTTGGCGCAAGGATAAAGTTAGAGTCCAGATATACCTCACACCGAGCATGCTTCTTATGAAAAATCATATTTTCTAATACTTCTGTAACATCTGGCTTAAGCTTAAATGCCTCGATACTTGAGCTTTTTGATGTTTTTACTATGTGCTCAAGTATATCTTTGTGAGCCATATTCACACCTGACCGGAAAATATCAGATTCCATATTCTTTCCACTATCACAAGTACCTACTGAAATTTCATCCGAAAAAAATTGATAAAGAAAAACTCTTTCCTCTGGGAGGATATTCGTTACAAACTCTTCTAG
>NZ_AYLO01000071.1 GCF_000496735.2 Methyloglobulus morosus KoM1
GGTTAAGAACAACGCTGAGAAGATATGGCATATACTGGTTTTCCCAATCCATTACGGGAATGTCCTTCTTTAACAATGAATCATAGGAAAGTAGAGCCAGGAAATAATGTATGCTATTGACAAGTCTACGTTTTTTATCATGAAAGTATTGATATACTTCTGAAGATTGAGTAACAAGAATTTTACCTGTATCCCCCTCTTTGAAATTCTCTTCACATCCTATAAAAATTTTATTGCATTCTTTTAATGAGGATTGGATTACGATATGAGCATATTCCTCTGGTTTGATCTTAACAGCAGCCTTCTTGCCCGATGTATGGATTTTGTGGTCGGGGCAAATACGGTCAGGAATTGTTCTTCTGATCGTTATGGGATGAGTAGATTCTTCATTATGTTCTGTAATTATTTTGTATATATCTTCAGTATTTTCAAATGGATATACTATGCATTCAGGAGAAGGCCGAATGCCTTTCAGCCATGTTACTATATCTCCTTCCCCTTTTTTTCCCACACTCGTCGTAATAGAACATACTTTATCAAGAATATCATTAAGTACATTTAAACCATCAATTTCATCATACAAAATAAGTACTGGGCTACCATCCTTGAGAAGAGCCAAGATTTGTCTAACTGTGATGGGGTTCTTTTTGTTGATACGCTTTACTTTTGCAATGTGCTTGTATCCAACATTATCCGCTTCATTCAACAGTTCCACTTGATCAATATTTCTCATAAACTGCCAATTTTCGCTATATCTCTGAGCGATCACAAGCCGCAATTCAGGACGCAGTAAGCCCAGAACTAAACCGAGTGCTAGTTTACCGAGTCCAATGTGAAGATGAATATTCTCACTCATTAGTCGCATTTTCTAGGTGGACTTTGATGATGCTCTTTAAGACATCGAGTAAATGCCTTGGTATCCTCAAATGTCGCACTGTGTTGCTTGCGCTCTGCGTAACGATTATAAGCCCACAAAATATTCAGAAAATCAACATGACGAGACTCTTTTTCAGCCGCATTAAAAATATTGTTGTGATAATTAAATAGATTATTAAAATTAAGTTTAGTCTTGCCTGTGGTCTGATCAGTTTTTAAATAAACATAACAAATGCATGTAATCATTGTGGGGTCTTGATATTCAGTTTCAGGGTGAGTGAGCTTGTAAGGAATGTAGAAAAAATTCTCTCTAAGCATTCGAGAAGTTGTAGGCGCCCCATAATAGAATAGACGCAATACTTTACTTGATGCCTCGTAATATAATATTGCATCAATTGGTTTTTTAATGATTTTTATCTCTTTTTTTTTCCCTATAAATCCCCAGTCTATTAGTTCATTTTGTATTACATCTGCTTGGGTAGGGATATCGGTAAAAATTTCAATCCGATTGACTCCACATTGATTGGCAACCTTTACGAGTTCATCCGAGAATTTCTTTTTGTCTTGTTTAGGTTTGAACCCTGATGCTATGTGCGGACGATACTCTGCAAAAATATACTGCTGGCTATAGTGGCTGATTGGACGACAATCAAAGTCCCATTTCGTTTCGATTTCTTTCTTTTTTTTATTGATAGCATCTAACGTAGCAAAAAAAACATTAGCATTTCCCTCTTTCAAAACTGGTATTGGTTCGTCCCAATCGTGTTCATAGACATAATTATCCAAATCAGTAATATTGACCCCGTCCTGTTGAAGCGCGATCATGTAATGAAAGGCAATTGAGAAAGTGTTTGCAAAAAACGGAAAATGGAGTACGACCTTTCGCTCAGCAAACTCTTTTAACAGATCAATTTGCTTGTTGTCAAAATCAGATAGCATACATGTCTCACTGGATTTCAATGAATTGAGGAACAGCGGGTGGTGTTACAACCCCCTTAGACAGTTGCATGTAGTTGACTACATCTTCAGCAATCTTTTCATGACTGAACTTTCCTGATCTGGTTTGCAACTCCTGCCGAGACTCTAATATGCTTCTTGGAAAATATTCCTGACTAAGAGCTAGTTTATATTGCTCAAGAGTATACTGAGTTGATGAGCTTTTAGCTAAGTAATCAAGAGGTATAGATGAATTTTTGTCCAAATCAGACATCACATACGCAACGGTGTCAAACCACATTTTAATTACCGCCTCGACATCCTTTCGACGGCTTTCCAATGTGCTTTTCCGACAAACAAAACCAGTGATATCGGCAAATCCTAAGTCTTCCATTTGAAGAACGACTCGTCCACCACGCTTTTTTGCTTCTGTCATTTGAGTGAGCCCAGCAGAGGCAATGTCGAGACTCCCCTTCTCGGCAGCAAGTAAGCTATCGTTTAGAGGGGAGTCAAATAGTTTCACAGATTTGATATCAACTTGTCCTTTCCGAGCGGTAGCGTAAATCATCATCTCCCAAAGTGAGCTTTTCTGTGCTCCAATTTTGTATGACAAGAATTTTTCTATCTGTTGTTTATCGCTCAAGGAATCTTTACTAAGACCAGCAACTTCTGGGTTGAAGCTGATAAATGACCCACCATGGAACACATAAGCCGGATGGACGTAGACGAGAGGATCATCGGCACCGCGATTCAAATCCTGTTCCTTTGTCAGAAATTCGACAAAACTCGCAAAACCCATATCAACGGTTGTACCATTACTTGCCAAAGCAGGAAGAATGTCTTCCCAGGCCATTGTTACGAGCTTAACATCTAGACCATACTTTTTTTCGAGACCAAGCGAATGCAGCGTCACGATGGTAGCAATATCCTGATAAGGCGAAATTGCCAGTGTGATCGATGGAGTTTTTGGTTTCTCCGATTCTGGATGCAAAAATAATGGCTCTAATTCCTCCCTATACCAATAAAAAATTGCTCCGGTCAAAACGACTAGAAGCAACAGGATTAAAAAAGTTAGTCTTTTCATGTCTTATCTCCTCCAAAACAGAAGCTTTCCCCATAATATGATCAATAGCCAATCGGCAATTGAACTGATGATTCCAAGTAAAATCACAACTAAAAAAAGAAGGTCTAGAGAAAATGTAGCACGAGCACTTTGGGCCAAATAACCAAGACCAACCTGAGCCCCAAGCATTTCCGACGCAACTATTAAACCTATAGAGGAAGATAAAGAGAAACGAAGCGTTGGTAACAGACCATCACAGATTGAAGGTAGTCCGTATCGAATGCAAAACTGCGTAGGTTTTAGACCAAAGCTCGCAAACATGATTGAGTATCTTTCTGGAATTTTTGAAAGTATTTCAAGCCCTGCAACCGCCACGTTAAAAGCTGTTCCAGTGAGGACAAGAAAATAACGCCCGACTTCAGAAAAACCAAACCACAATATGAAAAACGGAATCAATGCAACTGCGGGGATGGCTCTCGAACTTTGTATGATCGGTAGTAGAAGCGCATTTATCAGCGATGAACGATACATGATAAGCGTAATTCCTACTCCGAGAGTGGTGCCAAATACAAATCCGGTGGTGAATCTAGTTACCGTGTAAAACGTATGAACTGCTATGCTAGGGTCGACCAATGAAGCAGACTCGAGGACTGCTATTGGATCGGGCAGGTATCGATCAGCAATCTCTCCAAAATATTTTAGTGTAATCCAAATTAATGGAAAAAGAACAAATCCAAAGATTTTTGCGAGTCGAAGCAAATCATCCCTCCATTGCACTAATAGGCAGCTGCCTTGGAAATTTAAGTATATCTGCCCCCAACTCGACAAGCTCATCAACATGGTGAGTAGACATCACAATTTTTACCATGGGATATTTATCCATGAGAAATTTCATGAATAAGTTTCGCGTTGTTAGGTCGATAAAATTAAATGGTTCGTCTAAACAAAGCAAGGGGGGCTTATTAACAATAGCTCGGTACAGTTCAACTGTACGTCTCTGACCAAAGGACATTTGATTCGGGCGTTTTGTGAGCAATGGATCAACGAGGCCCCAGAGGGGATGACCTGAAAAGGTATCGATTTGAAAGCCGACCAGCTCAAGGTTTTGCATGACAGTAAGCCATGGCAAAAGTGCATCTTCTTGTAAGACAAGGGTGGATGGACTTGGCACATCCAAAACAACGTGATAATTTGGTGTTAGGTGTCCAGCGAGAATCTTCAGAAGAGTGGTTTTACCACATCCTGGAGGGCCGCTTAAACCAACAATTCTTGATTCTGAGGCGAAATTCAATCCTTCAAAAACGGCTTGGTTCCCATAAGAAAAGCTAAGCCCCTCTACTCTCATTGTAAAGTTTTGGGACTCGGAGCCATATTCAAAAAAGCATCATTCAGCGTTTTGTAGCCTAAATCAGCGACCGTAAATGATCGCTCTGATGCATATTTTTTGGGGTGGAGCGCAGCATATGGAGTAAGGACTAAACCGTCATATGTGACACGAAGAATGCCATATTCTAATGGATCCCCAGAAATCAGGTGGACGCGATGATTTAAGTTCAACTCTGAAGTTAATTGATTGAATTCCACATGCGTCAAGCTACCCGCTTCAATATGTTGATCATGTAGCAAAAGTATGGCTCCTTCGACCTGTGAGAAACGCGAACTTGCTAATCGACGTAGCAGAGATGTTAAATTTAACCCACCAACTAAATTATGCCCGTGATTTTGCGTTTCTAAATAAGGTGAAAAGATTACTCGGTCAAATGGTGCCCAGTTCCTCACATCTAGCATATCATCCAAATGGTCTATCGTTTTAGAATTGAGAACATGCAAGGCATTCATTCTTGCCCCAAGAGACGCAATTGCCCGCAGGTTGTTAACGAGCTTAAAGGTAGAGGCTTTTCGGTAGCTTTTATAAGTTTGAGGTCCACCATCAAGACTAATATCGATGAAACTGAATTTATTAACAAAGTTACTGGGGGCTAATGCGAAATTTATTCCGTTTGAAATTAAACTGATAGTTTTTCCTGTCGAAAAACAAAGATCGGATAGTCGAAGACAAAGGTCAATTGAATTCGTATTAAAAAGTGGTTCTTTGCCTACAATAGCGAGATGCCTAAACGAGCTTCGACTTAGTATGGAAAAAATTTGCGAATCGAATGAGTCGCTACGCTCCGGTTGGTACTGAAGGTAGCAGTGAGGGCAAACGAGGTTGCATGAGTTGTTGATAGTCAGGGTGACGGTATCCAAATTCAATGTCTGTTTGCATTCAAGGATTGACGAACCTGCAATTGCGCCCATTTTATGTCTCCAAGGGAAATAGTTTTTCGATGTTACGCATCGCTCACTGTCATTAGAATAATTCTAAGTTAATTTTAGATTTTTATGTAATTTAAATTCACGAACTGCATTCCTATGTGGCACACCACTAGCGTTAAGGTTATCTAAAATCGTCAAGAAAAGTAATTTGTTGCCGAGAGTTGCTGTCCATCAACCAATTCTCATTCACAATCGCCATTTGAAGGTTTTTTGACGACATCGAGTTGCAAACATTAAAACCTGGTTTTATCGGCATTTTCACTTTTTTCCTCGAGCTTTCAAAGATAATTCAGTGGCTCCATCCCCCGCCTTTACGTCTATATTTGTAACCGAAATGATGTGTAAATAGATTTTTGCGAAGGTCCGAAGTTGGCCGATTTTTACCAAACCAGCTTAAAATTTCGAGTGGCTTTTTACGATAATTCTGGGTGGTCTTTTTCAAAAGTTTTAACCGGCTTTTTTGGGAATTATCGATGGGTCTTTTTAATAAAAATACGCAGTTTTTTTAAAAATTATCGACACTTTAATCAATGCCCTGTTTTGCAATGCGGCTGGAAATTAGGTTTGAATTTGATAATTTGTCGTAAGGATTAGACCAATAGAGGCCTGTAATAACTAAAGACCAATTGTTGCAGAGAGTATAATCTACAGACATTATAAGCAGTGCCTAACTGCTTCTACAGAAGCCGAGGCATTCAGCCAAGAGGTTTATTTATGAAACTAGAATTTCACGGTGCCAATCAAAATGTAACGGGGTCTTGCCACCTGTTTGAGGCTGCCGGTAAGAAAATATTAATTGATTGCGGGTTATATCAGGGCGGTCGAGAAATGGATGAGGAAAATTCCGAGCCTTTCGGGTTCGACCCTACCCATATCGATTACCTATTACTGACTCATGCTCACCTGGACCATTGCGGTCGTATACCGTTACTGGTTAAAAAAGGCTTTACCGGTGAAATCATTACTACGGCGGCATCCTGCGAATTAGCCAGGGTGGTATTGCTTGATTCGGCACACCTGCAGGAAGATGAAGCGCGTTATAAATCGAAAAAAGCCTCAAGACATGGCCACAAAAATGAGATTGAACCGCTTTACAATAAACTAGATGTCCTAAATTGCTTTGATTTTTTTGGCCGCAAAGCAACCTACAATCAAGCTATCGCAATCACTGAAGGCATTCAGGCGACCTTTATCGATGCCGGGCATATCTTGGGCTCTGCCGCCATCGTGCTGGAAGTTGAGCACAAAGGACAAAAACGCAACATCTTGTTTTCCGGTGATTTAGGCTATAACGGTCGGGCGATTATCAAAGATCCCGCCCCACCTCCACATGCCGATATTGTGGTCATGGAAACCACGTATGGCGACCGCCTGCATAAACCCCTGGAGCCAACACTGGAAGAACTCTACTCGACGATTAACAAAACCATAGCCAAAGGCGGGAATGTCATTATTCCAAGCTTTGCCTTGGAAAGGGCACAGGAGCTGCTTTATTATTTGCGTGAAGGAATTGAAAACGGGCTTTTGCCGCCTTATCTTCCGGTTTTTCTCGATTCGCCGATGGCAATTTCTGCTACCCAGATTTTCCAACGCCATCCTGAGTGTTTTGATCAGGAAACGGGTAAAGTTTTTTCATCAGGACAGGATCCTTTCATGTTTCCCGGCTTACATTTTACCCAGGAAACGGCGGATTCAATGGCTATTAATAATGTCGCAGGCGGTGCTGTGATTATAGCGGGTTCCGGCATGTGTACCGGCGGCAGGATCAAGCACCATCTTAAACACAATCTTTGGGGCCGGAATAATGCGATTATTTTTGTTGGTTTTGCTGCTTATGGCACGTTGGCTCGTCAGATTGTGGACGGCGCAAAAGTAGTTAAAGTTTTCGGCGAAGAAATTCCGGTCCATGCAAGCGTTGTTACCCTCGGCGGATTCTCCGCTCATGCCGATCAGGCAGAATTACTGGCTTGGCATCAACAAACGGGTCAGCCGAAGACAACTTTTCTGGTTCACGGCGATAAAGACGTCATGCCGGTGTTTGCCAAAAAACTACACAACACTCAGGTGGAAATCCCTGAGCTACATCAGCAATATAATCTTGAAGAATGGTTTTGAGCAAACGGCCAGTCCCTAAAATTTCCTGAAACAATCGGCATGGTTGCCAAATAATCCTTGATAATCAGTTGAACTCAACACAAATCATTCGCCACAGTCAGGAAACAACAGCTCGCCGTTTGTGTGGTACCCGTTCAGAATATCATCCCAAGTTTCCTGTGCCGTTTCTGCATACCAAAATAAATCCCGGCCTTCCAAATCAATCACGCCCCAGAAACCAGAAAATCCACATCAAAAGCTTTGCGCCAGTATTCCTCACCCACCAACACGATCAGAAGCCGACTAACAACAGTCTTTCGATGTTTGGCAAAAATCAAAAGAATGTTTTATGACGAAATCTATCGATAGTGAAGCTATCAATTAAGAGTATTAAATTCCTAGCGGTATATTTCAAAAAAACTTTGATCTGGATCAATACACCTCCGAACTATCTGCATGAAAATTGTTCCTAGAAGATATAAATGTTTGGCGCTTGAGTGTGAAGGCACACCAAACCCTGGCCCAATAGCTCATTTCGAAAGTTAGCCTAAACAAGTAAAGCGGCTTGCCCAAGTCACGAGTTATAACCAACTGGAACAAATGACCTGTTCTTCGGATAAGCTAATTTATATATCGGCAACAACCGAAGATAGGTCGAGAGTAAGCCCAGGTGTTATCCGTTCCTACTGGCCGAACGGTATTGAACAAGCTATCGAATGCTACGGCGCGACGGCTTTTCTGTCGGCTTGTACCAATAGCGACT
Source organism: Methyloglobulus morosus KoM1 (assembly GCF_000496735.2). Classification (GTDB taxonomy): domain Bacteria; phylum Pseudomonadota; class Gammaproteobacteria; order Methylococcales; family Methylomonadaceae; genus Methyloglobulus; species Methyloglobulus morosus. Next base: position 8,049 of record NZ_AYLO01000071.1, read on the forward strand.
ATAAGAATAAAAGGATCGGCGTGGGTAAGTTTCGCAATTTCTATCAAGGGAGTTCCAATTGGACAAATGCTGATTTTAAGCCCGGCGATCAGGGCGAGTGTTGATGGGAAACGAGCCGTGGCTTGTCATCAACAAATCCATTAAAACAGGTGAAAACTTATGTTAAAAGATATGCAACCCGAGGATATTATCGGTGAATACAAAGAAGCTGTGCTGAACCTTTATGGGGGAATGAAACGCAAGGTTTTATTTACGGAGATCGAAACGCCCTACCCTGACGGCAAATTGATCGTTTCCAGTACCGATTCGGACGGGTTGATCAAAAAAGTCAACCAGGCTTTTGTCGACATGTCCTGTTACACCGAAGAAGAACTGATCGGCATGCCCCATTGCATTTTGAGGCATCCCGACATGCCTTCCGCCGCCTACAAAGATTTGTGGGGCACCATACTTGACGGTCGAACCTGGCAAGGGTACGTAAAAAACCTGCGTAAGGACGGCGGTTATTACTGGGTAAAAGCGACCGTCATTCCCAATATCAGGAAAGGGCAAGTGGTAGGCTATACCTCGGTACGGCGAAAACCATCCCGCCTTAAAGTAAATGAATCTATCAAACTTTATTCAACCTTATCTTAGTCGGGAACCACTATGACTTTTAATTTTACCGTCAGCCCTGACTTCGCTCCAGACCGCCTTTCCGGTTGGTATATTTTCAATACATGGCTCCAGAAACAAACCGATAGCGCCATCCACCTGGAAATATATCCTGACTTTGCGGCACAAAAAGCAGCGATAACGAGCGATAAAATCGACCTGATTTATGCCAACCCGTACGATGCAGCCATGTTAGTCCGCGAAAAGGGTTTTCTGCCGCTCGTCAAATCGGCGGGCTCTTCTGATGAAGCCATACTAGCCGTCCACCGTGACAATGCCATCATCGATGTTGAAGCATTGCCGTCCGGCATCCGCGTGGCCCACACTCAAGATCCTGACGTCAGGATGATCGGAATGATTATGCTGGAACCGAGCAACCTGACTTCCGATACCTTGCAAGCTATCAATTGCGATACTTATATACTGGTTGCCAAAAATATCTTACAAAACAAGGCAGATGTTGGGATTTTTCTTGCACAGGCTTATGACGATTTATCGGATTTGGTGAAAAAGCAGCTCAAAGTGTTAGTACGTAGCCAGATCAGCGTTATTCACCACTCTTTGATGATAGGGCCGAAATTGCAAGCGAAAAGAGAAGAAATTCAGAATTTATTGATTAATATGCATGGAAGCGCCAAGAGTAAGGAGATACTCGACAGCCTGGGCTTTTCATGCTGGCAAAAAGTGGACGACGAAGAAATGGAATTTATGATCGACCTCATGGATACATTGGCCATTTAATTTGCCCAAAGGGCAATTTTAAAGGCGGCTATTTACAGGGAAACATACCGTTTGAAATTTGGAACACGGTTATCGGCTCGATCCGCAAATACCCTTGATACCAAACATTGCCTTGCCTTACGGATTTAATATGGGGCTAGGAATTTTCAAACTATGGAGACAAGGTTGTCCACCAATTGCTTGGTGCATTTTTCCCATGTGTTCTCCAGTCAGGGTGGGCACGAACAGCATGTGCCCACCCTGACTGATATGATACAATGTGTCATGCTATAAAAATGGAGGGCTTACAATGGTGGCTAACTTAAACAGCTTTGTCTTACCTATGAGCTTCCCTGAACGCTTGGCCTCTATCCGCAAGGAATTGGGCTTTACCCAACAGCAAATGGCCGATAAGGTCGGTATGCACGTATCGCAACTGAAACGCTATGAAGCGGGGTCATCGCAGCCCACGATTGATGTTTTCAGGCGCATCGCACTGGCGTTGAACGTGAGCGCGGATATGCTGCTTTTTGAGCCTGATGAACACGGCCCGGACGAGCGCCTGAAACTGCAATTTGAGGCGGTTTCCAAGCTCGACGGGAAAGAACGGGAAGCCATTGAGACGATGATCGCCGGGGTGCTGCACATGCACGATGCCAAACGCTGGACCCAGGCAATCGGCTCACGTTCTTGAATGGGCGGCCTTGCCGCTAAAATAACGAGTTAAACAAAAAATCAGGTGCAACCATGTCAACACACCCACAAGACGCACAGGCGTTGATCGATAAAATCCAGTCGCTCCCGCGCGAGCGCATTGAGGAAGTGGAAGATTTTGTGGATTTCCTGAAAACGCGGGCAGGACAGCGGAAAACGGCGGCTAAAGCTAAAAAGCACTTGGAATTTCCGGTCGTCAGCGTGGGCGAATGGCCAGCGGACTTAAGCCTACGCCGGGAAGACATGTACGGTGACGATGGCCGTTAAGGAGGCTGACGGCGCACTGTTCATCGACACCAACACGTTGGTCTACGCCAATGTCTTGGAAGCGCCGTTCCACGACCAGGCACTGGCGGCAATCAATACCGCGCGTGAGTCAGGCCGGACGCTTTGGCTTAGCCGCCAGGTAATCCGTGAATACATGGCGACTCTCACCCGGCCACAGGCTTTTAACGCCTTACCAAAGGCCACGGTTTTGGCGCAAGTCGGCCAACTGATGGCTCAATTTGAAGTGGCGGACGACACCGCCGCCGTCACCAACCAATTGCTTGCCCTGATGGCAAACTACCCAATCGGCGGCAAGCAAGTCCACGACGCCAATATCGTCGCCACGATGCTGATTTATGGCATCCCCTGCCTGTTGACCCATAACGCCAAGGATTTTGAACGGTTCGGCGATATGGTCAGGGTCGAGGGCTTCACGGATTAAGGCGGCAGCCGTGCCCGGCAGGACAAGATACCGTTGAGAGCGGAGCGCGAATAAGGTCAGTGAAGATAGATGACCTGTCCACAGGTTAGCTAACTTCACCTATCTTGCCCCGATCTAAAGGGTGTTTACGCCAAGGATGGCGTGTGTACCCAGCGTGGATAGGGGTTGGTTGTTCCGTGCTTTTTATCATGCCTTCTACAAAAAAGCCGAGAACGGGCTAAAAAACCTAAATACAACCCCTATGCACGGGATATGCACGGATCAAACAACCCAAAAACACGGGATGAAGGTGCGCCCCGACAAAACAATGGCGGCTTGTCTTGGCGGCCACCAGGCAAGATATGGAAAAAGGTCGGCGGGGTACATTCGTCGGAAAACGGCTAACGCCGCTTCCGACTTACGGTCTTGGGTCAAGTAAAAGGTCTAGGCCCGGACAGCAAAATTGAACTCCAAAGACGATCCAATGCTTCACGCTTAGAAACCTCGGATATCGAATTGGTAATTTCTATGCTCTGCTCAATAGAATGAAATATTTCCTTTGGATCAGATGCCCCAATTCTACCTTCTACGCTCCATTCAAAAATCCAACCGTTTTTAGATGGCTGTCTTATATCAATCCAAGCTATTCTGTCATCCCAAAAATAGAACCTTAACAACATTCGATTCATTTGGGTTTTAAATTCGAGTTCAATCTTTTCATAATTTTTATTATCGTTTTTTTCAATAACCCTTTCCACTGAATAACTTGTAACTTTATTTTTAATAGCTTTGCTTCTTTTTTTGACAGCAAAAACAATACTCTCTAAAAAAGTAGACTTAAAAACAGGTAATGGATCCACAGGAAAAATAACCTCTAGTGATAATTTCCGCCAGAACTTTTGGGTTTTATACTATGCTCTTCATCGATGCCTATATTTCGCTCCCTATTATTTGATCTGTCAGAGCCAGCATCCTTAAATCACTGTTAAGTTAAATACACAATAGGAGACTTTTTCACGGTAAGCGTTCTAAAAGTCTAGTTTAATACAATACG
>NZ_AYLO01000072.1 GCF_000496735.2 Methyloglobulus morosus KoM1
CTGGCAAGCAACAATACCGCTGCAAGGACTGCGGTGCCTGCAAGGTGCTGGAGCCGACCGTCCGGTACAGCGAGGGGCGCAAGGAGGAAATCCTGCGGGCCTACCAGGAGCGTTCGAGCCTGCGGGGCATTTCGCGGGCTTTCGGGGTGTCGCGCCCCACCGTGTCCGCCTGGCTAAAAAAAACTCCGGCGCTTGCCAAAGGTGGCTGATGGCCTGGCCGAGGCAAGGCCCGGCGCTGTGCCGCAGGACGCGGCAGATAGTGGCCTACGTCAACGGTGACCGGAGCGAGGCGACCTGCAGGAAGCTCTGGGACAGGATACCCGACGCCTACCGCGGCTGCCGCACTTTCAGCGACTTCTGGAAAGCCTACGCCAGCGTGTTTTCCGAAGCGCTGCACCGGAGCGTCGGCAAGGGGACCGGCGAGACCGCGCACATGGAGCGCTGGAACAACACCCTGCGCCAGCGGGTCGGGCGGATGGTGCGGAAAACGCTTTCGTTTTCTAAGGACGCAGACTGGCATGACGGCGTTATCCATTGGTTTGTCGTCTCCTATAATTCGAGCCTATCAGTTAATGTTTAGCCACTACCAAATAAAGCAATTACCGTTAGACCTTTGGCTAGTTAGCATAGATGTTTAACTAAGTGGAAACCCAAATTATATCAATACTTCCTTAATGTCTGTATATGGACACCTCCCGTATTGCAAGCAAAAATAGCGACTCCCCTGAATTAATAATAAGCCCAAGACAAATCGGTGGCAGGTGGCTGTCACCCACGCTAAGGGAGCCGCCTATGTATCACCGTAACAGTATGACAGGCTTGAACCGATTGCTCCCTACAGCAATTGTATTCATTGCACTTATCCATGCAAGTTTACTCCATGCCCAGCAGCCTCCGCCACCAGTAGTTGCAAATGACGCCCAGCTTAAACCGTCCGATCCGCTCACGCCCCTGAATGCGGCTTTCCGCACCGCGTATGCGGACTTGCGGAAGCAAGTCTTGGCCCAAAGCAGCCCAATCATCATTCAAATCGGTGATAGGTTGGTGCTATTCAAAAATGGTGCCCGAACAGAAGCCCCGGCGCTGAGCTACCGCTACCACGAACTCAAGGCAGTGGCCCACCATCCTTTGGCACTTTACGTGATACTGGTCTCTGGAGCCGGCGCTAAGTTGGACGGGAACCAGCTCAATAAGCTGCGAGAGTACCGGGCATTGGTTGCTCAGGTGCGCCCTTCTATAGATGGACGTAATTTCCGCCCGGCGCAGCGGGAGCGGCAGTTACGGCTGATCGACCGGTCGCTTGCTTTCATGGACACTACATGGCTCACAGGGATGGTTTCGAAGGCCGCCTTGCTCCAGTTCACACAGAGCCAAAGAGAGGACATACTGGCCAATGCCTACGAGGCGGCCGAAGACCAAATCAACACCATGCATAATCAGGTGCAATCTTGGCTTGCAAAGATGACTGCTGAAGAACGTAAGGGATTGCGCGTGGTGGTGGGTGCTTCCCACATGCCGCGTGTCGGGAATATTTCCATGCAGTATTTCTCTGCGGCGTTGGGTGAACCCTATGAGGGACGCTACGAAGAGGAAGAAGAGCGGAACAGCGACTTTCGCCTGGTTTACGGTGAGTCCATGTTCGAGGACGAAGCCGCCCTGCGGGTACTGGCGACGCACCTGGTTGATACCGAGATCGGCGTTTATTTCTTCGGCGATGCCCAGCGGATGCACCGTGACCTGCTGTCTGATGCCGGTGAGGAGATCATCCGCAAAAAACTCGGTAAGACACCTGTTACCAACCTCAGCAACCCAATACCTATTTCTTCGCAAATGGGTATCCCGAAAGGAAAATACGATTAACTTTTTAGGAAAGACTTGATTGTCAAAAAATCGGTTGAGCCAGTATTGATGGGCTTTATAGATTTTTGAGCGCTGTAACCGGCTAGAGAACTGGCCTTAAGTCGATGTCACAAGGGAAGCAATTGCATCGCAATGGGAAGGGTAAGGCATATTAAAAACTTAATCCTGAATGACTGGTTTCAGGAAAGTTTAAGTACGCCAGTGATCGTCGGTTTAGGGTCGTCTGGAGGCCGTGGGTTCGTCAACTGGTTAAAAGTTTTGAATGTCCGTTCTTGCTGTCCTTTACAGGTTATAATTGAGCATGCCTGGATCTGTCAAGCCAAGGTAACACCCTAACAATGGTTTTTAACGAGAAAATTTATGTCAGTAATTGTAGAAGGCAAGGTCAAATGGTTTGACGATGCTAAAGGTTTTGGTTTCATCGAACAGGACGGCGGCAAAGACGTATTTGTCCACCATAGTGCTATTAACAGCAATTGCCATAAATCCTTAAAGGAAGGGCAACGCGTAACGATGGAAGTCACGGCTGGACAAAAAGGCCCGCAAGCGGAAAATGTTACCTTGTTGTAACCGTAACCCAGGCTAGGAAAAACGAAATTATTCCTTTTGATACTTAGGCCGTAATAGGGCTTATGTTTCAGATTGACGACCGGTCGTATTTACAGACTTTTACCCGTCAAACAAATCCGCGTGCCTGCCCGTGCGTTCAAAACGCACAACATCACCGGCAATCTTGTAAATCAACAACCAATTCGGCTCAATATGGGCATCCCTAAAAACCTTCCACTCACCTTTCAGTGGATGGTCAAGATAACTTGCTGGAAGAAGTTCTTCCACAGGACCCCATTTATTCAACAAAGCCCACATCAATCCCTCGTTTAAACCAAGCCAGATAAAGCAAAAACTTAAGCCCCATGAATACCAGCGAAGCCTTTTTAATAGCCATTTTCATTATTTTCACTTTACCCTATCTGCTATGGCGTGTTTGTAGAACAGATTACTTTGCACCACTAGTCGTGGTGCAAATCATATGCGGTATTTTTTTAGGCCCCGGCATTCTGGGTGCCGCTTACCCGTCATTTTACAATGTCGTATTTAGTATGCCGGTTATTCAGTCCTTAAATGGCATTGCCTGGTGGGCGGTCATGATTTTTGTTTGGATAGCTGGTATTGAATTAGACCTTAAGGCTGCTTGGCTCAATCGCTTTGAAAGCGGCATTACAGCGAGCTTTGCGCTAGGTATGCCGCTGATACTGGGGAGTATTGTCGCCTGTGGTTTGTTGTCCTATCCAGGGTGGGTTGGGAATAAAGGGCAGGATTGGCAGTTTGTTGTGGGTGTGGGCATGGCCTGTGCGGTAACGGCGCTGCCTATTTTGATTTTATTATTGGAAAAGCTGAACATATTAAGGCATCCCTTTGGCCAACGTATTCTCCGCTATGCCAGCCTTGATGACATAGCCATATGGATAATATTGGCGGTTATCTTGATGGATTGGCACAGGGTGTGGAGTCAGGTTATTTTTCTAATCGGCTATGGCATCGCAGCATTTGGCGTTAGAAAGCTCATGCGCTGGTTACCACCAAACGATAGATGGTATGTGGGTTTGATATGGCTGGCTCTGTGTGGATTTATTTCCGATTGGGTTGGTTTGCATTTTATGGTGGGTGCTTTCTTGTCCGGCGTTATTTTGGATACCGATTGGTACGATCAAGAAAAAATGGACTTATTGCGACACCATGTGTTGTTAGTGGTTATGCCGGTATTTTTCTTAAGTACGGGATTAAAAACCAATTGGCAAGTTGGCAGTGTTACGGTATTTGTCGTTGCGGGTATTTTATTATTGGCTTCAATTACGGGTAAGTTAATTGGCGTATATATCGCTGGAAAAATACTGAAATGGCGACCTGGCGAAGCGTCGATCATTGGCTGGCTGTTACAAACAAAAGCGTTGATTATGATTATTTTTACAAATGTTTTGTTGGATAAACATATTATTACTAACGAATCCTTCACCGCTTTATTGTTGATGGCGGTCGCCAGCACCATGTTAACGACTCCTGTAGTTTATCCAAAGCTAAATCGAATGAAATCTAGCCCAATCGATAAGATGCGCTAAACAAAGGGTGCTGCTAACGGGCTTTAATGAGATGGATGCGCATAATCAATATTGGACTGTTTGAGTCAAAATAAGGTGTTATTAACCCATTCTATTAAGCAGCCATTGGTACAAGTTTCCGGCATAGAAATTACCCAACAATTTTCTTAAATAAACAGGTGGTCGGTTAATTCAAAAAACTTTAGAATTGCCAAACAGC
>NZ_AYLO01000073.1 GCF_000496735.2 Methyloglobulus morosus KoM1
ATATATGGACAATAAGTATCCAAATTTATGACAAATACTCAACGTCCGGCAAATACATTTTTCGGCAACATTCCATGCATATCGGGCTTATTTCATCAGTTGAAAGAAACTGTGGATTAGCCAAGTTTGCAGGATTCTGTTACAGCGCCTAAAATCCAAGCATAAAATCTTGGAGACACACATGGGTCGAACTATCCTTTTTTTCCTCACCGGCTTATTTGCTGTTATTGCCCATGCCAAGCCACTGCCTCCCGACCAAGTCCCCGAGCCCTTAAAACCCTGGGTTAACTGGGTACTGCAAGACCAACCCGAACTTGGCTGCCCGTTCATTTTTAACAGTTACGAGCAAAAACGCTGTAGCTGGCCTAGCCAGTTGGATTTGGATTTTACCGCCACGAAAGGGGCGTTTGCGATTAGCTGGGATGTCTTTAAGGAAAGCTGGGTGACGTTGCCGGGCGACCCAAAGCATTGGCCGCAAAATGTTACCGCCAACGACAAGGCAGCGACCGTGCTGGACAGGAATGGCGTTCCGTCCATAAAACTGGCGGCTGGCGTTTATCACATCAAGGGCGATTTTTTCTGGGATACCATTCCGGAAAGCCTGGGCATTCCGGCTGAATCGGGGCTTATCGGCTTACGTATTAACGGGGCGACGATAGCCATGCCCAGCATTAGAGGCGGACAACTGTGGTTGACGGAAAACGACATCGGCCAGAAAAAGCCGGAGAATGTCCAAAACAGCCTGGACATCCAGGTATTCAGGAAAATCGCCGATGACGTGCCCATGCAGGTGACGACCCGCTTGGTGCTGGAAGTGTCGGGCGAGCAGCGCGAAATCAGGCTGGCAAGACCCATCCTTAACGAATTTATCCCGCTGAGTTTACAAAGCCCGCTTCCGGCGCGGATTGAAGCGGATGGACAGTTGTTGATACAAGTCCGTCCAGGCCGATGGCAGTTGGATATTGAAGCCAGAAGCGCCAAAGAAACCCATGTCATTGCCTTGGCTGCAAGCAATCCAGACTGGCCTGATTCGGAGATCTGGGTATTCGATGCCCGACCGGATTCACGTGTGGTTGAGGTGGATAAATTGGTGCCGATTGATGCCAGCCAAACCAATGCACCGGAGGAATGGCGGCATTTGCCCACCTATAAAATTAACCAGGGTGAAAGCATGGGGTTGAAGGTCATCCGTCGGGGCGATCCCGAACCTGAGCCTAACCAACTATCAATCAACCGGAAATTGTGGCTGGATTTCGACGGCACGGGTTACACCATCAACGACACGATTAACGGCAAAATGACCAAGGGCTGGCGGCTGGATGTCCTGCCGGAAATGCAGTTGGGTAAGGTCAGCCTGGACGGCAAAAGCCAGTTGATCACCCTGACGGGATCCGGCAAGCAGGGCGTGGAAGTCAGGAAAGGCACGATTGCGCTGGATGCCGACAGCCGTAGCGTCGGTAATATCAGGTCGATAAGCGCAGTGGGTTGGGCGCAAAATTTCAATCAAGTCAACGCGGAATTGAATTTACCGCCAGGCTGGCGCTTGCTCGCCGCCAGCGGTGTCGATAATGTGCCGAATACTTGGATCGCACGCTGGACCTTGCTGGATTTATTTTTGGTGTTGATCGCGGCATTGGCAACCAGCCGCTTATTCGGTCGGCTGTGGGGGGCGTTTGCCTTGTTGACGCTGGTCTTGATTTGGCATGAAGCGGGTTCTCCCCAGTATGTCTGGCTCAATATCCTGGCAGCCACGGCTTTATTAAAAGTGCTGCCGCAAGGCAGGTTTTTGACTGCCATCACATGGTATCGCAATGCATGTTGGCTGGCTTTAGTCCTGATCGTCATCCCGTTTATGGTCAACCAAGTGCGGATGGGGCTGTACCCGCAGTTGGAATATCCGTGGCAACAGGCGGTGTTTCCGACGACTGCACCTAGTCCTGCGCCGCCTATTGCGATGAACCAGGCAACATCGGCAATGGATGCCGTAGCCCCCGCATCCGAACCCATGCAAGAGCAGGAAATGGCGAAAGCCATCATGCCAGAACGGAAAGGTAAATATGGTTCCGGTGGGTTTGCTGGGTCGTCCTACGAATTAAACACCGATTTCAGCCGCTACGATCCCGATGCCAAAGTGCAGACCGGCCCCGGTTTGCCGCAGTGGCAATGGCATCAGGTGCATCTATCCTGGAATGGCTCGGTGGATTCTGGGCAAGAATTGCGCTTATGGTATCTCTCGCCCACGCTCGTAATGTTGTTGAATTTCATCCGGGTTGCCTTGGTGGCTGTATTTGCTATGCTCATGTTTGGATTGGCTGGAAAGCTTAGCTTCAAATTCAAAACCGCAACCCCTGTCTTATTGTGGTTGCTGGTGCTGCCACTCGTGGCAATGCCCACGCAAAAAGCCTACGCGGATATTCCAACCAAAGACGTGCTGGACGAACTGAAAAACCGCTTGCTGGAAGCCCCTGACTGCCTCCCCAACTGCGCCCAAATCCCGCAGATGAAAGTGGCGGTCAACGAGAATGCTGTCGAAATCACCCTGCAAATCCACGCCCAGCAAGCAGTCAACCTGCCATTGCCTGCCACTTATGAGCAATGGTTTCCTAACCAAGCCACCGTTGACGGCAAATCGGCGACAGGGCTTTATCGTAACGGCAACGGCTTATGGCTGTATTTGTCTGCAGGTGAGCACCAGGTTGTGCTGCGCGGTGCAGCACCTCTGCTGGCGACGTTTACCTTGCCTTTGCCCTTAAGGCCGAATCGCGTGACGGTTGAAACCGCGCAGGGCGGTTGGCAAGCCAGCGGACTGCAAGACAACGGGCAGGTTGACAATCAACTGCAATTCAACCGTACCAGCAAGGCAGCGGATAATGCCCAAAGCACAAACCTTGCCCCCGGCCTGTTGCCGCCCTTCGTCAGGGTCGAACGTACCTTGCAACTGGGGCTAGACTGGCGGGTAATCACCCAAGTCATCAGGCTATCGCCAGCCGATTCTGCGGTTGTGCTGGAGGTTCCCTTATTGGCTGGGGAATTGGTGACAACGCCCGGCATTCACGTCAAAAATGCCAAGGTCGAAGTCAACATGCCCGCACAGCAATCGGTGATGCAATGGGAATCGACTTTGGAAAAATCCGAAAAAATTACGTTTTCCGCTACACAAACCAGCCAATGGGTAGAAGTCTGGAAAGCGGATGTCAGCCCCATCTGGCATATTGAGGCCAGCGGGATTACCGTCATCCATAATAACAACGAAGGGCTATGGTTACCGGAATGGCACCCCTGGCCGGGCGAAACATTGGCCTTGCAAATAACCCGTCCCAAGACGCTGGAAGGGCAAACCTTAACGATAGATAGCAGCCAGTTAGCCATCAAGCCGGGCAAACGCTCGCTGGATGCGGACTTAACGATGAGTATCCGAAGCTCGCAAGGCACACAGCACACCTTGACGTTGCCGGAACTGGCCGAGTTGCAATCCGTGGCGATAAACGGGCAAACATTGCCGTTACGGCAAGAAGGCAGGAAGCTTACCTTGCCGATCAATCCCGGCAAACAGGACGTGGTTTTAAGCTGGCAAGAGCAGTCAGAAATCTCCAGCATAACCCAAACGCCCCGGCTGGATTTAGGGCAACCTAGCGTGAATACCCGGCTTAATATGGGTTTAGGTCAAGACCGTTGGGTGTTGTTTGTTTGGGGGCCAAAGCTAGGGCCTGCGGTGCTATTCTGGGGCGTGCTGATGGTAATCGGTATCTTGGCGATAGGCTTGGGGAAAGTCCCGCTGACTCCGTTAAAGGGCTGGCATTGGTTCTTATTGCTGCTCGGATTAAGCCAAGTGCCGATGGAATCTGCCTGTTTAGTCGTGGCGTGGTTAATGGTTTTGGGCTGGCGCGGACGGTTATTGGATACCCACATAAAATATTTCAATTTATTCCAGGTAATCATCGGCTTATTCACCTTATCTTCGCTGGCCATACTGGTTTTTGCGGTGGAACAAGGCTTATTGGGCGGCTCGCCCGATATGCAGATCACCGGAAACCAGTCTTCGGCTTTTGATTTGAACTGGTATCAGGACAGGAGCCCATCCACCTTGCCGCAAGCAACAGCGGTTTCCGTACCGCTGATCGCGTATCGATTGCTCATGTTGCTGTGGTCGTTCTGGCTGGCAGCGTCACTGCTCAACTGGCTAAAATGGGGATGGAACTGCTATGCCGCCAATGGCCTGTGGAATAAGAAAGTAGAACCGGAGAAAGCCAAACCATTAGGTGATGGAAACACTTAAGGGGACTTTGCACAAGTTAATTGCGCCAGGGCTCTGCAATCACATCGCGAACAAAATCAACATCTTGCCGTTCGCCCTGGGCTTGTCGAACGAAGGATTTATTCACAGATCAAGCTTTATTAATTACTGAACCCAAGCGTCTTGTAATACACCCAAGACATCCAGGACGCGGCAACAATAGGCTCTCTCGTTATCGTGCATGATCGATAAGCCCATATGCCGTTGGTTGCTCACCTGTAAATGTTTCATCAGGATGATGGCAGAGTATTCACTCCCTAAGTAGTCGATGCTGACTTTCTCATGGCCCCAAGCGTCATATTCGCAATCGATGATGCCTTTAAGCTCGTTTTGGGCATAATTTTCCATCAGTTCAATACATTCTGCCAAGCTCGTATCCCTGCTTAAGGTCGCTGTCACGTCCATAGCCGAAACAATGGTGGTAGGTACCCGGTACGATATGGAATCAAGCTTGCCTTCAAGCTCCGGCAAGACAAGGGCGGTTGATTTTGCAACATTGGTGCTGATTGGGATGATAGAGGCGGCACATGTCCGTCCAAGTTGCGGGACAGAAAAATGGAAGCCGTCCAATACCCGCTGGTCGGAAAGGGCCGGGTGTATGGTGATGATCCGCGCATAATCTATACCGATATGCTTGTTCAAGATATATGCCACCGGTGCCATGGCATTACCGGTGCAGGTACTGGCGGCAATGACGTGATGCTGTAAAGGATCGTATTGTTTATGGTTCACGCCATAAACAATACTGGCATCAATCCCGGCAATGTTGGCGGTGCACAGGACTTTTTTGGCAATCTTTTGTTCTATCAGCCCGCGCAAATCATTGATGTTGGCCGTCCCGGTGGAATCAATAATAACATCCAGCTCCAAGTCCCGAAGCTCCGCGAAACTTTCGTGGCCCAGAATGTTGCGCCGCCTGTCGCCGCGTACGTAAGGGACTTTTTTGCCTGCAAAGGTAATGAATTTATTTTCACAGTCCAAGGAAACGGGCGGCTTGCCATACGTGCTGTCATTCGCCAGCAGGTATGTGACTTGATTTTCAGGCATGACGTCGCATAACGCGCATAAATTATATTTTTCGCCCCCAGCCTGATCAAAATCAGCGCGGATGATGCCACGCCCTACCCGTCCAAGCCCAATAATCCCAACACGTAACTTAGTCATAATCCGAACCTTTTTGTTTCAGATGGTTTATTTTTATGCTGCGGCTTAATAATAGCATTTGTTGTTGTGTTTGGGGTATGACTATCCATAGGTCATCTATAGCACTAGAAGAAATCGATTTCTTTATGGTTTGGTCATTCAGTAAGAACACTAATTTATATATACTTAATCAATATGTTATATTTAATCCTGCACTTGTTGAAAGACATGTAAAGCGTTTCCTAAAAAACCGTATATCGTCATTCCGGCATGGATTGCCGGAATCCAGAGACCAGGGATGGAAAAACCTTTCGTGGTGAGCTTGTCGAACCATGAACGAAATCGACATTTCATCCCCTCTCCCCTTGTGGGACGACCGCCAGGGAAGGTGGAAGTACGGCAGCAGGTATGGAACCTGCGCCGCTAGGGTTAGGGTGAGGGGTATTAATAAAGTGTCGCTACCGCGAGGTTGTTTGAATGCGGGTTCTCGTACCCACGGACGAGATACTTTTCTTTGCGCGGAAAACCACATGGATGTGGCGAATGCGGAAAACGCAGGAGCAGTTTTCCGCCAAAGAAAAGTATCCAAAAGAAATCCGCCCGATGCCGCTTGTTTCCTGCGCTTCTCGCATTTACCGGGGGTTGTCAAAAGGGACTCCCTGTCCCTTTGACAACGTGCGGCATCCATGCCGCGCCCCTAACGGGTTATTCCCGATAAATGCTCCGATGCTCGGCGCGGCATACGGGAATAGGGCGATTGCCATAGCCCACGTAGCCCCGATTAGCGACAGCGTAATCGGAGGAATGTAATCAACAAAACTCATGCGTACGATTACGCTGTCGCTAATCGTATCTACGGCTCTTTATTTTCTGTACAGATTGATTTTGTAAGTCCACGTGGTTAAATTTTTTTCCTACGGTTTGTAGACTTTTTAGTACTTTGCCCAGTGGAATATAAGCGAATATGGTCATCTAATAATTTATCTAACACCTCATCACCAAAGTCTTTTTTTGTAGGACTCCGAAGTTTTGAAAGTATGCTTGTTAAACTATTGGCGGTTATTTTTATTATAAGTTTATCTTGCAAATAAAATTCTCTAAATGCCTCCAGTTCTCTGCCCTTAGTTAAGCCTGGCTGCTTATCTCTACAAATTATGAATCCCAACTTGCCATATTCCTTACTCAGATACCCATTCATTTGCCGATATTCTTCGACACCTATTATTTCGAAATTTTTTACTTCAAAAATAACCTGACGAGTAGAATAATCTTCTCGGATACGCTTCCAAAACCCGTTAATTCCTTGATTGGTAGCAACTATATCTCTTCGCTGCGCTGCATTTTTATTCGGATGAAGTTCGATATTCGTTAATTCTTTTGCAAATGCAATCTCTATAACCCTCTTACACCAGCCTTCAAAACCTGAAGCATCATCCTGGCCAAGGGACAGGTTACCTAACTCAGAAATAAGTTGACCTAATTTAGCGGAACGCTGCTCCGTAGTAAGCGAATGAATCGTAATTTCGTAATCGTCGAATATCTGCTCTGCAATGCCTTGTTCAAGGTCATCTTTCTGCAAATTAAGTGCGCTCCAATAACAAGGATGAACCATTAAAGAGTCGCCAATCGAAATATTCTTATTTGCTCTCTTACCGTCATGCGAAAATACCCAAGTGCTGTTTTGCTTATCTAACATTCCGAAAAACCCTATACCATATAGTTCTTTTGCTATATCTATTTCGGTACCCAGTATTATCAAATGCTGCAGAACGTCAGCGTCAAGCGTTGGATTATCTCGAATGCGCTTAATGGTTTGGATAGCAAAATCGACGGAAAACTTGGTTGGCCCATTAGCAAACGCTGTTGTAAGCTGAGACACACCAAGGAAAATTGAGGCATATTCTTTACTAAGATCATCAAATCGAATAACAGAAATTTGTTTAGCTGATTCGTGAAAGTCGTTTTCAATTAAGGTTTTTTCTCTTTTTTGTCGTCTTGCCTGCTCAATCGCGGCGTTCAGTAAAGCAATAACATCACGAGGTCTATAAAGTGTAAGCCGTAAACATCTTTTAAAACCTTCTCTTCCATGTAATTCGGCACTCGTAATGGCGTTCCAAACTTTAATATCACTTTCAACTTCAATATTTAAGGCCGCTCTAATCCGTTTACAAACCATGAAAAAGAGTTCCTCTGGATCCCAGTGTAGGCGCAACACTTGACTCTCTAAGTTTCGTGAGAAATCTAAATCTTCCGTCTGTACACCTCTGAAAATGTTATCTCTAAGAAAAACAATCGCTCGTAGATTTTCTCCTAACGCATTTCTTAATTCATCAGTTCCATAAATGATTCCATCGACTATACCGACACCAATTGTATCTGGCTCATAACCTTCATCTAATCTATCTATGAGTATAATCAGCTTTTTACTTTGACTCTGCGTTAGCTTTATTACTTCCTCGGTGATGTCATTTAATTTTAAAAAGGAAGAGAGGTCTGCAATTCGTTCTTCTGGATTAGTAGTCCCAAGCAATC
>NZ_AYLO01000074.1 GCF_000496735.2 Methyloglobulus morosus KoM1
ACAACATACTGATTTCCGTTGTATACTCCAAAAATATTACACATATCTGGCAGTACGAATTCGGAATTATTCGATCTGACCATGACCCATTGGTTACGATATATAGGCTCAGCTAATTTGTTATAGAAATCATTATTTGTATACAACGTTTCATAGACTAAGCGCATATAGTCGGGATCACTTTCACGACCACTACCTACCTTATCGGCAACTATTGGCTTCATCTGGTGATGTAGTGATGCCATGAAATGAGGGTTTCGCAATCTCTGAATGACTATAAATCCTACCAAAGCCTCTCGCTGAGGCCTGTTTAAAGGCTCAACACTTAAAAGCATTTCTAGTGGACGTACAGCATCGCCTTCCAACAATCCAAAATAGGCTTCTAATTTGTCAGAGTATAAGTTTTTAGCAAAACCCCATTGTCCAAACGATTTTCCTTCATCTCGTGTGAAGATGCCATTCGCATTTTTGGTAAATGGAAAAATGGAATTATTTTCTGACCAGTAACGCTTTATAAATGATTTGGGAATAAAGTGATTGTTCTCTACCTTCTTTGGTGCGAGCTTGGTTGCTTTTGGAGACGCTTCTTTTTTAATTGCTGCTACAGTTTTAGGTTTCCAACGATTGTTATATTTTTTTATCCATACATGCTCGGCTAAGTTTTTTGCGGTATTGGTTATCTTCGACAAACCGACTTCATTAAAGCAAGATTCTCGTTCTAATTTTTCGTCTATTTGTTCGAGTGTACGATCACTTAGCCTGTCATTTACTACTTTTTCAGCAATAAAATTCTCTAACATTGCCAATTCAGAAGTCATTTCTCCAGATAGATTTATATGAATATCGCTTATATGCGTATCACTGAATTCAAGCATTTTAACGATTATGGCGCGTACGATCTCATCCCAAATGTCTGAGATACTGTCAATATCACGAGGCTCCGCAGAAGGAAATCGCTTCAATAATACACCTTTTGTCGCGCTCATATTTTTCGCTCATCCCTATCAACGAGGCGGTGTGGTTAGGGTGAATTTGCGAACCCTAATCTTATGGCTTTTATTCAGGCAAGTTGGCTTCTTTAGCTTTGCCCAACCCAAACGACTCCGCCAGCATCAACGCCACACCCAAAGTAATCGCCGAATCCGCAATATTAAACGCGGGCCAGTGCCAAGTGTTGTAGTAGACATCCAGGAAGTCGATAACATAGCCGTAGGCCAGGCGGTCGATCAGGTTGCCGATTGCCCCGCCCAATACTAAGGCCAATGCCACGGCGAGCAAGGTTTCGTGTTGTTGTAAGCGTGCCAACCAGACGGATAGGACCGCACTGATGATGAATGCCAAAGCCGCAAAAAACCAGCGCTGCCAACCGCCCGCTTCGCTCAGGAAACTGAATGCCGCGCCGGTGTTATGCACATAGGTCAGGTTAAAGTACGGCATCAGCGGGATGGATTCGTAAAGCTGTAAGGTGCTGTCAACGGTCAGCTTGCTGGCTTGGTCGAGGACGATTGCCAGCAGGGAAAGCCATAGCCATTTCAACATGCCCACCTCACGCATAGCGGCGGTGTTCGCCTGCACCGTCAACATTTTCTATGCACCTGCCGCATAATTCGGGATGTTCCTTATGTTCACCCACATCATAATGTTGATGCCAACAGCGCACGCATTTGGGATGCCCCGAAACAATGATTTTTAATTTAACGCCGTCGATTTCCGTCTGGATGGCATCATCCGGGCTGAACTGGTCGGCCATGACCGACGCATTGGAGGTGATGAAAATGAAATGCAGCTCGTTGCCCAACTTATTTAAAAGCTCAAAAAACTCGCCGTTGCAATACAATTCGACTTCCGCATTCAACGATGAGCCGATATCGCCTTTCGCGCGGCTTTTTTCCAGTTCCTTGCTGACTGCGGACCTGACCGTCATCACTTGTTGCCAAAACTCGCGGTTCATTGCCGACTGGTCATCCAGGTTGACCAAGCCTTGATACCACGTTTCCAGGAATACGGATTCGCTCCGTTTGCCCGGCAGATACGACCAGATTTCATCGGCGGTATAGCTGATGATCGGCGCAAGCCAGCGCACCAAGGCTTCCAAGACATGATACAGGGCTGTTTGCGTGGAACGCCGCGCCAAGCCTCCGGTTAAGGCGGTGTACTGGCGGTCTTTGGTGACATCGAGGTAGAAGCTGCTCAAGTCGATGGCGCAAAAGTTGTGTACCTTCTGGTAAATTTGCTGGAACTGGTAGGCTCCGTAATGGGCGATGACTTCTTCCTGCAACAGGTAAGCCCTGTCCATGACCCAACGATCCAACGCCAATAAGTCTTTGGTAGCGATTAAATCCTGGGCTGGATCAAAATCATTCAGGTTAGCCAATAAAAAGCGTGCGGTGTTTCTCAACCGTCGATAACCGTCCGAGGTTCGGGTAAGGATTTCGTTGGAAACTGACATCTCCCCGCGATAATCCGTGGAAGCCACCCATAAGCGCAACACATCCGCCCCCAAATCCTTCATGACCGATTGGGGTGCAACGACATTGCCCTTGGACTTGGACATTTTTTTGCCTTCGGCATCCACGGTAAAGCCGTGGGTCAGCACGGCCTTATACGGGGCGACATTATTCTTGGCGACCGAAGCCAGCAGCGACGATTGAAACCAGCCCCGGTGCTGGTCCGAACCTTCCAGGTATAAATCCGCAGGGAAATCCAGTTGGTCGTGTTTATCGAGGACGCAAGCGTGGGTAACGCCGGAATCAAACCAGACATCCAGGGTATCGGTCATTTTCTGGTAGCGTTCGGCTTCCGCACCCAACAAGTCAGCGGCATCCAACTCAAACCAGGCATCGATGCCTTTCTGCTCGATGCGTTTGGCAACTTGCTCGATCAGTTCACCGGTGCGTGGATGCAATTCACCGGTTTCCTTATCCACAAAAAACGTTATGGGGACGCCCCAAGTGCGTTGCCTGGAAATGCACCAATCCGGGCGGCCTTCCAACATACTTTCAATCCGCGCCTGACCCCAATCAGGAATCCATTCGACGCGCTTGATTTCGCTTAGTGCCTGCTCGCGCAGGCCGTTTTTCTCCATCGATATAAACCATTGCGGCGTTGCCCTGAAGATAATCGGGGTTTTATGTCGCCAGCAATGGGGATAACTGTGCAGTATTGCCTTGTTGTGCAGCAGCTTCTCTTTGGATTCCAACACTTCCAAAACATGGGTATTGGCGCTGAACACATGCTCGCCGGCAAACAACTCGGTGCTGGGCAAGAACACGCCATCACCACCGACAGGGTTGTCAACCGGCAGGTCGTACTTCAGGCCGACCGCATAGTCATCCTGGCCATGCCCCGGCGCAGTATGCACCGCGCCGGTACCCGCCTCGGTGGTCACATGGTCGCCGAGTATGATCGGCACTTGCCTGTCGTAAAAGGGATGTTGCAATAACTGGTGTTCCAGTGCGGCGCCTTTGCAATAAGCGATAACGCGGTAATCAGTGATTTCATAGCGTGACATGGCATCTTTAAGTAAGGCCTCGGCCAATACCAGGCGTTCCTTACGGCCGTCTTTTTCGCACTGCACCACGGCATATTCAAGGTCGGCATTCAAGGCAACCGCTTGGTTTGCCGGCAATGTCCATGGTGTGGTCGTCCAGATTACTACCGATAACGCACCCTCACCTTCATGTTCAGGCACATGGTGGCAAGCTGCCATAAAACTGGCTTCATCAACGACCTGAAAGCGTACGTCAATCGCGGGCGAATGCTTGTCTTCGTATTCAACCTCCGCTTCCGCAAGGGCAGAGCCGCAATCGGTACACCAATGCACCGGCTTTGCGCCTTTGGCGATATGGCCTTTCTGGGCGATGCTGCCCAAGGCACGGACGATGTCGGCTTCAAAAGCAAAGTCCATGGTGAGGTAAGGTTTGTCCCAATCGCCCAGAATACCCAGCCGGATGAATGCTTCTTTTTGGATGGCGACCTGCTTTCCTGCATACTCACGGCAAGCCTTACGGAACACGTCCGGTGCAACTTTCGCACCCGCTTTGCCGACTTTCTTTTCCACTTGCAATTCGATAGGCAAGCCGTGGCAATCCCAACCCGGCACATAAGGCGCATCGAAACCGCTTAAGGTTTTGGATTTGATGATGAAATCTTTCAGGACTTTATTGACCGCGTGGCCGATATGGATTTCGCCATTAGCGTAGGGCGGGCCGTCATGCAGGATAAATTTGGGACGACCTTGAGTTACGTTCCTTATCGCTTCATACAGATTGGTTTCCTGCCAACGTTTTAACCGTTCCGGCTCGCGTTGCGCCAGGTTGCCCTTCATGGGGAACGCCGTGTTGGGCAAATTGAGTGTGCCCTTATAATCTACTGTCATAATCCATTGTCTTCTATTGTTGGTGTGGCAAAAATGCTCTTGGCTTCAGCCACGTCGTCTACTATCTGTTCTTTCAGTTCGTCCACTGTCAGAAATCGTCGTTCAGCCCTGATCTTCTTTTTAAAATGTACGGTCACCTGATAACCGTAGATGTCTTGGTTAAATCCGAACAAGTGAGCCTCCAGGACAACCTTATTGCTGCCGTCAACGGTTGGGCGGATGCCGATATTGGCTACCCCTGGAATTTCCCTGTCATCAATGCCAGTTAGCGTGATTGCAAAAACTCCGCTGACCGGGATATTCTTTCTTGACATCCTAATATTGGCGGTAGGGTAGCCTATCGTCCTACCGCGCTTGTCGCCGTGGACAACGCGTCCGCATATAGAATAACGGTAACCCAGCATGGCCTCTGCCTGTTCCAGGTCGCCGACAGCCAAGGCGTTTCTAATCAAGGTGCTGCTGACCCGCAAGCCATCGACTTGCAAGGAACCGGTGTCTTCCACGGCAAACCCGTGGATGCGGCCCTTTTCCTTAAGCATGGAAAAATCACCTAGTCGACCTTTGCCAAAACGAAAATCATCGCCGATGACCAGATGCCTGACTTTCAGGCGGTTGACCAACACCTCATCAACAAACTGCCCGGCATCGTAATCGGCAAGTTGTTTATTAAATCGCACTATGACCAAATCATCAACGGGCAGTTTTGCAAGGCGGGCAACTTTCTCCCGTAAGCGCGTCAAGCGCGGCGGAGCGTCGTTCCCCATAAAGTATTCCAGCGGCTGCGGCTCAAACATCAGGATGACCACGGGTAAGCCCAATGCCTTACCGCATCTTGCCAATTTCTCAATGACGGCATGGTGGCCCAAATGCACACCGTCGAAATTTCCAATGGTCAGGACGCAACCGTTCCTGTAAGCGGGTGTGCGAGGTATCCCTTTAATTAAGCGCATGAAAGCCGACAATCAAAAACTGCGAATTTTATCACTTGTGCCCGTCAAATGCCTCAATCTCAGGCCGAAGGTTACCAATGTCAGCGCATAGACGGCGAAACCGATACTTATCCACTTCAGCAGGTTGCTAATCCTGTCTCCAGATGACCATTGTTGCCACCAACTATCGTCAACAAAATAACATAGGCAAACCGCCATCGCGACGCTTGCCAAGGCGACACGGGCCAAAAACAGCAGCCATCCCAATCCGGGTTGATAGGCCTTGTCCTGCAACAGCCTTCCCAGCAGCAATGCCGCATTAAGCAATGCGCCCAATGATGTCGCCAATGCAAGCCCGGCATGGGCCAGGGGAATGGCCAACACGTTTAAGGCCAGGCTGGTTATCATGGCAATCAACCCATAGCGGACGGGCGATTTCAGGTCATGACGCGAAGTGAAGCCGGACACCAAAATCTTGATGAACAAATAACCCAATAAACCGACGGAATAAGCCTTTAGGCTCTGTCCCGCTTTATGCACATCATTGAGGGTGAATTCGTCATATTGGAACAAAGTGGACAACATCGGTTCGGCAAGGACGAACAAGCCAATCGTGGCAGGCATTCCGACCAGCAATACCAAGCGCAACCCCCAATCCAGCGTCGCCGAAAACGCGGTCGTGTCGTCTGCAACATAATGGTTGGCAAGATTGGGCAGGATTACCGTCGCCAAGCCCATGCCCAGAATGCCCAAGGGAAATTCCACCAAGCGGTCTGAATAATACAGCCACGATACGCTGCCGCTCACCAGGAAGGAAGCGACCAAGGCATCCAAAAGCAAATTGACTTGTGTGACCGAGGCGCTGAAGATGGCTGGCAGCAGCCTATTTATAACGAGGCTAACGTCGGGATCCCGAAATTTAATCGTTAACTTAGGCAGCAAACCCAATTGCACAAGGCTGGGAACTTGAAACAGTAGCTGCAAAATTCCCGCAACAAACACGCCCCATGCCAACGCCGTAATCGGCACGTTCATTGACGGCGCAACCCATAACGCCGCCACTATCATGCTGATGTTAAGGATAATAGGGGTTAACGCGGGTAGGGCATAGTGCTCATGGGCGTTGAGTATGGCACCGGCAAACGCCACCAACACAATACATAATCCAAAGGGCAACGTGATCCGCAATAAGCTGACAGCCAGGTCATATTGTGGCCCTTGCCAAGCAAAACCCGGCGCTAATATCAGCACAAGTACGGGAGCCAAAACCATCGCTATCAATGTAACCAGCAGCGACCAGGCCGTCAATGTCCCTGCCGTCTTGCCGATAAACTGCCTTAAGGCGAACTTGTCCCCTTGGTGGTTAGCCATGACCGGCACAAGGGCATGTGCAAACGCCCCTTCGGTGAATAGCCTACGCAAAAGATTCGGAATTTTGAACGCCACAAAAAAAGCGTCGGTTGCTACATCTACCCCAAAAAGCCGTGCGATCAACGTATCCCTTACAAAACCCAAAAGGCGGGACATCAATGTCATACTGCTGACGACAACGGTTGCTTTGAAAAGCCGCTTGCCCACTGGCTAATCCTGTTTGCGTGGCACGTTAAATGTTGACAATGATAACATTTATAAAGATAATGCGCGGTCTGATAACTCACTTTGTAAAGAAATAGACACATGGCTAATACAGCACAAGCAAAAAAACGCGCGAAACAAGCCGAAAAGAGCCGTATTCGCAATGCAGGACAGCGCAGCAACCTCCGCACATTCATCAAGAAAGTCATACTCGCCGTTAAAACAGGCGACAAAGAAAAAGCCCAAGCCGCTTTTAAGACCGCCCAACCCATTATCGATTCAGCCGTCAACAAAGGACTTATCCACAAAAACAAGGCGGCACGCGGTAAAAGCCGCTTGAATGCGAAAGTTAAAGCCATGGCTTAACGATTTTTAGCTTCGTAAAAAGCCGCTACTTAATAGTTAGTAGCGGCTTTTTTATTGCCAAAAATTTATAGTTACCCTTCGTTGATCGGTTGGCGCAGTGTAAAAACCTGTTAATCATTTCTTGTCAATTCAAATGGTTATTCTTAGTTTTCCTGGTCTTTAAATACCTGGTTTTATCGCTCGTTTTGACTTCGGACATAAGCGGATGCAAGCCCATTTTGCCTTGCGCAAATCAGATTCTGAAACCGTGATATTAGCTTGCAGCAAATAAAGGTAGCGCAAAACCTGTACGTCATTTTTCTAGGTAATCTCACGGATTGTCTATCGGCTGCCTGGTGGTAATGTCCAATAATCACCGAAGATTATTTTTATGGTTACGCAAATTTTTTGGCGAAGATTTTCGCAATCCTATTGCTCGCTGCACAACACAAGCGCAGCTTTCAAGCCCTGATCGGTGCTTACCCTGCGTTCAGGACGCTATCTGCAGGAATACCTGGACGAGTTTTGTTGCCGTCTGAGCCGACGTTTCTGTGAGAATCCAATACCGAACCGCTTACTGAAGCTGTGCACCACTCACCAACCGATTTTTCTGCAACCTGCGGGTTGTTGATACCCATGTTTGGCAATTTTGTTTGGATAGCTTATCAAGCGGTTATCGTGGATAATGCGCGGCTATTATTTGAGTTAATCCACACCCTACAGAGTAATGAAGAAAAAGTTAGAAGCCCTTATTCAGCAAGCTGTTATAAGCCTTAAAAAAGAGGGGGTTATTGCCGATGACATTGGCGCTGCCATAACCCTGGAACGCACCCGCGATGCGCAACACGGCGATTTTGCGACTAATCTGGCGATGATGCTGGCAAAGCCAGCAAAAATGAATCCACGCCAGTTGGCAGAAAAACTGGTTGCCGCTTTACCCAAAGACAGCGCAGTGACAAAGGTGGAAGTTGCAGGGCCTGGGTTTATCAATTTTTTCATAGATTCACGTTCGCAATACGATATCGTCAAAAAAGTCCACGAGCTGGGTTCGGATTTTGGTCTCAGCCAAATTGGCGTTGGCAAGAAAGTCCAAGTTGAGTTTGTCTCTGCCAATCCAACTGGCCCTTTGCATGTTGGCCACGGTCGCGGCGCAGCCTATGGTTCGGCGGTGGCTGGTTTACTCGAAGCCGTTGGTTTTACGGTGCACCGGGAATATTACGTCAACGATGCCGGACGGCAAATGGACATCCTTGCCACCAGTATTTGGCTTAGGTATCTGGAAGAATGTGGCGAACCGGTACGTTTTCCCGATAATGGTTATCGCGGTGGTTATGTCGGCGATATAGCGCGAGACATCTATAAGAACGCCAAAGACGAGTACCGTTGCCCCATTGGTCTAGTCCTGGAGGACATCCCCAAAGACGAGGCGCATGGCGGCGACAAGGAAGCCCATATCGACGCGCTGATAGCCAGGGCCAAATCCTTGTTGGGCACTATGCATTATCGGGATATTTTTCAAGCGGGGTTGACCAACATCCTTGATGACATCAAGAATGATTTGCAGGAATTCGGGGTTGAATACCAAGAATGGTTTTCCGAACAACACCTGATGGATGATGGTTCGGTCGACTTGGCCTTAAACCGCTTACAAGCATCCGGCCATTTGTACGAAAAAGACGGCGCCACCTGGTTTGCCTCCAGCCAATTGGGCGATGAAAAGGATCGCGTGGTACGCAGGGAAAACGGGCAATACACTTATTTTGCCTCTGATATTGCCTACCACATGAACAAGCTGGATCGAGGATTCGACCTGATTATCGACATTTGGGGCGCAGACCATCACGGTTACATCCCCCGTGTGAAAGCGGCAATCCAGGCCTTGGGTGCCGATGCCAACAAGCTCAAAGTGTTGCTGGTGCAATTTGCCACGCTGTATCGCGGCGAAGAAAAAGTGCAGATGTCTACCCGCTCCGGTGATTTTGTCACCTTACGGCAATTGCGCGATGAAGTCGGCAAGGATGCGGCGCGGTTTTTTTATGTCATGCGTCGTTCCGAACAACATATGGATTTCGACCTGCAACTGGCAACCTCAAAGACCAGTGAAAATCCGGTGTATTATGTCCAATACGCCCATGCACGGGTATGCAGCGTATTACGTCAGTTAGTTGAAAAAGGACTGCCGCGTGATATCGTTTCCGGCATGAATGGGCTGACTCAATTGGCTGAAGAACATGAACTTAGCCTGCTAAGCACATTGGAACGCTATCCCGAAATGTTGGAACGCGCCGCATTGACGCATGAGCCGCATCAGTTGATCCTATATTTACGCGAATTGGCGAATGATTTCCATACCTACTATAATGCCCATCAATTTCTGGTGGATGATGATAAACTCCGTGATGCCAGACTGAACCTGATCTGCGCCGTCAGGCAAGTGCTGGCAAACGGATTGAAACTGCTTAACATCAACACGCCCGAGTCAATGTAATGGCGAGAGATTACAAACACCGCGCACACAGCCGAGACACCAACAACCGTAGGCGCAAAGCCCAAGAATCCACCGGCGTGGGCGTATTCAAATGGATGTTAGTGACGGCGTTGATTATCGGCTTTGTGGTGTTTTTGGTGTATTTAAAAAGTCCCGGATTGCAAAAATCAGCTCCACTAGCTCAAATCCAGGAAACAACGGTAGCCGCAAAGTCGGGCAAAACTGAAGCAAGCAATAAGCCAAACATCGACCCAAAAGCCAAGGAACAAAAACCGCAACCGCCGCAATTTGACTTTTATACCATCTTGCCGAAAAAAGAAATGATCGTGCCGGATCACGAGATCAAGACCCGTACCCGCGAAGAGCAAGTCGGCAAAAACAAGAAAGCCAGTTACGTGATCCAGGCAGGATCATCCCGCGACCCCAAAGACGCCGACCAACTACGGGCCAAATTGGCGCTGATGGGCATAGAATCCAAAATCCAGAAAGCCAAAGTCGAAAGCGCTATTTGGTACCGCGTCAAAATCGGGCCCTACAGCCAAATGGGCAGCGTCAACACGATCATGTCCAGGTTGCAAAAGAATGGGATGAAGCCGGTGATTACTGAGGTGGATGAGTAAGTGCTTTGGCTGCATGCAGAACAAATTACCGCGTAAGCTTAGCGTTAAAGGTTTTCTAAAGGGTATAACTTTAGCCCAGGGATAAACTTAAAATCCTTAGTGTTTAGGGTATAGAGATCGAGTCCATGGCTAATCGCGGTGGCGGCAATCAGCATGTCGGGAATAGTGACTTTGTGGCTGAGTGAATAATTGCCCATCAATTCCAAAAAAAGTGATGAAACGGTGTCGTTAAGTCCAAAGCAGTGGCAAGAGGATAAATGCCCTTCAATTTTAGCGAGTTCCAGCTTGTCCCTTGCCCCGTAGAATAACTCCGCTTTCGTGATAACACTGACAGCAATATTTGCCCGGCCTATTTGCTTTAAGGTTTGGATGACGGCGGGATTGGCCTTATAGAATTCAATCAGGATATTGGTGTCGCAAAGGATCATTACATTTTTGTCCGCCACGCCTTGGCACGGATGGAATCCTGGCTGATCTCACGATTTTCCCAAATGCCCGCACAATCGAAAAAATCTGCTTCTGATGCGGATTCTTTGGTTACCACGTCCGTTATATCGGGACTGGCCTCATCCAACAGGATAACTTTAATTTTTTTGCCGTTCCATGATTGCTGGTCACTGGGTAAAGTGATTACGCCGTTTTGGACGGTGGCTTGGAACTCGACTGCGTTCATTTTGTTGCCTTGCTGGTTAATTGTTGCTTTTCAAGCAAAGTGTACCTTAGACGAACAACTTTGCACAAATACACTTAAACCGGATTGCAAAAATCAGACCCTACAGCCAAATGGGCAGCGTCAACACGATTATGTCCAGGTTGCAAAAAAACGGCATGAAACCGGTGATCACCGAACTGGACCAATAACCCGAATAATACGCACTATTTCGAATTGCGGTTTAACACGCTGACTCCAACTGCACCAAATTGTCTGAGAATGATGGTGCATTACCCATATTGACCAATTCAGCCGAACTGATGCTATTGACAGTACCTTTGTTTAATTGCCTCCAGTAACCGAGCGTTGCGATGATTAAGCCAGGATTGACATCGTCGGTAATTTTGGCATTGCCTTCAAAGCAGCCCCTATCGTTATAGACGCGAACTTTGTCACCATTTTTAATGCCACGATTGTTGGCGTCAATTGCATTAATCAGGACAAATTGCTCACCTTGTCCCTGTATTTTATTATCCATATTGGCGTAGCAGGAATTGAGGAAGCCGTGGCTTTTGGGCGAGACGATGCTTAATGGATATTTCAGGGCAAGATCCGGGTTAGTGGAAGCCGACTCTCTCGAAGGCACGTAATCCGGCAAAGGATCAAGCACTTCGCCCGGTTGGAAGCCATCGTACATCTGCCGGAAAGGGCCGGGTACAAAATTTACCGCACCTTTCGCCTTAAACTGACATTTGCCGGACGGGGTCGGAAAATTGCCATTTTTATGCGGGGCGCGATTGTCTTTTGTGCCTACATTGAGCCGCGCAAAACCATGTTTGCGAAGATAATCCAGATCAATGCCTTCACAAGCCGGTGAATTCCAATCGACGTACTGTTCTAAACATTCTGAATCCGACCACTTGAAGTTATCTTCCTCATAACCCATGCGCTGAGCAAGCCGACGGAAGATTTCGTTGTTCGGGATGGCTTCCCCAGGCGAATTTACGCACTTGGCATTATAAGTGAGGTACAGGTGCCCCCAGGACAAGATCATGTCTTCCATTTCGGCCCCCATGGAGGCAGGTAACAGAATGTCGGCATATAAAGCGGTATCGGAAATAAAATGTTCCGCAGATACCAGGAACAAGTGTTCGTTCATTAAACCGTTGACAATTTTGTCGGTTTCCGGTGCTTGCGTTACCGGATTGGCGTTCCAGCACATCATGGATTTAATAGGTGGCCCAGCGGGAGGTTCATCAGTAAGGGCGCGGCCTATTTGCAAGGCATTGACGACTCGGGTGCCTTCTGGAATCAGGTCTGGCCGACAAATGACGTCAAATCTGTACGGATGTTCCCAGACCGGAAACTGTAATGCACCGCCGCCAACATGCCGCCATGCACCGGTCAATGCGGGTAGGCAAGAGACGGCGCGGATGGTTTGCCCGCCGCCTTTATGTCGCTCTAAAGCAACGCCCATCCTAATCGCGGCGGGTTGGGTCATCGCGTATTCTCGCGCCAAGGTACGGATAACGACAGCAGGAATMCCCGTAACCGCCTCTGCCCACTCGGGCGTACGTAATGAGGCACGGTCTTTCAGTTCAGCAAACCCGATCGTGTAGTGATCGACATAATCCTGATCGAGCAAGCCTTCTTCGATAATCGTATGGATCATTGCCATCGCCAATGCGCCATCTGTTCCGGGTTTAGGTGCAATATGCCAATCGGCTTCTTTCGCGGTTTTGGACGCATACGTATCAATCACGACGACTTTTGCGCCTTTTTTCTGCGCTTCTTTAACGATATGCCAGTGGTGCAAATTGGTGCTGACGGAATTGCACGCCCAAATGATAATGTATTTGGAATGGATAAAACTTTCAGGATCGACACCCGCTGTTGGTCCCACGGTCAACAGCCAAGCCGTGCTGGAGCCTTCGCCGCAAAAAGTGCGCTCCGTAACGGTTGCGCCCATCCGGTTAAAAAAAGCATCGCCGCCATTCAGGCCATGAACGAGACCTTGATTGCCTAAATAACTGTACGGCAAAATCGCTTGTGGGCCGTGTCCTGCAATAATCGTCTTCCAACGCGTAGTGATCTCGTCCAATGCCTCGTCCCAGCTTATTCGCTCAAATTGTTTACTGCCTTTTGGGCCGGTACGACGCATGGGGTATAGCAAACGGTCAGGGTGATAATGCCGCTTTTCATAATCTTTAAGCTTAACGCACAGCCCGCCACGGGTCATGGGATGGTCAGGGTTGCCTTTTACGCCTGCCAATTTGCCGTCTTTGACTTCAAACACCATTGAACAGGTGTCGGGACAATCATGGGGGCAACCACCGTGGTGCATAGTTTTTATTGTTTCAACCATAATAAAATTTTCCCATGATTATTAATTGCCACGTTTGTAGGTGGCCACTGCCTTATCAATCCCTAAAATTCTCAAACTGCAACGGCATTTCCAGTTTTTCTTCCCTTAGCATCTGGATGACTTCCTGCAGGTCATCGCGCTTTTTTCCGGTGACCCGGACTTGGTCGCCTTGGATGGCGGCCTGTACTTTGAGTTTTTTATCCTTAATCAGCTTAACGATCTTTTTGGCGAATGCGCTATCCAGGCCTTGTTTCATTGTGATTTCCTGGCGCATGAGTTTGCCGCTGCCTTTGGCTTCGCCGGTTTCCATGCAGGCAATATCGATGCCGCGTCGGCTTAGTTTGGCGCAGACGATGCTGAACATTTGCTGGAGTTGGAAGGTAGATTCGGAAATCATGACAATTTTGTTGTCGGTCAATTCGAAGCTGGAATCAGTGCCTTTAAAATCAAAACGGGTACCGACTTCCTTGCTGGCTTGGTCGACGGCGTTTCTAAGTTCATGGGGATCGAATTCGGAAATAATGTCAAAAGATGGCATAGCTATTATTCTTGGGTTAGTTAAAAATGGGGCTGCCCAATAAGTGGTTTAGTCCCTTCTCCCTTGAGGGAGAAGGTTAGGATGAGGGRATTAAACCAGCTTATTTTAATCTCCTCACCCCAACCCTCTCCATCAGGAGAGGGGGTTTGTTTTGTTAACTTAACGGCATTGGGCTTCTGTTTTAGTCATATCAGTAATTGCCTTAATACGTAACTGACGGATCGCTTCGCCGATTTCTGCGCCTTGCAAACGACCATCCGTCAAATCTGAGGTATCGACCGAGCCGGCTGTTTTTGCCGCCGCTTGCAAATAAGCCGCTTGTGGATACGGATTATTTTCTAGTCCGGTACGGCCTTTGGCATCCGCCTCGCACGCCAGCAAAAATTCAGGAAATTGGTTACGTTGTTTAAACGCGCCTAAATTATTCAACAGGTCAACCAAGGTTGATGGCTTCAATTCCGTCACCTTATGGCAATGGGTATGGTATTGCATAACATGCAGCGCCAATGACTTGAAGGCATTAGGTACGCGCAGTCGATTGCATAAGGCTTCCAGCACGGGCAGGCCTTTGGTTTCGTGCCCGTAATGGTGGGGTAGGTTGTCTTTGGGTGACAATGCCTTGCCAAGGTCATGCACCAGGGCGGCAAACCTGACTTCGGGTTTAGGAGATAATAATGCCGCTTGTTCCAAGCACATCAAGGCATGTACGCCAGTATCTATTTCTGGATGGTATTTCTCAGGTTGCGGAACACCAAATAGGCTATAAATTTCGGGAAATATAAGCGCCAGTGCGCCGCAATCCAGCAAGGTATAAAAAAATGCGGAAGGTGACGTTTCGTTTAGGGCCTTTAACAACTCTGCCCAAACCCGTTCGGGCACTAAATGATCGACTTCTCCAACGCTGACCATCCCTTCCATCATTTCTCTTGTGTCGGATGCCAGTTTAAATCCCAAATGGCGATAACGTGCCGCAAATCGGGCTACACGAAGTATGCGTACGGGATCTTCTGCAAAGGCTGGCGAGACGTGGCGAAAAAGCCGCTTATCCAGGTCGTCACGACCGCCGTAAGGGTCGATGACCTCGCCCTCCGGTGTCATGGCAAGCGCATTGATTGTTAAATCCCGGCGTTTTAAATCCTGTTCCAGAGTAACATCAATATCCGCATGGACCCTAAAGCCTTTGTATCCGGGCGAAGTTTTTCGCTCAGTCCGCGCAAGGGCATATTCTTCATGGCTTTGAGGGTGCAAGAACACCGGAAAGTCTTTGCCGACCGCACGAAAGCCCTGCCTGATCATGGATTCTGGCGTTTCCCCAACGACCACCCAATCGCGCTCCTTTACCGGATAGCCCAGGAGTTGGTCGCGGACAGCCCCGCCGACAAGGTATTTTTCCATTGAACTAGAAAGCAATTTTGAAGGGGGTTAGGATAGCATAAACCACTTCAAAAACGCATAATGGCAACCTGTTGCGAACTTGCAGTTCAAACTCACTAATGGAGGGTCGTTTGATAGGCATTATCTTTTTCAGCCTGCTATTAGGCATGGTTTCTGGCGTATTGGCCGGGCTGTTTGGGATCGGCGGAGGGATTGTTATCGTTCCTGCGCTTGTTTTTTTGTTTACTGCACAGGAACTTCCCGCAGATTTAGTCATGATAATGGCAATCGCAACATCGCTGGCGACTATCATTTTGACCGCCACTTCGTCAGTGCTTGCCCATCATCGCTTGGGCTCTGTGATTTGGGGCAAGGTCTTTAGGTTGGCGCCGGGCATTGTCGTGGGTTCAGTGATTGGCGCAACAGTCGCGCACTCAATTCAAACGGATCTTTTACGGCTTATTTTTATCGTCTTTTTGCTTTACGTTGGAACGCAAATGGCACTGGAAATGAAGCCTAAAGTGGGTGCGGCAAATTATTCCATGCCGATTGATTTTGTTGTCGCCAGCGTAATCGGATTAATGTCTTCCTTGGTTGGGATAGGCGGAGGAACGCTAACAGTGCCTTTTTTGATGCATTGCCAATACTCTATGCGCAATGCAGTCGCCATTGCGAGTGCTTGCGGCTTGCCAATCGCGATTGCTAGCACGCTGAGCTATATGGTTTTGGGTATGCACGCCTCTAATTTGCCGGCTTGGAGCATTGGATATGTGTATTTGCCCTCCTTCTTTGGCGTTAGTTTAGGGGGTGTTATGACCGCGCCGTATGGTGCAAGGCTCGCCCACAAACTACCTGCACACCAATTAAAGCGTTATTTTTCTTTGTTAATCTTTATATTGGCAGCGAAGTTGATGTGGTATTGAAGGCGGTTGCCAAGGTAGTTCTGCCCCCTCCCTAGTTGACTATTGAGCCTTTGCCCCCCAGTGGTTGGCATTCTCGGGCAACGTGTCGGTTATTAACTGGCGACCGACCATAAATCTAAAAAAATTCGCTTCCATATCTTGAATCCAGTTTAAAAATAAACGATTTGTTAGCCCTAAAATCTAAGGTAGTTTATCAACTAAATTATTTAACAGACTGATAAAAATAAGGTTTATTTTTAAGGATTAACGCCTGTAATATCTTCTCTTGGGTGCTTCTAAGTCGTTGTCAAAAAAGATATTTTTTTATTTTTATTTCACCTTTGCATGTGCTATTCTTAGTCCAAGTGGAAAATAGTGGCGGATTTGGGTAGCTCAGCGGATATTTTTTCGGGTTACTCGCACAGTTTATGGGGTAATCTTTTGTTTATAGGCAATGCCACAGTCAATCTCGACGAAAAAGGCCGTTTTGCCATCCCTACCCGCTATCGTGAGGGCGTGCAGGACAAATGCGACTGCAAATTGGTCGTTACGGTTGCTATCAATGAGCGTGGTGCCGGTATTGAAGGCTGCCTATGGATTTACCCCCTGCCAGCATGGCTTGAATTCCAAGATACGATCAAAAAATTTTCTGACCTCAACAGAAAGGCAGTCAAGCTGAAACGCTTTCTCATTGGCTATGCTACTGAATGTGAAATGGATGCGCAAGGCCGCTTGTTATTGCCGGAAATGTTAAGAAAATTTGCCAAGTTAGACAAAAAAATGATTTTGGTAGGCCAGCTTAATCGCTTTGAGTTGTGGAATGAAGATGCTTTCTATAAGGCGTTGGAAGACTTTAAGGACAATGACGATATTGAAGGCTTAGAGGCATTGGGTGATATTTCATTTTAATCGGACGTGATCGGTGGTGCCGCACAAGCCTGTCATGCTATCTGAGGTTCTAGAGCAGTTGGCCATTAAGGAAGATGGGATTTACCTGGATTGTACCTTTGGGCGGGGCGGGCACAGCCAAAGCATTTTGGCGCTGCTGGGAACAACAGGGCGATTGGTCGCCTTGGATCGTGATGTTGATGCGGTCGCTTCAACGACGGCGCAGGAGATGCTTAAGGATAGGCGTTTTAGCTTAAAGCATAGCCGCTTTTCGGCACTGGAAAGTATTGTGGCAGATGAAGGCTTAGTTGGTCAGATAAGCGGGATTTTGCTGGACTTGGGGGTATCGTCCCCGCAGTTAGATGATCCTAAACGAGGGTTCAGTTTTATGCAGGACGGTCCTTTAGATATGCGGATGGACAATACGATAGCGATGACTGCGGCGCTTTGGTTGGCCCAAGTTGATGAAAAGGAATTGGTCAGGGTGCTGTTTGAGTACGGTGAAGAACGGTTTGCTAGGCGAATTGCCCAAGCGATAGTTGAGGTTAGGGCGCAAAAGCCGTTGACAACAACAAGGGAACTGGTGGCGCTGATTGAGGGCGCCATCCCTAAAAGAGAAAAACACAAACATCCGGCAACGCGCAGCTTTCAGGCGATACGGATGGAAGTCAACAAAGAGCTAGCTGAATTGAAAGCCGTGTTGCAGCAATCCATTAAGGTATTAAAGCAAGGCGGACGGCTGGTGGTGATTTCCTTTCACTCGCTCGAAGACAGGATAGTGAAGCAATTTATACGGGATGAGTCCGGTGCCAAATACGATCCTGGCAAATTACCCGTTAAGGAAGCGGATATAGCTAAAGGCATTTTAGTGAAACGAGGCAAGCCGCTTAAGGCCAGCAAGCTTGAGATTGACCAAAACCCAAGGGCGCGTAGTGCGATTATGCGGGTTGCCGAGCGGGTTTAGATGTGGCGATAGGGCGGGTTATTAGCAAGAGTGGAATGGTAGTCTTGGCCGCATTATTAGCCGTGTTGATGATGTCGGCGTTGGCGGTCATCTACAGTAAAAACTATTCGCGTTCTATTTTTATCGAGATAGAGCGTCATGAGCGGGCGTTAGACCAATATGAAGTGGAGTGGGGGCAAATGCAATTGGAGTTATCGACCTTGGCAGAACAAAACCGTGTTGAAGCGATTGCCAAACAACGGTTGAAGCTGGTTATTCCACCACGTGAAAGCATTATTTACATAAAACCTTAAATGCAGATAGCCAATGGTAACAGGCCACGGAACCAGGCAAGTGATTTTTCAGGAAGGAGGAAGTTTTTACTCGCTTTTGTCATGAGTTGCATGGCTGTGCTTGTCGTTCGGGCAATCCATTTGCAGGTGTTCAAAAAGGATTTCTTGCAGGATCGTAGTCGTTATGTGGATACAGTGTCCATTTCGTCTTACCGAGGCATTATCGAAGACAGGAATGGCGAGGCATTGGCAATCAGTTCCCCCGCTCCGTCGATAACAGTCAATCCAAAGGAATTGGGTCAGGACGATGAAGGTGCCGTTAGCCAAATGGAAAAGCAATTCAGAAAAGAGCATGGCGGTGAAAAGCTTTCTGATAGCCAAAAACAAGAAGTCATCGGTTTGTACAGGGAGCAGAAGGTGGCAAAGATCAGGCAATTGGAAAAGCTGCTGGATCTGCCTACAGGTAAAGTCAATAACATCCTCGTCGAGAAAAAAGACAAAGGATTTGCCTATCTGGCAAAAAAAATCAACCCTGACCTCGCCGAACAAGTAAAGGCGTTGAAGTTAGCTGGAGTGGGTATTCTTCGGGAATTCAAGCGCTTTTACCCGTCGGGTGAGGTAACTGCTCATTTATTGGGCTTTACCAATGCCGAAGATGTTGGGCAGGTTGCGTTGGAAAAAAGCTACGAAGCCTTATTGAAAGGCACGGACGGCAAAAAGCGGGTTATTAAAGACGGGTTGCACCAAGTCATTGCAGATGTTGAAAATATAGCGTCGCCGATTCCAGGGAAAAATTTGGAATTGAGCATCGACCAGCGCATTCAATACTTGGCTTATCGGGAATTGCAAAATGCAGTTACGGTCAACAAGGCCAAATCAGGTGCCCTAGTAGTTTTAGATGCAAAGACGGGAGAAATATTGGCGGCTGTCAATCAACCGTCATTTAATCCCAATGCAAAAGATGAACTCAAGGAAGGCCTGTATAGAAACCGTGCGTTTACGGAAGTTTTCGAGCCAGGTTCAACCGTTAAACCCTTTACCGTTGCTGCCGCCTTAGAAGGCAAGTATATCCGCCCTACGGATCTTTTTGCGACCGATGGTGTTTTTCCTGTGGGCAATCATACGGTCAGGGATACCCATCATTATGGGACATTGGATGTGGAAGGGGTCATCAAAAAATCCAGCAACATAGGCGTTGCCAAAATGGCCTTGAAGATGCCGACCGAATATTTTTGGGGGATGTTCAATAAGGTAGGGTTCGGCGCGTCACCCGCTACGGGCTTCCCTGGCGAAACGGATGGACGTATGCCGGTAATGAAGCGGATGCGCGATTTTGACAAGGCGGTTTTGTCTTTTGGTTACGGGCTCAACGTCTCTGTCTTGCAGTTGGCAAGGGCTTATACCGCCTTGGCTGATGATGGGGTGTTGCATTCAGTGAGCCTGTTGAAACGGGATGAAGATGTAGATGCACAGCGGGTGCTGTCACAGAAAACGGCCAAAACTGTCAGGACGATGATGGAGAGCGTCATAACCAAAGAAGGCACGGCGTATGAAGCCAGGGTTGATGGTTATCGGGTGGCAGGTAAAACCGGGACGGCTAAAAAAGCGGGGGCGCATGGTTATTCTGCAAACAGTTATTTTGCGTTATTCGCAGGATTGGCACCTGCCAGCAACCCTCGTTTGGTTGTCGTGGTCATGATAGATGAGCCTTCGGCGGGTCAATACTACGGTGGACTGGTGTCTGCGCCTGTATTTTCCAAGGTAATGGGCGGTGCTTTGAGGTTGCTGGGCGTGACGCCAGACCAAGAAAACACCATGCCAATATTGTTGGCTAAAAAAACACCCTAGGCCGATTGAGATGATGCTTGCGGAATTACTTAAAGGATTGGTTTCGGTGTCAGAAGAACATTCGAACATAGCGGGTGTGTTGGAGATAAGCGGCCTGGCCTTAGACAGCAGGGTTATTGAAAAGGGCAACCTATTTATTGCGATGGCAGGAGCCAAACAGCATGGCTTGGAGCATATACGCCAAGTCAAAAATAAAGGTGCCAATTCAGTATTGTTTGATCCTTCTGGTGAAGGTTATCGACTTGCGGAAAAGGTAACGGATATTCCGCTTATAGCGGTTGAAAAACTTGGGCTGGTTTTGGGCGAGTTGGCGGCACGGTTTTATGGCTATCCTTCCCAAGATTTAGATGTCATAGGTATAACGGGTACAAATGGCAAAACATCCTGTAGCCAATTCTTAGGGCAGTTGTTGGATGGGTGCGGCATTATCGGGACATTGGGCTGGGGGAAATGGGGTCAGTTTAACAAGACCGTTAATACGACTCCGGATGCCCTGACAGTGCAACAGGTATTGGCAGAGTTCGTCGGGTTAAATTTGAAGACTGTGGCAATGGAGGTCTCGTCACATGGGCTCGAACAGGGTCGTGTCAATGGCGTGCAATTTAAAGGTGCCGTGTATACCAATGTCAGCCGGGATCATTTGGATTATCACGGCTCAATGAAGGCTTATCTTGATGCGAAGATGAAGTTGCTCCAAATGCCTGGAATTCAATTTGCGGTCGTTAACCTTGATGATGCGAGCAGTGACGAAATAATCGCCGCCGTGCCGGATTCAGCAACAATTTGGGGAGTGAGCGCCAAGGGGAAAAGAATCAATCAGGGTGAATCTGTGATTGCTGATGCAATACGGCACACACAAACAGGGACTGAATTTACTGTGTATTGGCAAGGGCTTGTCCAGCAGGTAAAGACCCCGCTTTTTGGTGATTTTAATGTGGAAAATTTATTGTGCGTTTTGGGTGTGATGCTTGCGTTGGGTAAACCATTAGCCGATACAACAAAAAAATTGCAAACGATAGTGCCAGTGACAGGCCGTTTGGAGCGTTGCGGCACGCAAGCAGGTTTGTTGAATGTCTTCGTCGATTATGCCCATACGCCCGATGCGCTTTACCGCGTATTGGCAAGTTTGCGTAAGCATTGTAACCAAGCATTGTGGGTAGTGTTTGGTTGCGGTGGTAATCGCGATACAGGTAAGCGTCCTCAAATGGGCAGTATTGCAGAGCAATGGGCAGATCGCGTGATTGTCACCGATGATAATCCACGGTTTGAAAACAATATAGAGATTGCCAAAGAAATACTGGCGGGTTGCAGTTCAAATAAAGTGGTTTTGATCCAAGACAGAAAGCAAGCCATAGAATACGCCATCGCCAATGCAGCCGAACGTGACTGCATCGTGATAGCAGGTAAAGGGCATGAGGCCTACCAGGAAATAAACGGCATCCAACATCCGTTCAACGACAAACAAGTTGCAGAACAAGCGCTACTTAGAAGGTTGGCGGCATAATGAAAATGATGCTCAGTGAGATAGCAAAAATCACAAAAGGAACGCACGTCGGGAGCGACGTAGCAATTGCATCGGTCAGTATTGACACTCGAGCCATACAGCCTGGCGATCTCTATATGGCTATCAAAGGACATCAATTTGACGGCAATGAATTTGTCGATAAGGCAGAACAGGCAGGTGCGGCAGCGGCAATCTTGAATAAGGGATTTGCCTCAAACTTACCACATATCTTAGTGGATGACACACGTTTGGCTCTGGGGCAGTTGGCGAGTGCTTGGCGTGACAAGGCGACAGCTAAAGTGGTCGGTATTACCGGCAGCAACGGCAAGACAACCGTGAAGGAAATGACGGCGGCAGTGTTGGCTATGGCGGGCCCTACGCTGTTTACCAAAGGCAATTTAAATAATGACATTGGCGTACCTTTAACCTTGTTGCGCCTTAATGAAGGACACCGTTTTGCCGTGATTGAAATGGGCGCAAACCATCTGGGAGAAATCGCTTATGTCAGTGCCATTGCAAAATCGGATGTCGTCATCCTGAACAACGCGGGAGCGGCGCATATTGAGGGTTTCGGCAGCCTGGATGGGATTGCCAAAGGTAAAGGCGAAATCATAGAAACCTTGAAACCTGATGGTGTGGCAGTACTCAATAAGGATGACAAATACTTTGATTATTGGTTGTCCATTGCGGGCGACCGAAAGGTAGTGTCGTTTGGATTGAATGAAAGCGCCGACATTTCCGCGCGAAATATCCAGACAGAAATCATCGACAATGTCTTTCATACGGCTTTCTATCTGGTCACTTCCAAAGCCATGATGAAAGTGCAATTAAAATTGGCTGGGCAACACAATGTGCTGAATGCACTGGCAGCTACGGCGGCGGGTTTGGCCTTAGGCCTCGACCTGGAGCAGATCAAGGCGGGGCTTGAAAGCGTGAAGCCCGTAACAGGTAGGATGCAGCCTTTGGTCGGTCGATTAGGCAGCATCGTTATCGACGATACCTACAATGCCAATTCGGCCTCCCTCAAAGCGGGGCTAGATGTTTTAGTTTTGTGCAAAGGCAAACATTGGGTCGTGCTGGGTGCGTTCGGCGAGTTGGGTTCGGAAAGCGTAAAGATACATGAAGAAATAGGTCAATTACTAAGCTCCAAGGGTGTTGTGCGCCTGTTGGCTCTGGGCTCCGATGCCAAAAACACCGTCAGGGTTTTTGGCAAAGGGGCCACTTTTTTTGATAGCCAGGAGGAAATGATTGGCACTTTGAAAGAGGAGCTAAAAGGCGACGAGACTATTTTGGTCAAAGGATCCAGGACACAGCGCATGGAAAATATTGTTGCCGCTTTGGTAGAAAATTTTAGGGTCTAAGCCATGCTACTTTATCTTGCCGATTATTTAATGACTTTCGAAGGCGGTTTCAGGGTATTTCATTACCTGACTTTCCGCGCCATTTTGGGCGCACTGACATCCCTGGTCATATCGTTTCTTATCGGCCCTTTCATGATAAGGAAATTGACCCGCAAAAAAATCGGTCAAAGCATACGGGAACTTGGTCCGCAATCGCATTACGAAAAAGCCGGAACGCCCACGATGGGCGGCACCTTGATATTGATCGCCATCGCCTTTAGCACCTTGATGTGGGCGGATCTGGGCAACCGTTATATCTGGGTGATTTTGCTGGTGACATTGGGTTACGGCATTATCGGATTTATCGATGATTACCGTAAGGTCGTCAAGCGAAATAGCGATGGCTTGTCGGCAAAAGCCAAGTATTTATGGCAATCCATCATCGGATTTTTGGCCGTCGTATTCCTTTACCAAACGGCTGTTGTTCCGGCAGAAACCCAATTCTTTGTGCCGTTCTTTAAGGATGTCATGCTTGATATGGGCTTCATGTACGTCATCCTCAGTTACTTTGTCATCGTCGGCACCAGCAATGCCGTCAATTTGACCGATGGGCTGGATGGTCTGGCGATCATGCCGACCGTCATGGTGGCAGCGGGGCTGGGTATTTTTGCTTACCTTTCAGGCCACGTCGGTTTCTCGGAATATTTAGCTATCCCTTACCTGCCCAACGCGGGTGAATTGATCGTTTTTTGTGCGGCATTGATAGGGGCAGGATTGGGCTTCTTATGGTTTAACACTTATCCTGCAATGGTATTCATGGGTGATGTCGGTGCATTGGCCTTGGGTGGCGCATTAGGTGTTTTGGCGGTATTGGTCAGGCAGGAGATTGTCTTGATTATCATGGGTGGAGTATTCGTCATGGAAACCTTATCTGTCATGATCCAGGTGGCATCCTACAAAATGACCGGCAAGCGAGTATTTAAGATGGCACCCATCCATCATCATTTTGAACTGAAAGGCTGGCCCGAGCCACGGGTGATCGTCCGCTTCTGGATTATTACTTTCATCCTGGTATTGGTCGGTTTGGCGACGTTAAAGCTGAGATGAAATTGGATCAAGAAACCGTTAAAGTTCGTTTAAAGGCTAATTTAGGTCTGGATACGGTTACGTCAAAAATCGTGGTCGTGGGCCTTGGGGTCACAGGACTTTCAGTGGCGCGTTTCTTGTCGGGATTAGGGTTTGATTTTGTTATTGCTGATAGCCGAGAGCAACCGTCCGGTAAAGGTCAATTACAAAAAGAATTGGGAAATATAACGGTGGTTTCCGGCGCGTTTGACAGTGAGCTATTCAATAATGCGAGCCATCTAGTCGTGAGCCCTGGTGTCCCCTTAACTGAAAAAGCTATAACGGAGGCCATTAGTAAAGATGTTCAAATTATCGGTGATATTGACTTGTTTGCCTGTTCTATGGACGAGCCCGTTGTTGCAATAACCGGCTCCAACGGCAAAAGCACAGTGACCACCATGCTCGGTGAAATGGCGAGTGCGGCAGGAAAGAAAGTAGGTGTGGGCGGAAACTTAGGGGTGCCCGCATTAGATTTGTTGGAACAACAAGCAGAATTGTATGTACTGGAGCTTTCCAGCTTTCAGTTGGAACGGACCAGCCAATTAAACGCCACTGCCGCAACGGTATTGAATGTCACCGCCGACCATTTGGACAGGCACGTAGACCTAGCTGATTACGCGGAACAAAAGCAACGGGTCTTTATGGGCGATGGGTTTATGGTTATTAACGCCGATGACCCGATAGTCGTCGCAATGCAGGAAACGGGTAGAAATACGCTTACTTTTTCAATACAGGCTATCGCTGATTTTTGGATCGGGAAAGAGAACGGCATCGAGTGCTTAATGCATGGAAATAACCCCTTAATGCCCTTATCGGAATTGCCTCTTGAAGGTCGACACAATGCCGCAAACGCCCTGGCCGCGTTAGCATTAGGGACGACAGTTGGTTTGGACGAACAAGCTATGTGCAAAGCCCTTAAAGGGTTCAAAGGGTTGGCGCACAGGATGCAACGCGTAGCTGAAATCTGTGGTGTTGTGTGGGTGAATGATTCCAAAGCAACCAACATCGGTGCTTGTGTTGCGGCATTGCAAGGCTATGAAGAGAAAGTCATCCTAATCGCTGGCGGCGACTCGAAAGGTGCGGACATGGCTGATTTGATTCCTGCGGTCAAGGAAAAAGCGAAAGCTGTTGTGTTAATGGGAAAAGATGCGGGACAAATTGAAAAAGCCATCAACGGCTGCGTGCCCGTGCATACGGTCTTAAACATGCAGCAAGCCGTAAGTATTGCTGCAAGCTTAGCGCAGGCGGGCGATAGTGTATTGCTTTCCCCCGCCTGCGCCAGTCTCGACCAGTACAAAAATTACCAGGACCGAGGCGACCAGTTTACTAAAGCGGTACTGGATTTGGTTAGCTTAAACCGTGCTTGCAGGATGACGGCATTCCCATCGTCCAGGTTGAACGCATGAACAGGCAATCTATCACGTCACGGAAACAAAAATTTTACTTGGACCCTTTATTGGTTGCGATAACAGTTAGCTTGTTATTCATCGGCTTTATCATGGTGGTATCCTCGTCTTTGCATTTGGGCGTGGAACAGAAACAAGATAGTTTTTATTATCCAATCAGACAATTGGTACATATTGTTTTAGGGCTTGTTTTAGCCGTAGGTGTTGCTAAAACTCCCTTGGAAAGTTGGGAAAAAATAGCGCCTGGGTTATTCATTGGCGGGTTGTTCCTGCTGGTAATCGTGCTAATTCCGGGCCTTGGGGTAAAGGTCAACGGCAGTATCCGTTGGTTGTCGGTGGCTGGGCTCCGTATACAAGTGTCCGAGGTGGTGAAGTTTTTTTCGGTGATTTATATGGCGAGTTACGTAACACGGCATCAGGATCATCTGCAAGGCTCGGCTTTTGGGATTATCAAGCCCTTGTTGTTGTTCGCTGTCGCTTGCGTCCTGTTACTGCTGGAGCCCGATTTTGGCTCGGCCGTCGTCATTCTTATGATCGCCATGGGCATGATGTTTCTGGGCGGGGCTCGATTGAAACAGTTCATTATCTTGCTGTCATTGCTTTTCGGGTTGGCGGCATCCTTGGTTATTGTTGCGCCGTATCGGATGGCAAGGGTGCTTAGCTTCCTTAAACCTTTTGATGATTATTTAAAGTCAGGATACCAACTTTCCCAAGCGCTCATCTCTTTTGGACGCGGCGAAACGCTGGGTGTCGGGCTTGGTAGCGGAATTCAAAAATTGTTTTATTTACCGGAAGCACACACAGACTTTTTGTTTTCGGTTATCGGGGAAGAGTTGGGTTTGCTCGGTGTGACAACAGTAATCGCATTGTTCGCCTTATTGATATGGCGGACATTCGCCGTGGCAAAAGCGGCAGAACAGGCAGGGCAACGGTTTTCGGCTTTCGTTGCTTATGGGCTGGGTATTTGGTTGGGCTTTCAGTCGTTCGTCAATATGGGTGTCAACATGGGCATTTTGCCTACCAAGGGCTTGACTTTGCCTTTAATGAGTTATGGCGGTAGCAGTATGATGGTTATGTGCTGCGCCGTTTCGCTATTGTTTAGGGTGCATAGCGAAACCGCCGCACTCGATGCCCAAGCTACGCAAGCGAGGCCGACATGGGCAAGCGCATAGTTATCATGGCAGGCGGCACAGGTGGGCATGTGTTCCCCGCGTTGGCGGTTGCGTTATGGTTTATTGACCATGGTTGGGATGTCAGTTGGCTGGGTACGCACAAGGGATTGGAAAGTAAAGTCGTACCCGAAAACGGTATTGAAATAGACTGGCTGTCAGTCGCGGGGGTAAGGGGGAAAGGCCTACTGTGCAAGCTTTTATCAGGCTTCAAACTCGTCAAAGCGTGTGGGCAAGCGCTCGTTATCTTACGTCGCCGTCGGCCCGATGTCGTGTTGGGCATGGGTGGTTTTGTGGCTGGGCCGGGAGGGTTGATGGCAAAAGTTTTGGGCCTACCTTTAGTTATCCACGAACAGAATCGTATACCGGGTACAACCAATCGGCTATTGGCAAAGATCGCGAATCAAGTTCTGGAAGCCTTTCCGAATAGTTTCAAAAAAGCAACCAACGCCAAGTGTACGGGTAACCCATTACGTAAGGAGTTTGAAGCGATTGCGCACGAAACAAAAACCGAACGAGGAAGCCACCTACGGCTATTAATTTTAGGTGGTAGCCAAGGCGCGCAAGTGTTGAATGAAGTCATTCCCGATGCGCTGGCAAACTTAAAAGGATTGGAAGTAAAACACCAAACCGGCGTTGCCATGCAAGAGCAAGTCGCTAAGCGCTATCAAGAACTGGGCATTAAGGCAGAAGCGACGGCATTTATAAAGGATATGGTATCGGCTTATCGGTGGGCAGACATCATTGTTTGCCGCGCTGGCGCAATGACCGTAAGTGAGGTTGCTGCAATGCGTTTGCCAGCGATTTTAATCCCATTACCCCATGCGATAGACGACCACCAAATGGCGAATGCGCGTTATTTGGCTGATGCAGGGGCAGGATTGATATTGCCACAAAAAGAATTGAACGCAAAGAACCTGATCGAACAGATAACCTTAGCCCAACAACAACTTGAAGGCATGGCCAAGGCTGCAAAACAGTGTGCACGGTTGGATGCTACCGAGTCGGTTGCAAGGTTTTGTATGGATGAGGTTGGCAGATGATTGCATCTATCACACCAGAACCGAACCGCGAATTCGGCAATATCAAATGGATACATTTTGTCGGAATTGGCGGGACCGGTATGTGCGGTATCGCGGAAGTTTTGCATAACCTGGGTTACACCGTATCGGGATCGGATATCAAAGAAAGCACCGTTACCCAACGGCTGGTTCAACTAGGTGTAAAAGTCGCGATAGGCCATCAACGTGACAATATTAAACAAGCCGATGTCGTGGTCGTTTCCAGCGCAATAGACCGTACCAATGATGAAGTCGATGAAGCTTACCTTAATCGGATTCCCGTCATCCCTCGTGCCGAGATGTTGGCAGAATTGATGCGCTTCCGC
The DNA here is from genome assembly GCF_000496735.2 of Methyloglobulus morosus KoM1. Lineage (GTDB taxonomy): Bacteria > Pseudomonadota > Gammaproteobacteria > Methylococcales > Methylomonadaceae > Methyloglobulus > Methyloglobulus morosus. The sequence continues at coordinate 28,070 of NZ_AYLO01000074.1, forward strand.
TTTGGTATTGCAGTTGCCGGTACCCATGGAAAAACCACAACGACCAGCTTGACGGTTTCCATGCTTGCCGAAGGCGGCTTGGATCCCACTTACGTGATTGGCGGGCGTTTAAATAGTGCGGGCGTTAATGCCAAGTTGGGCTTGGGAAATTATCTCGTCGCAGAAGCGGACGAGAGTGATGCCTCGTTCTTATATTTGCAGCCAATGATGGCGATAGTCACCAATATCGACCAAGACCACATGGCGACCTACCAAAACAATTACCAGCGCCTGAAAGATACTTTCATCGAGTTCCTGCATCATTTGCCTTTCTACGGACTTGCCGTTTTGTGTATCGACGATGAAGGTGTGCGGGAAGTGCTGCCGGAAATATCCAAACCCGTGACGACTTATGGTGTGCATCAGGATGCCGATGTCCGGGCGGAAAATGTAAAGCAATCAGGAATGCACACATCATTCACCGTGAGCCGCAAAGGCAAGCCGAATCCATTGCAAGTTACTTTGAATATGCCGGGTTGGCATAACATGCTCAATGCGCTTGCGGCTATTGCGGTGGCAACCGAGTTGGAAGTCGCCGATGAGGCCATCATTAAAAGTTTGGCCTCATTCAGGGGGGTCGGCAGGCGTTTTCAAATCAACGGTGACTTGCCGTTCAGTAACGGCAAGCTGACATTTGTCGATGACTACGGGCATCATCCCCGCGAGATTGCCGCAACCTTGGAGGCCTTGCGCCAAGCATGGCCTGACCGGCGATCGGTTATTGTGTTCCAGCCGCATCGATATTCACGCACCCGCGATTTATTTGAAGATTTTGTGCATGTCCTTTCCACTGTCGATGTCTTGATATTGATGGATGTGTATTCCGCAGGGGAAAGCATTATTCCGGGTGCGGACGGTAGGGCGTTAAGTCGTGCGATACGCGTACGGGGCAAGGTTGATCCTGTCTTTGTGGAAGATCGAGAGGAGCTGGCTCCCATCTTGGCTGGGATAGTTAAAGAGGATGATGTCATTTTAACTGTGGGGGCCGGTAATGTCGGCCAGATTGCTATGCAGTTGCCGGAACTTTTGGCAAAAGAATTGGCTGTTGTAGATGGGCATGGTAATGGCTGAATTAAAAGGTCGCTTGTTGTCGAATGAACCGCTTATCAAATACACGAGTTGGCGTGTAGGCGGCTCAGCAGACCGACTTTACTTGCCGTTTGATAAGGACGATTTATGTGAATTCATAAAAACCCTGCCAGAAAACGAACCGGTATTCTGGATGGGGTTGGGCAGTAATTTATTGGTGAGGGATGGCGGTATTCGAGGCACCGTGATTAATACCAAAGGCCGCTTAAAAGAAATGCAGTTAGCGGAGGATGGGTCGGTTTATGTGGAAGCGGGTGTCCCCTGCGCTCATGTGGCGAGGTTTTGTGCGGACAATGGTTTGGTGGATGCCGAGTTTTTGGCGGGTATCCCAGGGACGATGGGCGGTGCTTTACGGATGAATGCCGGTGCATTTGGTGGCGAAACCTGGCGCATCGTAAAAAGTGTGGAAATGTTGAATGCGAAGGGCGACGTTACCCAACGAGACCCGAAGCAATTCGAGGTCAATTACCGTTCAGTAAAGAGTGTAAACAATGAATGGTTTTTGTCGGTAAATTTATCGCTTACTCCCGGTGATTCTGCAACCAGTATCCAAAAAATCAAAAGCCTATTGGACGCTAGGTCAAAAACGCAGCCCACCAACCAACCCAGTTGCGGTTCTGTTTTCAAAAATCCAGAAGGCGATTTTGCCGCTAGGTTAATCGAAGTGACAAAACTTAAAGGATACCGTATCGGTGGCGCATGCGTGTCTGAAAAGCACGCGAATTTTATAGTCAACACAGGCAATGCGACGGCAAGCGATATTGAAAATCTTATTAAGTATGTGAAAAGAAAAGTGCAATACATGCATGGCGTGGAATTGCAAACCGAGGTTTGTATGGTGGGTGAGGAAAAAGCGTGATAACAAAACCAGAAGATTTTGGCCGTGTTGCAGTATTGATGGGCGGCTGGGCTGCTGAGAGAAAGGTGTCGCTGAGAAGTGGGGCGGCAGTGTTTGAAGCCTTGATTCGTAAAGGTGTGGATGCCATTGCTATAGATATAACAGATAGTCCGATTACAGCATTGGCGGGACATCAAGTTGACCGGGTGTTCAACATCATTCATGGACGAGGCGGCGAGGATGGCGTATTGCAGTCCGTTCTTGAAGTCATGAAGATTCCCTATACCGGTTGTGGTGTGCTGGCTTCGGCGCTCAGTATGGACAAGATGCGGACTAAATTATGCTGGCTAGGATATGGCCTGCCCACGCCTAAATGGTATTTGCTGAAAAGTGCCGATGATCTTGATGCTTGCATTGAAAGGCTGGGCTTTCCTGTCATCGTCAAACCCGCCCAGGAAGGCTCAAGCATAGGGATGAGTAAAGCCAATAACCGGGATGAATTGGCAAAGGCTTTAGAAGTGGCTGCTGAATTTAACTGTGATGTGTATGCAGAATCTTGGGTAGTGGGTAAGGAATACACGGTGGCTGTGCTCGACGGCAAAGCATTGCCTGTTATTCGATTGGAAACGCCTAATGCCTTCTATGATTATGAAGCCAAATATAACGCCACCACGACTAAGTACCATTGCCCTAGTGGATTAAGTGATGGACAAGAGCAAGCGCTACAGCAGTTGGCAGTACAGGCAAGCGAGGTGGTGGGCGTTAAAGGGTGGGGCAGGATTGATGTGTTCATTGATGAATCTGGTCAACCTCAACTCATTGAAATCAACACCGTGCCGGGCATGACCGACCACAGTCTGGTTCCTATGGCAGCTAAACAAGCGGGAATCGGATTTGATGACTTGGTTTGGAGAATCCTGGAAACCAGTTGTCGGTAGAGGGTTATGCAAGTTGTAAAAACACTCTTGGTATTGGTGCTATTGGTGTTGGCGGTTTGGGGGCTGCGGCAGCAGGTTGTAAGCGACAAAGTGACTGAATCATTGCCTATAAGATATGTGAGGACGGAAGGTGTTTTTCAGTACCTTAGCAAGGATGAATTAAAAGCATCGTTGTTGCCGTTGGTGACGGCCAGTATTTTCGATGCGGATATGCAGCTCATACATGCAACCGTTGCAAAGTTGGCATGGGTAAAAAGCGTATCTGTTGAGCGAGTTTGGCCGGATACCATCGACATTAAGGTGCATGAACGCAAGGCTTATGTACGTTGGGGAGAAAATGGCCTGTTGACTGAATACGGCGAGCTGTTTATGCCTAATAATGCGGATCAATTTAAGTCATTGCTCTTGGTCGAAGGCCCAAAGCAACAAGAAGCCAAGACCTTAGAGATTATGAAAGGCGTAAAAACGGCATTAAGCGACCAAGCCTTGGAACTGGCGGAGTTTGCTGTTAATGACAGGGAAGCATGGAAAATTAAATTAAAGACAGGGTTGGAAATATTGTTGGGGCGAACCGGGCAATTAGAAAAATTACAGCGGTTCTTGCAGACTTTCCCCGTTTTGGGGCAAGAGAAAATCGCAGCAATGCAAGTGGTTGATTTGCGTTATCCCAATGGTTATGCCGTGTCATGGAAGCCAGATAGTGAGCCGATAGAGTGGGTTAAATCAAATCCCCAGGACACCAATTAGATAGTCAATATCAAGATGACACAGAGCAAATAATATGGCGAAAAAAACAGAGCGAAATTTAATTGTAGGGCTGGACATAGGTACTTCCAAGGTTGCTGCAATCGTCGGTGAATTATCTAGCGAAGGGCATATAGAAGTTATCGGTATAGGCTCAACGGCCTCCCGTGGCTTGAAGAAAGGCGTCGTCGTCAATTTAGAATCGACAGTCCAATCCATCCAGCGCGCAATAGAAGAAGCCGAATTAATGGCAGGATGCCAGATTAAATCCGTGTTTGCAGGCATTGCGGGTAGCCATATCCGCAGCCTAAACTCGCATGGCGTGGTCGCTATCAAGGACAAGGAAGTCACCCAGTACGATATTGATAGGGTGATAGATTCCGCTCGTGCCGTTGCTGTCCCCGCAGACCAGAAAATCCTGCACATCTTGCCACAAGAATTCATCATCGACCTTCAGGACGGCATTAAGGAGCCTATCGGCATGTCGGGCATAAGGCTGGAAGCCAGGGTTCACATGGTGACGGGCAGCGTCAGTGCATCGCAAAACATCATCAAATGCATTCGGCGTTGTGGCCTGGAGGTTGAAGACATCGTGCTGGAGCAATTGGCGTCCTGCAATTCGGTGTTGACCGAAGACGAGAAAGACTTAGGGGTCTGTTTAATAGATATTGGCGGTGGCACTACCGATATAGCCATTTTTGTGGAGGGTGCGATTAAACACACTGCCGTTATTCCCATTGCTGGCGACCAGGTAACTAATGACATTGCCGTGGCGTTGCGTACACCTACCGTCAGTGCCGAGGAAATCAAGCGTAAATACGCTTGTGCGCTAACGCAACTCGCTAGCGTCGATGGGGTAATTGAGGTTCCCAGTATTGGTGACCGTCCGCCTCGAAAGATTTCCACACAAAATTTAGCCGAGATAATTGAGCCTCGGTACGAAGAGTTGATGTTGCTCGTGCAATCGGAGCTAAGGCGCAGTGGCTACGAGGAATTGATTGCCGCAGGGATCGTGTTGACTGGCGGTAGCTCGAAGGTGACGGGATTGATCGAATTAGCGGAAGAAATTTTCCACATGCCAGTGCGTATGGGAGTGCCGCAAAATGTCAGCGGATTGACGGAAGTGGTGAAGAATCCAGTCCATTCGACTGGGGTTGGGTTATTGATGTACGGCAAGGAACATCAAGGCGGTAATAGGGGTGTTGAATCAGAGGATATGGGTTTTTTTGCGAAAGTGAAAAGTTGGTTTCAGGGTAATTTTTAATCATTAGTCAAGTCTTACTATGAGGGTGTAATCATGAAATATGAATTAATAGACAGTTGTAGCGAAAATGCAGTAATCAAGGTTATCGGTGTGGGCGGCGGTGGCGGCAATGCGGTCAATCACATGGTCGATTGCCATATTGAAGGCGTGGAATTCATTTGTGCCAATACCGATGCACAAGCGCTTAGAAAATTGAACACCAGCACCATTATCCAACTGGGTGTTGAACTGACTAAAGGCTTGGGTGCGGGAACAAATCCCGATGTAGGCAAGCAGGCCGCTGTGGAGAATAAGGAACGTATCAAGGAAGTTATTGCAGGTGCCGATATGGTTTTCCTAACCGCAGGTATGGGCGGCGGTACAGGCACTGGCGCTATTCCGGTGATTGCTGAAATCGCCAGGGAAATGGGTATTTTGACGGTTGCTGTGGTCACCAAACCGTTCTCTTTTGAGGGTAAAAAGAAAATGGCAGTTGCCGAACAAGGTATTGCCGAGCTTGAAAAATACGTGGATTCGGTCATCACGATCCCTAACGAAAAATTATTGCCGGTATTGGGCAAAAACGCTTCCTTGCTGAATGCGTTTAAAGCGGCAAATGACGTGTTGTTGGATGCCGTCCAAGGTATTACCGACCTGATTGTCCATCCCGGCTTAATCAACGTCGATTTTGCCGACGTGCGTACCGTCATGGCGGGGATGGGCGCGGCCATTATGGGTACAGGCGTAGCCAAGGGCGAAAATCGCGCACGGCAAGCGGCGGAAAAGGCCATCGCCTGTCCGTTACTCGAAGACATTAACTTGCAAGGCGCGCGGGGTATTTTGGTCAATATTTCTGCGGCTGACATGGGTATCGCCGAATTTGATGAAGTCGGTAATATCGTCCACCAATTCTCCTCAGAGGATGCCGTCATTAAAATTGGTACCGCCATTGATTCATCCTTGGGTGATGAAATCAAGGTTACGGTCGTTGCTACGGGAATGGGTTTGCCTCGAGCTCAAGTCATAAGGCCAGCCGACAGGCTGATGCAAAAAGCTGCAGCCGGAGAAATAAACTATGGCGTGCTGGATAAGCCAACCGTCATGCGGCAGAATCGTCCAGAAATTCGGGAAACCCGTTTTGGGGCGCAACCCAAAAAAGAAATGGATTTGGATTATCTTGACATTCCAGCTTTTCTGAGAAGACAGGCTGATTGAATTATATGGCGACCTTAACCCATAATTAAGGTCAGTTTGTGCTAAAATGGCTTCATCGCCTTCACTAGGACATGGCTAACAATATGATTAAACAGCGAACTTTAAAAAATACGATCAGGGCAACAGGTGTCGGGCTACATACGGGCGATAAGGTCTATTTGACCTTGCGTCCGGCTGAGCCGAATACGGGTATCCGGTTTCGTCGAGTGGATTTGGAATTTCCGGTCACGATCCAGGCAACGCCAGGAAATGTGGGCGAAACCGTGTTATCGACGACTTTGGTTTCCGGTTCCACAAAAATTTCTACTATCGAGCATTTGCTTTCTGCTTTTGCGGGGCTGGGCATTGACAACGCGATAATTGATGTCAGTGCCGCCGAAGTCCCTATTATGGATGGCAGTGCCGGACCTTTTGTATTTTTACTCCAGTCAGCAGGGGTCGAAGAGCAAGATTGCCCCAAGCAATACATCCGCATTAAGCATAAGGTGATGGTCGAGGATGGTGACAAATGGGCGGCATTTGAACCATTCGATGGCTTTAAGGTGACCTTCACCATTGATTTTGAACATCCTGCTTTTCAGGAGAATGTCAAAACCGCTACGATGGATTTTTCCTCAACGACCTTCGTAAAAGAAGTCAGTCGAGCAAGGACTTTTGGTTTTATGCGGGATATTGAGATGTTAAGGAAAAATAACCTTGCCCTAGGCGGCAGTCTTGACAATGCCATCGTAGTGGATGATGCCAAGGTCCTTAATGAAGACGGCTTGCGCTATGCGGATGAATTCGTTAAGCACAAGATACTTGATGCCATTGGCGACCTTTACTTGTTGGGGCACAGTCTGATAGGGCAGTTCACCGGCTACAAGTCGGGTCACGGCTTGAATAACAAGTTGCTTAGGACTTTATTGGCCGATACCGATGCTTGGGAAAAGATCACGTTTGATGATGAAGGGCAGGCTCCCATTTCTTTTATGCAGTCTGCGGAATCACCCAGGACGGCTGCCTAAAGACTGGCTTTTTCAGGGTTGTATTCGAATCAAAGTCTTACTGAGCTTGTCAAGTGCTTGGCTTAGCTCAGTATCTGTGGTTCTGAGGCTTAGTCTACGGATTTCATAAGCTACATTTTCGTTAGGGATAAGCGCCTTATTTTTGGGGCTGGTTTTTTCAGGAACTAGCCCATCAATAATTTTAATCTGTAACAGGGTTACAGGTTTCGCGGCGGTAGATTCAAATGCAGCAAGTATGGTTTCGCCATAAAAGCGTAACTGGGAAGCCCAGTTGGCAGAATCCGTGTAGATAATCAGTTTCTTATTGTTGCATACACAATGTAACGCATGAATGGCCAGCTCTTTCGGTAAAGCCGCCCTAATCCGTCCCAATACGGCTAATTGCTGATTGATTTGTAGGCAAAGCTGTGCAATTGTCCTGTTTGGGAAAGACAAAATAGGCTTAAGTGGTTGCGGTCTTTGAGGTATGGTATTGGTGCGAATCATAAATTATGTTAGGAATCATAGGCAAATGGGTCAAAACCATCAGCAGATTTGATTAGGGATGACAAAATCCTACCTAGTTGCAACTAAATTAATAAGAAATTTCTATACCTAAAATGAGTTTTTGAATAATGGCAATAGTTTACATTGACATCATGCCTTTACTTCTATATTATATTTTCAGCTAGAAAATGATTTACCGCTATGCTTATCTCTACGAATTATCAGTATCACTCGTCCTGTTTATCATTAAGTAATTTTCATATTTCCCGCTCCATCCGCCCACACGGGCATTTCATTTTATACACATAGGATTACATATGACTATCGGTACTGTTAAATGGTTTAACGCAGAGAAAGGTTTTGGTTTTATTCAACAAGAAAGCGGCCCAGACGTTTTCGTCCACTACCGCAATATCAGCGGTAATGGCTTTAAATCCCTAGATGAAGGCCAAAAGGTTAAATTCACCATCACCCAGGGCCAAAAAGGCCCACAGGCTGAAGAAGTTACCCTCGCTTAATAAGATCAGTAAATTACAGTCCAGTTGCAGTATTGTGACTGGGCTGTTTTAGCCCCCATCGCGGCATAATTACATCCGCGATCAATCGTATTTATGGTGGTTATATAACAGCCACCCGTCAAGATGCCTTCCTTTGGGGTCTCGGTGCGTCCAATGGACAACGCCGCCCTTATTGTTCCATTCATATTCCCCGTAAAAAGTAATTTCAGATCCTTCCGTTAAGCCCTCAACCTTGGGTGCTAGGTCGATATTGTGGGCAATCAGCAGTTCCTGGCCGGAGTTCAGTTGCACAACAAAACGCTGATGCCTTGGCTTGTGTTCGTCATCCCTCAGCATCTTTGCTATCCGTCCCGTTTGTTTAACCTGGAAATTACTTTGTTGGTTTTCATACGCTTCCTTTATATAAGATAGTTCGGTTTCGCCTGACTTTGCAATAACCGAGGACGGGTTGGATTTAAACGTATTTTGATGCGTCTTTATATAAAAAGAACAAATCCCAAGCAAAATTAAAACAATAAATCTTAGGGCCAATCTTGTTACAGGTGATTTTTGCATGGGTGTATTGAATCGGCAAAGGTTGATTTCCATGATAAAAGCCCACATATCCGTCAACAAGGCCAATGGACTACTTATTCTTTTCCTGTTGGGCGCAAAGGCTGTTTAGTGTACCTGATATGCCATACAGTATATAATCAACAGTTTGATTCAATTACACTCACGTCGGAAACAAATATGCTGAACAAGCTGGTTAGATTAATTTTTGGAAGCCGCAACGACAGGCTTGTTAAGAAAAAGAGAAAGCTGGTCAAAAGGATCAATGCCCTAAGTGCGGAATACGAAAAACTCTCTGATGACGCATTAAAAGCACTAACACAAGAGTTTCGCGACAGGTTAAATAAGGGCGAGAAGCTCAATAACTTAATTCCCGAAGCCTTTGCAGCCGTTAGGGAAGCGTCTTCACGCGTTTTTGGTATGCGCCATTTTGATGTGCAATTAATCGGCGGGATGATCCTTAACGACGGCAAAATCGCCGAAATGAAGACGGGCGAAGGTAAAACGCTGATGGCGACGTTGGCGGCCTATCTCAATGCCTTGCCTGAGCAGGGCGTTCATGTTGTCACCGTCAATGACTACCTTGCCAAACGCGATTCCGAGTGGATGGGCAGGGTGTATGGTTTCTTAGGATTAACCACGGGTGTCATCATCAGCCAGATGGAACACGAAGAACGCAAAAAATCCTACGCCGCCGACATCACTTACGGCACCAACAACGAATTCGGCTTCGATTACCTGCGTGACAATATGGCCTTCAACCTGGAGCAAAAAGTCCAGCGCGGATTGAATTTTGCCATTGTCGATGAAGTCGATTCCATATTGATCGACGAAGCGCGGACGCCGCTGATTATTTCTGGCCCTACCGAAGAAAATACCGATATTTACGTTAAGGCGAATGCCATCATTCCTTTCCTGGTCCGACAAGAAAAAGAGGAAGGCAATGGCGATTACTGGGTCGACGAGAAAGAGCGCCAAGCCCATCTGACCGAGAAAGGCCATGAGCATGTCGAACACCTTATGGTGGAACATGGGTTGATGACCGAAGGCACAAGTCTATATGATGCTTCCAATATTCGCTTGATGCATTATTTAAGCGCATCTTTGCGCGCTCATACCTTATTTAAGCGAGATGTTGATTATATCGTCCAAAATGACCAAGTTATTATTGTCGACGAATTTACCGGACGTATCATGCCAGGTCGACGATGGTCTGAAGGCCTGCACCAGGCCGTTGAGGCAAAAGAGCGGGTCGCCATCCAGAATGAAAACCAGACGATGGCCTCGATCACCTTTCAAAACTATTTCCGCTTGTATACCAAATTATCCGGCATGACCGGTACGGCAGATACCGAAGCGTTCGAGCTTAACAAAATTTACGGGCTTGAAGTGGTTGTTATCCCCACTCACCGGAAAATGATCCGCAAGGATATGGGCGACATGGTTTACCTGACTGCAGAGGAAAAATATAACGCGGTTGCAGAAGACATTAAGGGCTGTGTGCAACGTGGGCAACCTGTGCTCGTTGGCACAACTTCCATCGAGAACTCCGAACGAGTGTCCGTTTTGCTGAATAAGCTTGGCGTTAAACATGAAGTCCTCAACGCCAAGCAGCACGAGCGGGAGGCGCACATCGTGCAACAAGCCGGTATGCCGGGCGCGGTAACTATCGCCACTAATATGGCAGGTCGGGGTACCGACATCGTTTTGGGCGGCAATTTGGATGCCGAATTGGAAAGATTGGGCTCAGATGCCAGTGATGCCGACAAAGATAAGGTAAAAGGAGTATGGCTGGAACGCCATAACCAAGTAGTGGCTTCTGGTGGCCTGCATGTGATTGGTTCCGAACGCCACGAATCCCGTCGTATCGACAACCAGTTGCGGGGTCGTTCGGGCCGTCAGGGTGACCCGGGTTCATCGCGCTTTTACTTGGCATTGGAAGATGATCTGATGCGAATTTTTGCCTCTGACCGCGTTGCAGGGTTGATGCAAAAGCTAGGCATGGGCAATGGTGAGGCGATTGAGCATCCTTGGGTTACGCGATCCATCGAAAACGCTCAACGCAAGGTCGAAAATCGCAATTTCGATATTCGTAAAGAAATACTGGCGTATGACGATGTCGCCAACGACCAACGCAAAGTAGTTTATGCGCAGCGCAACGAGCTAATGGAAGCCAAAGATATTTCCGACATTATTGTTGAAATTCGTAAAGATGTGGTGAATATCCTGATTACTCAATACATCCCGCCCAAAACGATGGAAGAGCAATGGGATATCAAGGGGCTTGAAGACCATCTTTATCAGGAATTCAATACCGAAGTCCCGATCCAAAGAATGCTCGACCAGGACAAAAACCTGCAAGAATCGGCATTGCGTCTTCGTATCCTGGAAATCCTGGGGCAGTTGTACGGTCAAAAAGAACAGCAAATGACTTCAGAAGTCATGCGCCATTTTGAAAAATCCGTCATGCTCCAAGTGCTGGACAACAGCTGGAAGGAACACCTAACCGCAATGGATTATTTGCGCAAAGGTATACACCTTAGAGGCTATGCGCAAAAAGATCCAAAGCAGGAATACAAGCGTGAAGCTTTCGAGATGTTTACCAACCTGCTCGACCATATCAAGTATGAGGTCACTCGAATTCTTTTCCGTGTACAAGTCCGGCAAGAGGAAGATGTTCAGGCGATGGACGAGCAAATGCAAGCTCCCAAGAAATTGCACTTTGAACATGCTGAGGTGTCAGCCTTGGGTGAATATGACCCAGAAGCAGCCCTTGAAGAAAAGCCAGTGCAGCCAGCGCAACCTTTTATTAGGGAAGGCGATAAAGTGGGTCGTAACGATCCGTGTCCTTGTGGATCAGGGAAGAAGTTTAAGCAGTGCCACGGGAAGCTGAGCTAGCGCACATACCGAATGAATTGGCGGCGCGAGGATATTCACTTCTTTCGATCGCCCTTCATTATCGGTGATCGCCCGAAATCAGGATTAATGATAGGGTTAATGTTTGTCGATAGCGCAACGGCCTCTGTTTTATTCGGATTTTCGTATACGCGCAGGTAAGATGTCTTTCGTTGTCGGCCTAATCAAGGCGCTGAAAAAGAAACTAATCCTGGCTGCCATCGGAAAACTAAATGGCTGTATTTGGGTTTAATCCAGTCAAAAAATGTGTTCAGTGAGGTATGGTTTAACCCTAATTTATACGGCTATGCTATATGCCTAAACCTTAAGATATTGGAAAAACCAGTTCGCTGGTCCTAACCGGCCATTTAAAGTTGGGAGTTAATTCGTATTGTTTTGAGCAATTTTAAGTAGGGGCTTCATCGCGACAGGTGCCAATTTATTCATAGCATATTTCGTTGCCGTAAAGCATTTTATTGGGCATCCTTTTGAAATTAGGCTCGCGTCCGCATTTTCCTTTTCAATTGTTTGGGTCTGATTCAGGTTGCTGTGCATTCAAGTATTACAATTTGCACGATATTTAAGTTGTCGCCAAAGTTCACTTGGCGACAATATGGGCAAGCTTATAACTCATCTATCCCGTCTATACCTTCCACTGACCAATTAGCCATATCGAGAGCTCCATCAAGGTTGTCTCCATTTGCATAGGCTATCCGGCAGGCATATTTTTTTGTGCTTGTATTGGTTGAACTGGTAAGTGTAAGTTCTGCATTAATGACATACTCATAATTGCCTAGGCTCCATGCATTGAGCGGCTTTTCTGGGAAAGCTACAGAGTAATCGGAACCCAGTTCAGTTTTTATGTAATTATTGCAATGCAAAAAAGCAAGGTCTGTCATGGAGTTCGATATGGGTAGTTGGCTGCCTTGATCTTTGCTGTCAATAAGGAATGCATCAGATTTTACGACATCATAGACTAGTGGCAAAATTAGTTTCTGGGTGATTAATACCAGAATTCCGATGCCAATAATCAAAAACAGAAGTGAATAGTTTTTCATAAGTGAACGAGAAGCGGTTTTTTAAAGTATGTAGGATTACATATTTGCTGGCGGCATTTTATCAGAAAACCAGTATTTTCAAAGCTTTTAGAAAAGGCGATTACTTATTGAAAGCCTGTCAATGACAGAGAATACAAATGAAGATAATTTTGACTTGACACGTTCGGTCGAACTGGTAGACTTAGAACTCACTAAATGGATCAAGTGGCATAGTTGACTTTGGCTGCAAGCTAAATAAGCTATGGATAAAGGGAGAAATATAATTGACTCCCAACCTTAATAGTTGGGGATTTGATAATTTTTAGGAGGTAGAAATGGCAGCTACAACTGAATCAGTAAAAGCTGATGCTGCGGAAGCACCACTGTTAAACAAAAGAAATCTGTTTCTCGGTGTTGCTCTGTATTGCGTATTTTACGCGTGGGTTCGTTGGTATGAAGGTGTCTATGGCTGGTCAGCCGGTATGGACTCATTCGCACCTGAATTCGAAACATATTGGATGAACTTCTTGTACATCGAGTTCGTTTTAGAAGTATCTACTGCAAGTATCTTGTGGGGTTACCTCTGGAAATCTCGTGACCGTAAAGTTATGTCAATCACACCAAGAGAAGAGTTGAGAAGACACTTCACGCATTGGACATGGTTGGTATGCTACGGCACGGCGATCTATTTCGGCGCTAGCTACTTCACAGAGCAAGACGGCACATGGCATCAAACAATCGTTCGCGATACCGACTTTACACCAAGTCATGTTATCGAGTTCTATTTGAGCTACCCAGTGTACATTATCACTGGCGGTGCTGCTTTCTTGTATGCTAAAACCAGATTACCTACATATCAACAAGGCAACTCAATTCAATACATGGTTGTTACAGTTGGTCCATTCATGATTCTGCCTAATGTTGGCTTGAATGAATGGGGTCACACATTCTGGTTTATGGAAGAATTGTTTGTTGCTCCTTTACACTACGGCTTCGTATTCTTCGGATGGTCAGCTTTGGGTGTATTGGGTGTGCTAAACATCGAAATCTCAGCACTTGCTAAGTTGCTGAAAAAAGACTTGGCGTAAGCTAAAGTTTGGTTGTAATTACTATCTCCCCGGTTGCCTCTCGTCGTTAATTTGGTGGGCGGCAACTAAGGGAATATAGTAGTTAAATATAAAAATAATTTAAATCCTTTAGGAGGTAAGCTAATGAGCGCATCTCAATCAGCAGTACGATCACGTGCGGAAGCGGTAAAAGTTTCCCGTACGTTCGATTGGATGATTATGTTCACATTGTTTTTCGTTATCTTGGGCGGTTATCACGTTCACTTTATGCTTGTAGCAGGTGACTGGGATTTCTGGTCAGATTGGAAAGACAGACGTCTTTGGGTAACTGTATTGCCTATTATGGCTATTACTTTCCCAGCAGCTGTACAAGCGGTTTTGTGGTGGCGTTATCGCATCGCATTTGGTGCGACCCTTTCAGTATTGGGTCTTATTTTTGGTGAATGGGTAAACAGATACTTCAATTTCTGGGGTTGGACATACTTCCCTATAAATTTCGTATTCCCATCACAATTAATTCCTGGTGCTATTGTTCTCGACGTTATTCTGCTGGTTTCTGGCAGTATGCAGTTGACAGCTGTTGTTGGTGGCTTGGGCTTTGGTTTGTTGTTCTATCCAGGCAACTGGCCAATGATGGCTCCTTTGCATTTGCCAGTTGAATACAACGGTATGATGATGACTTTGGCTGACTTGTCAGGTTACCATTACGTTAGAACTGGTATGCCTGAGTACATCCGTATGGTTGAAAAAGGAACATTGAGAACTTTCGGTAAAGACGTTGCTCCAGTATCAGCGTTCTTCTCTGGTTTCGTGAGTATCATCGTTTATTTCTTGTGGCATTTCTTCGGTAGATGGTTTGGAAGCACCGCTTTCACAAAAGGTTCTTAAGAAGAATTTGTTTGCTAATAATAAAAAGTTTGTAGTCGATAGCCTTAGTTGCTTACCGATTGCAAGATACTCAGAAAACTATAGATTCTCTATAATAGAGGAGGATATATGAAATTAATAAAAGACAGGATAGTAAAATTGTCCTTTGTCGCACTGCTGATCACAGTAACAGCAGCGATGTTTTACACACCAACTGCGTCTGCACATGGTGAAAAGTCTCAGGCTGCATTTATGCGTATGCGTACTATTCACTGGTATGACCTTAACTGGTCAAAAGACATTGTGCCTGTAAATGACACAATGACTGTTACTGGTAAATTCCACGTGTTTGCTGGCTGGCCAGAAACTGTTGCCAAACCAGAAGTATCATTCTTGAACATCGGTATCCCAGGTCCTGTATTTATCCGTGCAGGCTCTTGGATTGGTGGTCAATTGGTTCCACGGTCTGTCTCTCTGGAACTGGGCGAAACTTACGAATTTAAAGTATTGTTGAAAGCTCGTCGTCCTGGTGATTGGCACGTTCACTCTATGATGAACGTAAAAGACGGTGGTCCAATCATCGGCCCAGGAAAATGGGTAACCATTACTGGTTCTATGAGTCAATTTACAAACCCAATAACCACGTTGACAGGTCAAACTATCGACCTCGAAACATGGAATATCGGTAATATCTATTTCTGGCATGCTTTTTGGTATGCTTTTGGTATTGCTTATATTGCATATTGGGCAAGAAACCCAGTGTTTGTTCCACGTTTGATTGCTTGTGAAGCAGGCAAAGCAGACTCACTGATCTCAGCAACTGACAAAAAAGTCGGTATGGGATTTGCTTTGGCTACTATGTTAATTGTTGCTGCAACAATGCAAAGCACAAACGAACAATATCCAATCACAACTCCACTGCAAGCAGGTTTGTTGCGTGGTATGAAGCCTATTGAAATGCCAGCAAGAACAGTTGCTGTTAAAGTAGACAGCGCTACTTACCGTGTACCAGGTCGCGCTATGCAAATGACACTGACTATCACTAACAATGGTGATTCTTCAGTGCGTTTGGGTGAATTCATGACGGCTTCTGTTCGTTTCTTGGATCCAGCAGTGCATGAAGATGATACAGGTTACCCAGATGACTTGTTGGCTGAAGAAGGTTTGACTGTTAGCGATAACAGCCCGCTTGCTCCAGGCCAAACAAGAACAGTTGAAGTAACTGCTTCTGATGCGGCATGGGAAGTATACCGTTTAGCCGACTTAATCTATGATCCAGATAGCCGTTTTGCTGGCTTACTGTTCTTCACTGATGAAGCTGGAAACCGTCAAATGGTTACTATCGATGCTCCATTAATCCCATCTTTTATCTAATAAATAAATTAAGTAGCAGATTCAAACCTGCTACATAATGGGATAAACCCTCATCACCGAAAGGTGGTGGGGGTTTTTTATTGTTTAAACTTTTTCAAAAGACGAGTCTATATATAGACCTCGTAGTTGGCGGTGAAAGTAAGCGAATATAAAATTGTATCCTACTATACAGTTTTCAATTTTTCAATTGATCTGCAAGCGTCGCGGATGGCTTCAATAAAACTTGGATAAGAATGTATAGTTCTAATAATGTCTTCATTGTTAGCGGAAAACTCCATCGCAAGGGTGGCTTCTGCAATCAGCTCAGATGCATCGCTTGCTATTATATGGACGCCAAGAATTACATCAGTTTCTACACAGCTAATAATTTTGATGATACCTTTTGACTTGTTTCTTGAAACAGCCTTTGGATTCATGGTTAGAGGAAAAAGCCCAATTTTAACGGGGTCACCAATGGACTTAATGCTTTGTTCAGTTTGCCCGACCCATGCTATTTCTGGTTCTGTATAGATAATATTAGGCATTGCCCCATAATTAATAGGTAAGCTTTTAATGCCTGCGATTTGTTCTGCAACAAAATATCCTTCGGCCAATCCCTTATGGGCAAGCATCGGCCCCAGAAGTGTTAAATCACCTATAGCGTATACATTGGGCAAATTAGTCCGATATTTTTCATTGACATGCACATAACCATTTTCATCGAGAAGTAAGTTTGCTTCGGGTGCAGCAATATTGTCGGAATTAGGTTTTCGACCAGAGGCGACAATAAGTTTATCAACCCGAATTGCATGGCTACCTTCTGAATCTTGGTATTCGACCAAAACTTTTTTATTTATGATTTTAGTCGATATAACACGTGTTCCAAGCCTTAATTCCAAACCTTGTTCGGTGAAAATTTTATAAGCTTCTCGAGAAATTTGATGATCCGCTAAGCTAAGAAATGTTTCTTGGGCATCCAATAAGATAGTTTCGGCACCTAATCTGTTCCAAATTCCGGCCAATTCAAGGCCAGCGACACCCGCTCCCAATATCGCGAGACGTTTAGGTACTTCTATAAGATTTAAAGCCGCCGTTGCATCAAGGATGAATTCATTGTCGACTACAGCACAAGGAATTGAAATGGGGTTAGATTCTGTGGCTAAAACAATGGCTTCAGAGGTTATTGTTTTAGGTGTAGGGGAAATTATTTCTACAACGTGGGGTTTTAGCAGCTTGGCACTAGCATTTATGAAATCTATTTTGTAATCATTAAATTGTTTTGCAGTTTGTAGATTTATCAAATTAAGAATGGTTTCTTTTCTTTGTACCATTTTGCGCGCATCAAACGATACATTTTCAACATTAATACCGTGAGAATTAATATTGTTTACAACAGATTCATAAAGTTTTGCGGATTCCAATAAAGTTACTGTGGCTAAACAACCTGCATTCGTAAAAATACCAGAAGCTGCTTTTTTGCTATTCCCAAGTGATAAATTATCTATGCATAAAGTTTTTAAACCTAACTGTGCACTTCTGATAGCGCAAGCACATCCAGATGGGCCGGAACCAATTACGATAACATCATATTTATTCTTGAGTTTTATCATGAATTATATATTTAGAAGTAAATGCGCAGGTGCTTCAAGACATTCTTTGATAGTTACTAAAAATTGAACGGCATCACGACCGTCAACTAGCCGATGATCATAAGATAGTGCCAAGTACATGATTGGCCTAACAACGACTTGACCGTTTTCGACGACAGGACGGTCTTTGATGGCATGCATCCCTAAAATCGCGCACTGTGGTGGGTTGAGAATTGGAGTGGACAGCATAGATCCAAAAACTCCGCCATTTGTTATTGTAAATGTACCGCCCTTTAGATCATCAAAGCTTAATGTGCCTGAGCGGGCTTTTTCGCCGAAATCAACAATGCCTTTTTCTATGCCAGCAAAATCAAGTTGATCGGCGTCACGCAACACAGGTACGATCAAGCCGCGAGGTGTGCTGATAGCAATACCAATATCGTAATAACCGTGATAAATAATGTCCGTGTTATCAATTGAAGCGTTAATAGCAGGGAAGCGTTTGAGGGCTTCTATGGACGCTTTAACAAAGAAAGACATAAAGCCCAGTTTTGTATTATGTTTTTGTTCAAACCGCGCTTTGTATTGGTTACGAAGTTCGATTATGTTTTGCATGTCGACTTCATTAAATGTCGTCAACATTGCCGCGTTTTGTTGGGCCTGCAACAGACGTTCGGCGATTTTTGCCCGTAGCCGCGTCATGGCAACACGTTGTTCGGGACGGTGCATTGAGGAGATAGTCAGGTTGGATTCTGCAGGTTCCATGGATGTTTGTTTAACTTCTGTTAGCATACTAGTATCAGTTGAAACTTTTGTCTCTTTCGGATGATCCTTGTTGAGATGATCCAAAACATCCATTTTAGTGAGACGGCCATCTTTTCCAGTTCCTGTGATTGTGGAAGGATCTAGCGCATTTTCATGAACAAGTCGACGTACTGAAGGGCTTAAAGGGATTTCCGCATGTTTGGTTTTAGGGGTAAGAGCCGTTGTGTCAATTGTGACAGGATTTTGTTTAGTGGCGATGTCAATTGTGGCTAACGGTTGGCCGCCCGTGACAATAGCGCCGCTATCTTTAAGAATGGCTGAAAGCACACCAGATTCAGGTGCCGGGACTTCCAAAACTACCTTATCCGTTTCCAGGTCCACAAGGTTTTCATTTTTCAGGACGCTATCACCCGGTTGTTTATGCCAGTTGACGACAGTTGCATCAGAAACTGATTCGGGTAGATTAGGTGTTAAAACTTCTATGCTCATATTATTTTCCTGAAGGGCTGCCGTACAAGGCAGATTGCACGACAGCTTTTTGTTGTTCTATGTGGACGTGGAAGTGTCCCACAGCCGGTGAGGCCGACGCTTCACGACCCACATAACTCACTATAATGTTAGATTTCAAATTGTCAGAAAAGTGATGTTTGGACTGATACCAAGCTCCCTGATTCTGGGGTTCTTCCTGGCACCAGACAAATTCTTTCAAGTTTGGGTATTTTGCAATTTCCGCCTTAAAAAGTTCGGCAGGAAAAGGATAAAGCTGCTCAAGACGGGCAATAGCAACATTTTTTAGGCCATCAAGCTGACGTGCCTCAAGCAAGTCGTAATATACCTTACCGGCACAAAATATTAACCGACTAATTTTTTTGGGATCAATATTATCGTGTTCACCAATTACCGGCATAAACTCGCCATCTGTCAATTCTTCGAGTGTTGAGATTGCCAGTTTATGCCTTAATAAACTTTTAGGGCTCATCACTATCAGCGGCTTTCTGAATTCACGGATAAGTTGGCGACGCAATAAGTGAAAAATTTGTGCGGGGGTGGTCGGGCAACATACTTGTATATTATGTTCGGCGCAAAGCTGCAAATACCGCTCTAAGCGGGCGGAAGAATGTTCGGGCCCTTGCCCTTCAAATCCATGAGGAAGTAGCATGACAAGCCCGCATAAGCGCCCCCATTTGGTCTCGCCAGAGCTGATAAACTGGTCGATTACGACTTGGGCGCCATTCGCAAAATCACCAAATTGGGCTTCCCAGATAACCAGGGTATTGGGCATTGTCGTGCTATAGCCGTACTCAAACCCCAATACACCGGCTTCAGAAAGCAAAGAGTCATAAATTTGGACACGGCCTTGATCCTTGTCGAGATGTTTCAGGGGCGTGTAAGTTTCATTGTCAATTTGGTTGTGTAACACGGCATGACGATGAACGAAAGTCCCTCGCCCCACATCTTGCCCAGTCAAGCGGACATGAAATTTTTCTATCAGCAAAGTTGCATAAGCCATGTTTTCTGCGAATCCCCAGTCCAAAGGCATTCCGCCTGCCGCCATTTTACGTCTGTTTTCCATCACTTTGGCAACCCTTGGATGTAATTCAAAACCAGCCGGCAAGCGCAACATCCGGTCATTGCAATATCGAATATGATCTAATGACACTGCAGTGCGACAAGGCGAGTCCCAATTTTGGTTCAGGAATTGATTCCATTGGGCACTATAGGAATAGATGTTGCTGTCCAAAACGGGCCTAGACACGATAACCCCAGCTTCAAGCTGTTGCTGGTAAGAAAGTTCCATAGCGGTTGTCTCTTCTCTAGAGATCACATTTTCCTGTATAAGTTTTTCGGCATAGACTCTACGTGAGGTCTTAAGGCTGCGGATTTTTTTGTACATCAACGGTTGGGTGGTAGACGGCTCGTCTGCTTCGTTATGGCCTAATCGACGGTAGCAGATGATATCTATCACGACATCCTTATTAAAAGTCATTCGGAAATCGAGTGCCAGTTTTGTCACAAAAATAACGGCTTCAGGATCGTCGCCGTTGACATGGAACACGGGTGCCTGAACCATGCCTGCAACATCCGTGCAGTACAGGGTGGAGCGTGCGTCAAGGGGGTTGCTGGTGGTAAAGCCGATTTGGTTGTTGATAACGATATGGACTGTCCCTCCCGTATTAAAAGCGCGGGTTTGGGACATATTCAATGTCTCCATCACAATCCCCTGTCCAGAAAAAGCGGCATCGCCGTGAATTAGCACGGGAATAACGGCATTTTTGCCATTGTCTCCCGCTCGATCCTGGCGAGCTTTTACTGAGCCTTCAACGACTGGATTAATGATTTCCAAATGGGAGGGGTTGAATGCCATGGTCAAATGCACTGGGCCGCCTGGCGTTTCGACATTAGACGAAAACCCCATGTGGTATTTGACATCACCGGAGTTCATGCCGGGAGGGTGAGAGGTCGACGCTCCCGAAAATTCACTAAACAGGCTGGATGGGCTTTTCCCCAACACATTAATCAAAACATTCAGCCGGCCACGGTGTGCCATGCCAATGACGACTTCTTTTACTCCCTTGGCACCGGAAAGTTGGATCAATTCATCTAAAACAGGGATCAGCGATTCTGCGCCTTCAAGAGAGAATCGTTTTTGGCCAACGAATTTATTTTGAAGATACTGCTCGATACCTTCTGCAGCCGTCAATAATTTTAATAGCCAGATTTTTTTTTCGGATTCAAATTTTAGATTAGCTGTGTAACTTTCTATGCGGGTAATTAACCATCGCCGAATATGGGTATCGACAATATACATATATTCAGAGCCAATACTGCCGCAATAAATTTCTTTTAGACGCTTGATAATTTCCCGCAAGGGCAATTTGTCCGCCCCATAGAGAGCGCCCGTGTCAAACAAGGTATCCATATCCAATTCGGATAACCCATAATAAGCCGGATCCATATCCGTAAGCGCCGGAATGTCGCCGCCTAGTGGGTTGTTGCTGGCAATCTGATGTCCACGGACACGGTAATGGTTAATTAACCGAGCCACTGCGGATTGTTTTTTGACGCTTTCCTCGGTAAAGCCCTGTAGCTGGGCGATGCGGGTTTGGGGTTTTTGCGCCAGTTGTCCAAAACGCTCTACGATAGGGCCATGAGGGATTTCATAAGCCACACCATTATGTATTTCGCCGAATCGTTGCCGCCAGCCGGGTTCGACCGATTCTGGGTCTTCCAAGAACTGTTCATAAAGATTTTCGACAAAAGTGGCGTTGTTTCCGTTTAAGGAAGAAGAGTCTTTAAAAAATTCAAGCAGTGTTTTCATTTTAGAGGGATACCCGTATTGTTCTGCGATAGCTATCTTTAAGGAGAGTATCAAAAAACCAAAAAGTTCTCTGGCAAATCCCTTAACTTGTTGCAATTCTAAGATACTATAGCCTTCAAAACCCAATTTGGCTTGAGATAGGCAAAAAATATTACCAACAGGTTTTTCATAGCAATAACTATACGTATATTAACAAGATATAGCACTTTATTCGACAAAATATATGCTATAGTTGATCTTGTATAGCAATCGTATTGGTTCACCTGGACAAGGTTAATTCTTTTATGTCAGAGCAGAAAAATATAGTCATCAAGGTAAAGTTTCCCACACCTGGAAAAACATCGGCCAAAATTGGCCCTGGCTCAGGTGTGATAGCAGAATGGAACTTTAAGCGTATAGGCTTAGCACTCGGTGGTTTATTGTTGATACTGATTTCGGTATTTTATTTTATGGGGGACGACGATCAGCAAAATAAGACCAGTAGTGTCCAATTGGTATTGCCTGAACAAAAACCTGAAATAAAACTCTTGCCCGACAAGGCTGTTATTAATGCCCCAGAACAGCCCAAATTGGAAATTGATAAAGCGATTGTTAGGGCGCAATTAACCAGCGATATTAAAAAGAATGAACCGGTAGATAACCTAAAGATACCATTAAAAATAAGCAAAAAAGAAACCTTATGGATCTATTATTTTGTTGAATTAAAGGGTATGGAAGGCAAAACTGTTTACCACGAATGGTGGTTAAATGGCAATTTGGTTTCAAGGAAAAAAGTGAATATCTCGGACGACCCTTGGCGCACGGCCAGTAAACAATTGATCACTTATACAAGTAATAATGACTGGATAGTCAGGGTCGTCGATGAATCAAGGAATAAATTAGCCGAGAAAAGCTTTGGCCTCAAATTGAAATGAGCTATTCAACAGTAAAAAATTTATTGCAACAAAAACTAAAATGATAAAATTCCCCATTTACTTTAGGCGCAATAATGAGTGATTATCAAAACCTTTCCGAATCTGAATTGAAGGCTGTGATTGAAAATGCGGAAACCGCATTAAAAAACAAACAAGCCAATAAACGAAAAGAAGTGATTGCCAAGATTAAAGAATTGGCGGCTTCCATCGATGCCAGTGTCGAAATACACGAAGCAGGTAAAAAATCTTCACGTCCTGTTCCAAAAGTGCCTATTAAGTACCGCCACCCTAATAATCCAGAAAAAACATGGACTGGACGAGGAATGACCCCTAAATGGATGCAGGCGTTACTCGATAAAGGCCATGATCGTTCTGAGTTTAAAGTTTAGTTTCATTTAAAATTAGCTTGTTAAAGGCAATAACTGGCAAATTTAAAAGTTGTCAGTTTTCTTTAATGAAAGCTTGAATGTCTCTTCTTGCCTGCATAATCCAATTGCCATCTTTTATATTCAAGTTATTTTTGGGTTTGATTTAATCAATATACCGTTTGATTAAATTACCATACTCATCAATTCTCCGGTCTCGTAGATAAGGCCAAATTTGCCGAACCCGCTCGGTTCGTGTCTTGTCGAGAGTGCATGTCAAAAGCTGCGCATCGTTTTCATTTGCGGTAGTTAATATTTCACCTTGCGGTCCGGCGATAAAGCTATTACCCCAAAATTGTATACCCTTATCTGAGTCCGGTGCTTTCTCGAAACCGATGCGGTTACAGGCGATCACCGGAAGGCCGTTGGCAATAGCATGAGAACGCTGGATAGTGATCCACGCGTTTAACTGGCGTTGGCGTTCGTCGTCATTATCTTCAGGGTCCCAACCGATAGCGGTCGGATAAATAAGCATTTCTGTGCCTGCCAAAGACATTAGCCGCGCCGCTTCAGGAAACCATTGGTCCCAGCAGATCAAGACCCCTAGCTTTCCTATGGAGGTCTCAATAGGCTTGAAGCCGATGTCCCCCGGGGTGAAATAGTATTTTTCGTAAAACCCTGGGTCGTCCGGGATGTGCATTTTCCGGTATTTTCCCGCCAAGCTGCCGTCCTTATCAAAGACTACCGCCGTGTTATGGTAAAGCCCTGCTGCCCGTTTCTCGAATATTGTCGAAACAATCACAATCCCCAGTTTTTTTGCCAATCCCATTAAAAACTCGGTGGTAGGTCCCGGTATGGATTGGGCGAGGTCAAAATGGCGGTAATCCTCATTTTGGCAAAAATAAGGGTCAAGATGCAGTTCGGGCAATACGACCAAATCGGCATTGTTGGCAGAAGCCTCATAAATTTTTGCGACCGAATAATCGAAATTTGCCTGCCTGTCTTGGTTGCAAGGTTGTTGGACAGCGCATACGGTGAGTGTGGTTTTCATAATAAAAGGATAGGTAATTTAACGGCTTTATTCTAGCGATTTACAAGCAGGGATGACAGGAAATTCAATGCTTCTGCTTGAAAGTATTCGTAAAAAGCAGGGAACTGGGGGCAAATTAAATATAGCCAGATAAAATAGAATGTTGGTTTAGCATCTTTAGTTTGTTTAGCTAAAAGGTTTTAGCGATAATGATACCCATATTAGCCCTATTGAATACGGTTGAAGAATGACAGAAGAGATCAGAAGCGGTATTGAGTTGATGTTTGCAGGCATGGGCATCGTGTTTATTTTTCTTGCTATGCTTGTTGTTGCGATCAATCTAATGTCTGCCGTGTTGCAGCGTTATTTCCCTGATAGGTCGTCAAAATTGCTTTTTGTGTCCAGCAGCATTGATAAGAGTACAGTTGCCGCGATCACCGCGGCGGTTCATCAATATCGAAGCAAGCATTACTGATTTGATATACCTTGTTTATTATCCGGCGTTTTGGGATGTAAATCGAGATGATTGGTAACGCATAAAGAACGCCAGCTTTAAGAGAAAATATCAAGAATGGTAACAAGAAGCAAAAAAAAGCCCCTGGCTATTACCGAAGTTGTGCTGCGTGATGCACACCAATCCATCTTAGCAACCCGTTTGCGGATCGAAGATATGCTGCCAATTTGCGGCAAGCTCGATGAAATCGGGTATTGGTCGATGGAATCCTGGGGCGGCGCGACGTTTGATGCATGTATTCGCTATCTGGGCGAAGACCCATGGGAACGCTTGCGCTTGCTTAAAAAAGCCATGCCCAAAACGCGACAGCAGATGCTGTTACGCGGCCAAAATCTGCTGGGCTATCGCCACTATGCCGATGATGTCGTTGATAAGTTCGTTGAACGAGCGGCGATAAACGGCATTGATGTGTTCCGCGTCTTTGATGCCATGAATGATATGCGTAACATCGAACGTGCCATCAAAGCGGTGCTGAACACCAATGCCCATGCTCAAGGCACTATTTCTTATACCACCAGCCCTGTCCATAACCTGGATGCCTGGATAACACTAGGCAAGCAGATTGAAGACATGGGTGCACATTCCATTTGTATCAAGGACATGGCGGGTTTGCTCAAGCCCTATGATGCATTTGAGTTGGTGAGCCGCCTGAAAAAAAGTACGGCTATCCCCATCCACATGCAATGTCATGCGACCACGGGCTTAAGCGTACCCAGTATTATCAAGGCGGCGGAAGCAGGCATAGACAATGTTGATACCGCTATTTCGTCGTTAAGCATGACTTACGGGCATAGCCCTACCGAAACGATAGTTGCCAGTTTTGAAGGCACAGACCGCGATACGGGTTTGGATTTGGTCAAGTTGGAAGAAATCGCGGCTTATTTTAGGGAAGTCCGCAAAAAGTACGCCCAGTTTGAAGGCAGCCTGAAAGGGGTCGATAGCCGTATCTTGATCGCCCAAGTTCCGGGCGGCATGTTGACCAATATGGAAAGCCAGTTGAAGGAGCAGGGCGCGGCGGACAAGTTTGATGAAGTCATCAAGGAAATCCCGCGTGTGCGCGAGGATTTGGGATTTATTCCATTGGTTACGCCGACTTCGCAAATAGTTGGCACCCAGGCCGTGATTAATGTCATGAACGGCGAGCGGTACAAAACTATCACCAAGGAAACAGCAGGGGTATTAAAGGGCGAATACGGCGCGACTCCCGCTCCCGTTAATAAGGCATTGCAAAAACGGGTGCTGGATGGGGCCACGGCTATTACCTGCCGTCCGGCCGATTTGCTCGAATCGGAAATGAACAAGCTTGTTGCCGATGTGTTGGAAAAAGCGGAGAAAGAAGGCATTAGGCTGGCTGAATGCGTTGAAGAAGATGCCTTAATCAATGGCATGTTCAGCCAAGTGGGCTGGAAATTCCTGGTCAATCGGGGTAATCCGGCTGCATTTGAGGCCGTACCTGATCCCAAGGCATTTGCTTCCCTATCGACAGCGCAGGCTAACAAATCGAGTTCGGCTGTTGAAACCTATTCGGTTAATGTTGATGGGCGAAGTTTTAAGGTCGCCGTAGGCCCAAGTGGTTCTGACTTAAGTATCAAGCCAGAAGTCAGTGCGGCTTATGCAACGCCTGCATCCAGTAGTGGCGAGGTGGTCGTTGCACCGATGGCGGGAACAATTTTGAAGATACTGGTTGAAGTGGGTGCCAGCGTCGCCAAAGGCGAAGTGGTCGTCATCATGGAAGCCATGAAAATGGAAACCGAAATACGTACAAAAGTTGCGGGGATTGTTAGCGCGATTAACGTAAAAGAAGGCGGTACGGTCGCCAGTGGTGATGTGCTGGTTTCTTTATAAGTAAATATGGAAAACCTACTTTCATTGTGGCACAGCACCGGGCTTTATAACTTTACCGGCGGTCAGGCATTCATGATGCTGGTTGGTTTTGTGTTACTGTTTCTTGCCATCAGCAAGGGCTTTGAGCCGTTGTTGTTGCTGCCGATTGGATTTGGCGCAATCCTCAGCAATATTCCCGTAGCGGAAATAGCGCACGAGGGCGGATTGCTGTATTACCTGTATTACGGCATCAAAATGGGGATTTTCCCTTTGCTGATCTTTATGGGGGTAGGCGCGATGACCGATTTCGGCCCCATGATAGCCAACCCTAAAACGCTGCTGTTGGGCGCGGCGGCACAATTCGGCATTTTTGCGTCTTTGCTGGGCGCGTTGGCGCTCAACATCATCCCTGGATTGGAGTTCAGCCTGAAAGATGCCGCCGCCATCGGCATTATCGGTGGCGCAGACGGGCCAACCGCAATTTATGTCGCCTCAAAACTAGCACCGGATTTATTGGGTGCGATTGCAGTCGCCGCTTATTCCTACATGGCTTTGGTGCCGTTAATCCAACCGCCGATCATGCGGGCGTTAACGACTGAAGACGAACGCAAGATTGAGATGCAGCAACTGCGTGATGTCAGCAAGGCTGAAAAGATCGTGTTTCCTTTAATGCTGTTATTGCTGTCCGTTTTGCTATTGCCGTCTGCCACACCCTTGATCGGTATGTTTGCTTTAGGAAATTTGATGAGGGAAAGCGGTGTGGTGGAACGCTTAAGTAACACCGCACAAAACGAACTTATCAATATCGTCACTATCTTTTTAGGCCTTTCGGTAGGGTCAAAGCTCAGTGCAGAGGCATTTTTACAACTGAAGACGTTGGGCATATTGGCATTAGGCGCATGTGCCTTTGCCATCGGCACGGCAGCGGGTGTCGTCATGGCGAAAATCATGAACCGATTCAGCAGCACCTTGATTAACCCGTTAATTGGCGCAGCAGGCGTTTCCGCCGTCCCCATGGCAGCGCGGGTTGCCAATAAGCTCGGCCTGGAAAGCAATCCGCATAACTTCTTGCTCATGCACGCCATGGGCCCCAATGTCGCCGGCGTGATAGGCTCTGCGGTGGCGGCGGGGGTTTTGTTGAGCCTTGTAAAATAGTAAGGTACGCATTGCGTACCTTACGTAGTTAGTGGATATGAACCTCACGCGACTTTACCGTATCGCCTCGGCGTAAGGTATAGTCTTCCTGGTCGCCAGACATCTCCGTTCCATCCGCGTTAAGCTGGATAAGCGTACCCTCATCGACAATACGGTATTGCCCAACTGCGGGTTTGTCTTTGGGCGTTAACACGACAGTACGTGTATCGTCATTCCAGGTGAATTTGCCTTTTTCAAAAAACTCCCGTGACGATGGTTTTGCGGGTTGGGTCACCAACAGGTAATTATTGTTACGCTTTAAGGACAAAGTGATTTTGATGCCACTGCAATCCTCTTCCTTGCAGGGGAAGTAGCCGTAATAAATGCCCCGAAAATCCGGGCCCTTATCCGGCATATTGGCGTGGCCTGCATGTTCGCCATGCTGTAAAACCTCGCGCTGCCTGAGCAATTTATCTTGCATTTGCTTGTCTGACTCAGCCACGGCAGGGTTAACGGCGGAAAGCAGCATACTGACAAAGACCAAAGTCAGACTAGGTGTTATTTGTTGTTTTAATGATGGCATATAAACACTTCTGTTAATGGGTTGGCGAGCGATAGGATGCGGGTGTTAATTGTATTCCCGAAAGGGTAATAATGGTAGGGTGCGTTTCACGCACCATTATAAAATCCGTTTTATTGTTAGGTGCATGGAATGCACCCTACATGACTACATGACTGGACGACTTATAAAACCCGTTCGTGGTGAGCCTGTCGAACCATGAACGGAAGCAACATTCCCTCTCCCCTTGTGGGAGAGGGTTAGGGTGAGGGGTGTATAAGGTGTCGCTACCGCGACGGTTATTTTAATGTGGGTTCTCGTACCCACGGACGAGATACTTTTCTTTGTGCGGGCAAAGAAAAGTATCCAAAAGAAAACCGCCCGATGCCGCTTGCTTCCTGCGCTCTGACGGTTTTATCGGGGTTTGCTGGAAGGGATTTCCTATCCCTCCAGCAAAGCACGGCATCCCTGCCGTGCCCCTACGGGCTATTCCCGATAAAACCGCCAGTGCTCGGCGCGGCATAAGGGATTATGGGTGGAAATCGTAGGTTGCGGGTGAACTTGTGAACCCCAACAAATAGATGGAACATTGTCATGTTGGGGTTCGTACCTCACCCCAACCGTGCTTAAGATTTCACAAAGCAATCCCCGAAAGCCCAGATTATAGTCCCTAATCCTACCAGTATTTTTCCGATAAGTGCCGTGTATTTTGAGTACGTATAATAAGTTTCTGGAACTAATGGTAAATATTTAAGGGCTTTTATCTTTTCTGTAACAACCACATCTTTGATTGTATCAGCTTTTCCAATATCGGGTTCTATACC
>NZ_AYLO01000075.1 GCF_000496735.2 Methyloglobulus morosus KoM1
AACCATCTCCAGGTTCAGTATTCCCGAGTCTCTTGCCTATTGATGTACCCGGCTCATATTTATCAAAATAACTGTCACTACCCTCGTTAAATTCTGTACTAGGTTGAAAGGTATTATATGTTTCATGTTTAGCAGTTGCCAGGATATATGCGACATATCGAATATCCTTTATGTCAATATCTTTTTCAATAAAACTAAAAATTTGTAGCAGCGCTGCTTTTGATTCAACAGAAAGCTCACCAAATTTTGAGGTATAGCCTTGAAAAAAAACATCGCGCGATGTGGCTGTATTTGGTACTAAAACAGGGAGTTGTGAAGGGTTTTTTTCTGCGATATTCCGTAATTTTTCTGCGTCTAAGCTTTTGATAACACCTGTATTAACTAAAAACATAAGACGCTTTCCTGCTTCATCTTGGCTTGGTGCTTCTAACGCCTTTTGAATCAGGGTGAATTCAAACTTAAGCCTTTCCAAATTAACGGTTGCGTTACCCTGAAGAACAGCCCCAATTCCTGTGCCTATCAAGCCAGATATTGCAGTTATGACACCAATAAATAAGGGAGATGTAAACCACAAACCTTGCTTGTCAAGCTTAATCTTTGCTTCTACTTCTTTTTCCTTAAGCGCAAGCTCTCTCACCCTCAAATTAATGTCTTTATCTTTCAAGGAATCATTGGAAGTGTTTGTTTGATTGTCAGTTTCGGTCATATAATCCAGCTTTTAATTTATGACGTTCCTTACGTATTAAAGCACGTCGGGCTGAATGAAATGATGCCCAACACAAACGAAGCCGCAAATGTTGGGCTTCGTACCAGCCCAACCTACATTAAATATCCATCAAACCGCCGCCAACCCTGCAATATTGTAGCCACAATCCACATAAGTGATTTCCCCGGTAATGCCGGAAGCTAAGTCGGAACACATAAAGGCAGCGGCGTTCCCGACTTCTTCAATGGTGACGTTTTTGCGGAGCGGCGCAGCATCGGCGGCTTTGCTGAGCATGGATTTGAAATCGTTGATGCCCGATGCCGCCAACGTCCTGATCGGGCCTGCGGATATAGCGTTAACCCGCGTGCCTTCCGGCCCTAACGCCACGGCCATGTAGCGGACATTCGCTTCCAGGCTGGCTTTGGCAACGCCCATGACGTTGTAGTTGGGGATCGCCCGTTCCGCGCCGAGGTAGGTCAAGGTCAACAAGGAGCCGTTACGCCCTGCCATCATGCTTCTTCCTGCTTTCGCCAAGGCGGTAAAACTGTAAGAACTGACATCGTGGGCAATCTTGAAATTCTCGCGGGTGGTGACATCCACATAATCGCCGTTCAGGGCATCGCGCGGGGCAAAGGCGACCGAATGCACGATGCAATCCAGGCCGTCCCAATGCTTGCCCAGTTGGTCGAATACGGCGGTGATATGTTCATCTATGCTGACATCGCATTCGATGGTGATGTTGGAATTGCATTGTTCCGCCGCTTCTTCGACGCGGCTTTGCAGTTTTTCATTCTGGAAGGTAAACGCCAGTTCCGCGCCCTCGCGGTGCATGGCTTGCGCGATGCCCCATGCGATCGAGCGGTTGCTCGCCAAACCCACAATCAAAACCCGTTTACCCTGCATAAAACCCATTGTCATCTCCTCATGTTTTTGTTTTTTTGTTGTTACAATAGGCTGAAATAACCTCAACCGCCTATAATGCCCTGTCTTTTGACTAAGTGTAAGATATTGTACCAAATCCCTTTCTTGTTCGCCTTGCTGTTGACGGCTTGCGACCTTTCACAGCTCAACAACCCTTACCCAAAGGAACAGAAGGGGCAAGCGATTTTGTACCAATCGTTCGACGAACGGCCTAAGCATTTAGATCCCGCTGTGGCGTACAGCGAAAACGAATATGCGTTTATTGCCCAGATTTATGAGCCACCGTTCCAATACCATTACCTGAAACGGCCTTATCAACTCGTGCCGTTAACGGCGAGCAAGATGCCG
Organism: Methyloglobulus morosus KoM1; assembly: GCF_000496735.2. Classification (GTDB taxonomy): domain Bacteria; phylum Pseudomonadota; class Gammaproteobacteria; order Methylococcales; family Methylomonadaceae; genus Methyloglobulus; species Methyloglobulus morosus. The sequence goes on from NZ_AYLO01000075.1 coordinate 1,976, forward strand.
GACATCCAGTTTTTGAATAAGGCGGGTGAAAAGCTGGCCCCTAATGCGCCTATCGAGGACATTGCGTTTACGGATTATCTTATCGACATACAGCCTAGTATCCGATACCAACCGCATCCGGCGTTAGCCTTAACCGCAAACGGCGATTATGCTTTTCACCGTCTCAGCGTCGATCAGGTCGCCAACTTCAACACCTTGGCTGATTTCAATGCCACCGGTAGCCGTGAGGTAGTTGCTGAGGATTACGTTTACCAAATTAAACGGTTGGCACACCCCAAAACGCAATCGCCGATTGCGGAAATGATGAAAAATTACATTGTCGGCTTTGGCGAATTCTCAGAAAAGGTCAAGCAACTGCCCAAAACTGCCATAAAAGATGTACCGATGACTGGCGTGACCTCTATTAGCCGTTACACATACCGAATTAGAATAGCTGGCAAATATCCGCAATTTATGTACTGGTTAGCCATGTTATTTTTTGCGCCGATGCCTTGGGAAGCGGATGCGTTTTACGGACAACCCGGATTGTCCGACAAAAACATCACGTTGGATTGGTATCCCATCGGCACGGGGGCTTACCTGTTGGCGGAAAACAATCCCAACCGACGTATGATCCTGGAAAAAAATCCTAACTTTCACCTGGAGACGTATCCCACCGAAGGCGAACCGGATGACCAGTCTAAAGGCTTGCTCAACGATGCCGGTAAGCGGTTGCCTTTCATCGATAAAGTCGTCTTTACCTTGGAAAAAGAAACCATCCCCCGATGGACTAAGTTTTTGCAAGGCTATTTTGATGCCTCAGGCATCGCTTCGGATAGTTTCGATCAGGCCGTACAATTCACGGGCGGCAGTGCAGAACTGACCCCTTCCATGCTGGAGAAAAAGATAGCACTTCAAACCTCGGTCGAAACCTCCACGTTTTATATGGGTTTTAACATGCTGGATGCGACTGTCGGCGGCTACAGCGAGCAAGCCAGGAAATTGCGGCAGGCGATTTCAATTGCCATTGATTATGAAGAGCTTATCTCCATTTTTAGGAATGGCCGAGCTATCGCAGGGCAAGGCGTTTTGCCGCCCAGCATTTATGGCTATGAGGAAGGCAAGGCAGGGGTCAATCCTTATGTCTATGATTGGCTAGCCGACAAACCGCAACGCAAAGACATCGGGGTTGCACGGCAGTTGATGACGGAGGCTGGTTACCCGAATGGGATTGACCCCAAGACCCATGAGGCGTTAATCCTTTATTTCGACACGACTTCTAGCAGCATTGACGACCGCCCGATGTTTAACTGGTACCGCAAACAACTTGAAAAGCTGGGCATTAAACTGGTCATCCGTGCAACCGACTATAACCGCTTTCAAGATAAAATGCGCAAAGGCAATGCCCAACTTTTCGTCTGGGGCTGGAATGCCGATTACCCCGATCCTGAAAATTTCTTTTTCTTACTTTACGGCGGTAATGCTAAAGTGAAATTCGGCGGCGAAAATGCCAGCAACTATCAAAACCCAGAATTCGACCGCTTGTTTGAACAAATGCGAAATATGGACAATAGCCCACAACGGTTTCAGTTAATCCAACAAATGCAGGAGATTGTCCGCCATGACGCGCCCTGGATTTTCGGCCTACATCCTAAACAATTTACCCTGTTGCATAGCTGGTTCCTTAACCGAAAACCCCATGTCATCGCCAACAACACCTTAAAATACCAACGGCTTGATACCGTCGCCAGGACACAACTACAGCAGGAATGGAACCGCCCCATATTCTGGCCGTTGCTGTTATTTTTCGCTTTTTCCGTAATCTTATTCGCTCTTGCAGTTTACGCCGTGCGCAGTCGAACGAGGAAGACCTTGCAATGATTAGCTACATTATCCGGCGGTTTTTATATGCCATCCCCATTTTAATCGGGGTGAACATTTTAACTTTCGTGCTGTTTTTTATCGTTAACAGCCCGGATGACATGGCGCGTATGCAGCTTGGGCAAAAGCACGTCACCCAGCAAGCGATAAACAATTGGAAGCAACTGCACGGCTATGATGTGCCGCTGTTATGGAACGCAAAAGCACAAGGGGAAGAAAAACTAACTAAAACGATTTTTTACCAGAAATCGGTCGGCCTGTTTATGTTCCGCTTCGGCACATCGGACAGCGGAAGGAATATCGGCGCGGACATCAAGGAACGCGCCTGGCCCAGCCTAACCATCGCCTTACCCACTTTAGTCATCGGTTTGATAACGGACATCTGCGTCGCCTTGATGGTCGTGCTGTTTCGGAGCAGTAAGCTGGAGTTAGGGGGAATGGTACTGTGCGTCATCCTGATGTCGATATCCTCCCTGTTTTACATCATCGGCGGCCAATTCGTGATCGCCAAAATATTGCGATGGATGCCGATTTCCGGCTATGATGACGGCTTTTCCGCCATCAAGTTTGTGGTATTGCCCGTGTTAATCGGCGTATTTTCGGGTCTAGGATCAGGCGTGCGCTGGTATCGCACCTTGTTCCTGGAAGAAGTCGAAAAAGACTACGTCCGCACCGCCCGCGCCAAAGGCCTGACCGAAACCCAAACCCTGTTCCGCCATGTCCTGCCCAATGCCATGATCCCCATCTTGACGGGCGTGGTGGTGCTATTGCCGATGCTGTTTATGGGCAGCTTAATCATGGAATCATTTTTCAGTATTCCGGGTTTAGGCAGTTACACCATTGATGCAATCAATATGCAGGACTTTGCTATCGTAAGGGCAATGGTGTTTTTGGGTTCGGTGTTATACGTATTTGGCCTGTTGTTGACAGATATTTCTTATACCTTAGTTGATCCGAGGGTTAGGTTGTCATAAGCGCTTAAGCAGCTTGTTTTTCCCTATTTCAAGTAAAGCTGTCCTTCAAGTGCCTGAGCTTCGCAAACACTTCCACTGGTTGACTGTTAAACATATCAATCGTATTTCGCAAATCTAAACTGTCTTCCCTAAAAAAAGGGTTAGTTGACAGTTCCTCCGCAATGGTGGTCGGGATGGTTAGCTGGTTGTTGCCGCGTAGGCGGTTGACTTCTATCATCCGTTGCTGCAATTGCAAGTTATTCGGCTCGACGGTTAACGCAAAGCGACCATTGGTTTGGGTGTATTCATGGGTGCAGTACACTTTGGTTGCATTCGGCAAGGCTTTCAGTTTTTGCAAGCTTTGCCATAGCTGCTCGGCTGTACCTTCAAACAAACGCCCACAGCCCATCACGAACAAAGTGTCACCGCAAAACAGGAGCTTGTCTTCGGCAAAATGGTAAACGATATGCGCCCGGGTATGGCCGGGGGTGGCGATCACGTTGGCTTTATGTTGCCCTATCGATACAACGTCGCCTTCATCGACACCTTGGTCGATACCAGGAATCCTGTCCCAATCCGCCTGTGCCGCAATGATTTTGCAACCAGTAAGCTGCTTAAGCCGGGAATTTCCACCCACATGGTCTGAGTGGTGATGGGTGTTGAGGATATACGTAAGTTCCCAGCCTTTTTCCTCAAGGATATCGAGCACAGGCTCGGCAAGKGCCGGGTCTACTGCCGCCGTTTCTTGTGAAACAGGATCATGGATAAGGTAAATGTAATTATCGGCCAGTACCGGAAGGGTTATTATTTCAAGCATAAGGCAACCTTCTTTATTCAAACTGCCTTGTCCTTAACAGGAAAAAACAGGGTTGAAAAAGAATAAGGTTACCTAAAAGTGTTATGAATTGTCCACAAACTCTTTGACCTGCCTCAGGATGCCCTGTTTGTCGAGGCCGCAGAGGGTTAGCAGTTCCTCGCGCGTGCCCTGTTCGACGAATTGGTCGGGCAGGCCGAGGTTGAGGGTGTGCTTGAGTATCTTGTGCTTGTGCAGG
>NZ_AYLO01000076.1 GCF_000496735.2 Methyloglobulus morosus KoM1
ACGCAGGCCATCGCTTTCTTGTTGAGCGCAAGATGGCCGGCGACCATGCCGTTCACGCCTTCCGCCATGGTCTTGTAGGCGCCTTGGAACTTGTCGGCGTCGATCATGGCGTCGATCTCGCCACGGTCATGCTCGGTCGACATGTGTTGCATGTCCGTGATGAAGCCGTTCAAGGTGTCGATAGTGGTATTCAGGTTGCGCCTGATGTTGTTGATGGTGTTGCGTTCTTCACCGAAGCCGGTAATCTTGGGCGGGATGTCGCCTTTGGAAATCTTGTCGATGTAGTCCGCGACCATATTCAGCGGTGCTACCGCTTCGGCCAGGGTTTCGTCGACGCTATGCAACAGTTGGCCGAAAGCCCCGGGATGTTTGGCGGTGTCGACCCGGCTTTCCAGGTCGCCTGCCATCACTGTTGCGGCCAGGATATGGGTGTCGTCGATCAGTTCGGTTAACGAGCGTTTCATTTTGGCCATAGCGTACATGACGCTGTGCGTGTCGCCAGCCTTGACCGGCGTTGTCACGTTAACGTCACCGACACTGATCCGGTCGGCAATATCGTGGATCTGTTCGGGTTCGCCACCAAGATTATCGATAATACCGTTCATAATCAGCCAGCTTATCCAAGCGATAATAAGCAGAAAAGCCAACATTGTGAGTGCAGACACGAGGGTGCTGTCGAAAATGGTAGTCGTGGTGTCGTGTTCAAGCCTTAAAGATTCTTTATTGGCCAGCACCACCACTTCGTCGATGGCTTTTCGATGCTGTTGATATGAGGCTTTCATCGCAACCAGGGCTTGTTCAGCGGTGGCTTTGTCGCCAGCTTGGATGGCAGGGATGAACGTTTGGTTACGGATTTTCAGGAATTCCAAGCCCGGATTATAGGCCTTGTCCAACATGGTGGTGCGTATGGTTTTATCAGTAAGTGATTTTTCCCAGAATTCGTGGCGGCTCCTGAAATCCTCTTCGAGACGTTTGCTGGTTTCTATTAGTGGCGGCAATTCGGCAGCGGGGGTCAGCAACATTTCCAATGCAACTTGCCAGGATTCTAACAGATATTCCGGCGGCGGCAGGATGTCGGCCACCAGATCTTTACCTTGCACAATTTCATGGTAAATCGGGCCATTGACTATAGCTTTGTCTGTCATTAATTTGCTGATCAGTGCAGAAGCGACAAAGCCTACCACCATCACGGCAATCAGCGTTGTCAACTGATATTTGAGTTTCCAGGTTGTCAAATTCATGATTTTCATCCTTACAGTTTAAGAATTGGCTTTTAGGGAAGCCTTGTTTAATCAAGAAGTCTAGTTTAGTTATCTCTATTCCAGAAACATTAGCCTTATTAATTGGGAACTAACTCAAAGTATTTATCAAAAAGCCGTCATTATTTTTGATATTTCCTTTGAAGATAGATGCGATTAAGTTTTTTAGCTTTAATTTTGCTTATCGGCAACTTTTCCGGGGATTTTTTGAATATTGCTTAAGAAGTCAAATCAGCACTACCCGAAGCTATATCTCTATGTGATAATAATCAATTACTAACCGATGTTTCTATGCTTATGCAACTTTAAGGACATTGCTGATGGACGACAATAAAAAGAAAGCATTAGGCGCTGCGCTGATGCAGATCGAAAAGCAGTTTGGCAAGGGGTCTGTCATGCGGATGGGCGACGTGGCGGCATCCCGGGATATTGATGTCGTTTCCACGGGTTCTCTTGGTTTGGATATTGCTTTGGGTTGCGGGGGGCTTCCACGGGGTCGGGTGGTTGAAATCTACGGGCCGGAATCTTCTGGGAAGACGACCCTGACGTTGCAAGTGATTGCGGAAATACAAAAGTTGGGCGGCACGGCGGCTTTCGTTGATGCCGAACACGCACTCGACCCGGGTTATGCCGAGAAAATCGGCGTTAATGTCGATGACTTATTGGTTTCACAACCGGACACAGGCGAGCAAGCATTGGAAATTACCGATATGCTGGTCCGTTCCGGTGCGGTCGATGTGGTGGTAGTCGATTCGGTCGCCGCATTGACCCCAAAAGCCGAAATTGAAGGCGATATGGGCGATTCCCACATGGGCTTACAAGCGCGGCTGATGTCCCAGGCGCTGAGGAAACTCACTGGCAATATTAAACGCTCCAACACATTGGTCATTTTCATCAACCAAATCCGTATGAAAATTGGGGTTATGTTCGGCAACCCTGAAACGACGACCGGCGGTAATGCCTTAAAATTTTATGCGTCTGTACGTTTGGATATACGTCGTATTGGTTCAGTGAAAAAAGGCGAGGAAGTCATCGGTAATGAAACCCGCGTTAAAGTTGTTAAAAACAAGGTTGCACCGCCCTTCCGCCAAGCCGAATTCGAGATCTTGTACGGCGAAGGCATTTCCTTTTTTGGTGAATTAGTCGATTTAGGTGTGCAATACGGCTTTATCCAAAAAGCGGGTTCCTGGTACAGCTACGGCAATGAGAAAATCGGTCAGGGTAAAGACAACGCGAAAGAATATTTGCGGGAACACCCTAAAGTGGCTAAAGAAATTGAAGACAAAATTAGGGCGGAAGCATTCAGCAAGCCGGTGACTTTTATTGAGCCGACAGTGGGTGATGAAGATATCTAATTCAAGCCAACAAGTTCAAACTGAACATCTGCAAGAAATAAAGCAAATCAAGAAAGAATGTTTGCGTTTGCTGACCCGCAGGGATCATAGCCGGAAAGAAATGCAGGATAAACTGGCGGTTAAGGGTTATAACCTGAGCCAAGTTTCGCAAGTTATCGACGAATTGACTCGTCAAAGCTGGCAGGACGATACACGCTATGCAGAAAGCTATGCCAGAATGCGTAGCCATAAGGGCTTTGGCCCTGTCCGAATAGCCTTTGAGCTTCGCCAACAAGGAATAGCTGCCGATGTTGTCGAAAAAATCGTGTATTCGACACCTGATGATTGGGCTGCGCTGTTGGCACAAGTGTATTCCAAAAAATATCCCAGGGCAGGTGCAATAGATAGCGACGAACGCGCCAAGCGTTTCCGTTTCTTATTGCAACGTGGATTCTCCAGCGCCATGATAACCGACTTATTTAACCACACACTAAACCCTTAATGCTTTAGTTAACGATATGAAAAACATGACGAGCGCGGCCCTGCGTTCAGCCTTCTTGGAATTTTTCCGCCAGCACGGACATTCTGTCCAGCCTTCGAGTTCCCTGGTCCCGGGCAACGATCCGACCTTGTTGTTCACCAACGCCGGTATGGTGCAATTTAAGGAACTATTCCTGGGCCGTGAGCAGCGCGATTACGTACGTGCGGCAACCAGCCAACGCTGTGTGCGCGCAGGCGGCAAGCATAACGACCTGGAAAATGTCGGTTATACGGCACGACACCACACCTTTTTTGAGATGCTAGGCAATTTCAGTTTCGGCGATTATTTCAAGAAAGAGGCGATCCATTTCGCCTGGGATTTTTTGACTAAGGAACTCGGCATCCCCGTCGAAAAACTGTGGGTGACGGTCTTTGAAGAAGATGCCGAAGCCGAGCTGATCTGGCTGGACGATATGGGAGTTGATCCCGCGCGACTTTCGAAAATCGGTGCCAAGGATAACTTTTGGGCTATGGGCGATACCGGCCCGTGCGGGCCCTGCTCGGAAATTTTCTACGACCACGGCGAAAATATTCCTGGTGGGCCGCCTGGAACGCCGAATGAGGATGGCGACCGCTATATCGAAATCTGGAACCTGGTTTTCATGCAGTACGATCGCTCTGTCGATGGCACGTTAACGCCGTTACCGAAGCCATCCGTGGATACGGGCATGGGATTGGAACGCATTGCCGCCGTCATGCAAGGCGTACACAGCAATTACGAGATCGACCTGTTCCAAGCCTTGTTGAAAGCCGCCGCCAAACTGGCTCATACCGATAACCTCGACCAAAGCTCCTTAAGGGTTATTGCCGACCATATCCGTTCCTGCGCGTTCCTGGTTGCCGATGGCGTCATGCCATCGAATGAAGGGCGTGGTTATGTATTGCGGCGCATCATTCGTCGGGCTATCCGGCATGGCTATCGTTTAGGCATCCAGGATGTGTTCTTTTATAAGCTGGTTGCACCGTTGGCCGAGGAAATGGGTTCAGCTTATCCTGAATTAAAATCCGCTCAGGCACAAGTCGAACGCGTGTTGAAGAAAGAGGAAGAACGCTTCGCAGAAACCTTGGGTCAGGGCATGAAAATATTGGAAGCCTGTGTCGCCAAAATGGAAGGCACAGTGATTCCTGGCGACACCGTGTTCCAACTTTACGATACCTATGGCTTTCCCGTCGATTTGACCGCTGACTTTGCGCGCGAAAACAATCTGGCCGTTGACCATGCCGGATTTGAAATCGCGATGTCGGCGCAACGAGAACGGGCGCGTTCCGCCAGCAGCTTTGGCGTGGATTACAGTAAAGGCATAATACTGGAAGGGCTGACAGAGTTCACCGGCTACGAACACCTGGACGATCACGCCAATATTGTTGCCTTATACCACGAAGGCCAGGAGGTCGATAAGCTGGTCAATGGACAAGAAGGTTTGCTGGTATTGGACAAGACACCGTTTTATGCCGAATCCGGCGGACAGGTTGGCGATACCGGGCAAATACTCGCCAGCAATGCCATATTTGAAGTGACGGACACCCAAAAGCAAGGCGGCAGTTTTGTGCATAAAGGCAAACTGGTAAGCGGCAGCCTGAGCAAAGATCAAGCCTGCGCCGCCAAAGTCGACCAAGCCAACCGAAAAGCCACGGAACTTAACCATTCGGCAACCCATCTGTTGCATGCGGCGCTTAGGCATACCTTGGGCGATCATGTGGCGCAAAAAGGCTCACTGGTCAATGCCGAACGCTTACGTTTCGACTTCTCGCATTTTGAGCCGGTCACGCCGGAGCAAATCGCCCATATTGAAACGCTGGTCAACGAACAAATCCGCTTGAACAATCCTGTTTCCGCGACTGTCATGCCGAAAGAAGATGCGGTTAAGACAGGGGCTATGGCCTTGTTCGGCGAAAAATACGGCGATGAAGTCAGGGTATTAAAAATCGGTGCATTTTCAACTGAGCTCTGCGGTGGCACGCACGTTGAACGGGCGGGCGACATCGGCTGTTTCAAGATCATCAGCGAAACGGGCATTGCGGCAGGCGTACGGCGTATCGAAGCCGTAACTGGTGAGGGCGCGCTGGAATGGTTAGCCAGTCGGGAAAAAGCCTTTGCCATTATTGCCGGATTGCTGAAAAGTGCACCGGAAAAAGCGCCCGAAAAGCTGGAGCAACTGCTGGACAAGACCCGAAACCTGGAGAAACAACTCGAGAAATTGCAAGCGCAACTCGCCAGTTCCGCAGGCGATGAATTAAGCGGTAAAGCCGTCGATGTCGCTGGCATCAAGGTGCTGGCGGTCAAATTAGACCAAGTTGATCCTAAATCCCTCCGCGATTTGGTCGACCAATTGAAAAACAAACTGGGCAGTTCCGCTATCGTGTTGGCGACTGTCGAAGGCGATAAGGTCAGCTTAGTTGCGGGTGTTTCCAAAGACCAGATTGCGAAGATCAAAGCGGGCGACCTAGTCAACGTTGTTGCCACCAAAGTCGGTGGCAAAGGCGGGGGCAGGCCCGATATGGCGATGGCAGGAGGCAACGACCCGTCCGGTTTGGCAGAAGCGTTGGCGCAAGTTCCTGCATGGATTCAAGCGCAATTGGCACAATAAAGGATTTTGAAGGATGGCACTTTACGTTTATAAATTTGGCGGCACGTCGGTCGGTTCAGTTGAACGCATTAAGTCGGTGGCGGAAAAAGTCAAAGCCGCCTACGATGCAGGTCATCAACTGGTCGTCGTCGTCTCCGCCATGAGCGGCGAAACCAATCGCTTGATTGGCCTGGCAAAAGAAATGCAGCCGCAACCGACCGAACGGGAACTGGATGTCTTGGTTTCCACTGGCGAACAAGTCACTGTGGCCTTGTTGAGCATGGCCTTACATGCTATCGACTGTGCGGCGTGTTCTTACACGGGCGGACAGGTAAAAATCCTGACCGATAGCAGTCATACCAAGGCGCGAATACTGCATATCGAAGACCAGCGTATGCGCAGTGACCTCAATAATGGCAAAGTTGTCGTGGTTGCAGGTTTCCAAGGTATCGATGAAGACGGCAATATCACCACGTTGGGACGGGGCGGCTCAGATACGACCGCCGTTGCATTGGCGGCGGCATTAAAAGCCGACGAATGCCATATCTATACCGATGTGGATGGCGTGTACACCACCGACCCACGCGTCGAACCCAAAGCCCGCAAACTGGATAAAATCACCTTTGAAGAAATGCTGGAAATGGCGAGCCAGGGTTCAAAAGTGTTACAGATACGGTCGGTGGAGTTTGCCGGAAAATACAATGTCCCTTTGCGTGTGCTGTCTTCCTTTACCGAAGGCGCGGGGACGCTTATTACTTACGAGGAATCAGAAGTGGAAAGTGCGTTAATTTCAGGAATTGCGTTTAACAGGGATGAGGCAAAGTTAACTATCAATGGCGTGCCTGACCGACCTGGGATTGCGTCAAAAATCCTAAGCCCGATTGCCGATGCGAATATCGAAGTGGATATGATTATCCAGAATATTGCCGACGATGCGACTACCGATTTCACCTTCACCGTCCACCGCAATGATTACCAACGCGCCAAAGCGGCATTGGAAAAGACCTGCGCCGAACTGGATGCCAAAAAAGTGACCGGCGACGACGGTATTGTTAAGGTGTCTGTTGTCGGTGTTGGTATGCGTTCCCATGCGGGTATCGCTAACACCATGTTTAAAGCCTTGGCTGATGAAGGTATTAACATCAAGATGATTTCAACGTCGGAAATCAAAATCTCGGTGGTTGTGGAGGAAAAGTATCTGGAGCTTGCTGTTAGGACATTGCATTCGATCTTCAAGCTCGACCAGGAAAGCCCTTAAAAAGCCAGATCCAATGGGCTTTGAATGATTTGTTTTGGGTTATTGTGGCTACGGTTTTTGTGCGTCGTCAGGTATAAAATCGGGCGGTGGCTTTATTGCGTTTTGTTGACTGCCTTGACGACCTTGCAGAAGAAGGTTGCGGATACGCTCGCCTTGTTCCTTACGGATGTTGTCCTGCTTGAGGCGTAACTTTTCGGTTTCCAAAGTCCTTGTTTTTTCTTGGTGTGCATGCCACCTATCGATTGTAAGCTGTGCTGTCATTGTACCCAGGAACACACCTAGAGCGATTTGCAAAATGAGTTTCAAGGAGTGTTCTCTCGGTGGGGTTTTAAATTAAACGGTGGCAAAGCAAAAAGCCGCTGAATTGAATCAGCGGCTTGGTTGCTAAAAACTTACTTTTGTGTTGCTGGCAACGTGCTGGCAATGCCCGCTACATCTGCGTTGCAGGCCGGATGCCCCCATCCTTGTTGGCTGATCCCAGGCATTTGTCCGGCTTGAGAAGTGATATCGTATACGATGTTGTCGGGATGGGCAGTATCGCCGCTAAATAAGGCTGCAACGCCAGCGGGAACAAAGTCTAAACCAAGTCCGCTGCGTGTTCGCCAAGCGATATTATGGTCTGCACAAGAAGAATCACCGCTAACACCGATGCCGCCCACTATATTTCCGGCGCTATCATAAAGAGCAAGTCCACCGCCAAATACATTAACCCCGCCAATCTTTTTGCCGACTAAAGGGTCATTATGTTGCCCATAGTTTGACGATGGGCCTTTATATGCTGCCTCGGTATCGACGGGGTTGCTTTCTTGCAGGCCAAATAAGCTGCCGCCCGGTTGAACCGCCGTGTAAAGGTTAGCCGTAGAAAGGGCTAAATGGAGAAGGCTGAACGCATTGGCCGTATTGGCTTTTTGTGCTGAAATAACACGGCTTCCAGGCCATTGGTCTCCCCGTCCATTTCCTGTAAATGCTACTGCACAAACGATGCCGTCCCTATCGACAATGGTTCCCCACATGTCTAGGTCGAAACCGCCATTAGATGCATTTCGTGCTGCAATTAAGGCCCCTTTTAGTGCCGAATGACTAGGCAAGTTCTTGCAGCTAGACGCTGCTGAATTATTTTGATCGGCTAAAGCACTGCTGGCAACAAATGCTAAAGTACTGGTAAACGCTAAATTAATCAGTGTTTTTTTCACAACATTTTCTCCTTTTTCTCGTGATACAGCAGAAATGCCGCTGCCGCTTCGGCTCTTTACCGCCCAATCGGGCATCTAATCAAACTTAAACTATTATATTAGGAAGTCTATACGTAATAATACCTACAAACTTGGGTAATAATCGATTGGTTTCTAACAGCCAAATGCATTTCAAATGCGTGATAATCCGTTTTACACTTGGCTCGTTACTCGATTTTAGGCTTCGTACGCCACCTGCTATTAGATATAATATAAGCCAAGGTTGGTTGTTGAAAGTGCCAGGTTTCTTTATTGCGCTTTCGAAATGCCAGATTAACCGTGGGATTTTTAGACACCACCCATTCATGACAAGGCACGTTAATGAAAAAATTGCTGTTCCAATTTGACACGGACCACTACCCTTCCGTGTTCGATACGGTCGTCGCTTACGATGGCGGGGCTGAACATGTGATAGGTCATGGTGGATTAACGCCCGAAAATGTAAGGCCCCTGGTTGAGGGCGCAATCTTTACTCGTGCCCCCAAAGACAAGAAGAATACCGCAATTTTTGTGGGCGGTAGCAGTCTATGGAAAACTCAAGCCTTGTTTGAAGCAGTACAGCAACGGTTTTTTGCGGGATTTCGAGTTTCCCTCATGTTTGACAGTAATGGTTGCAATACCACAGCAGCAGCAGTCGTTGCCAAAATGGCTGCTAACCGAAGCTTGGCTGGAAAAAAGGCGGTCATTTTAGCGGGGACTGGTCCGGTTGGTCAGCGAGCGGCAGTGATGTTGGCAAAAGAAGGGGCCGATGTCTTTATCACTACCCGAAGCCTAGTGGATGCTAAAAGTATTGCTGATGCCATACATAAACGGTTTAATGTATGTGTGAAACCCGTTGAAGCCATTGATGCTGATGCTCGTGCGAATGCGATTGCCGATGCCAATATCGTGCTTGCAACGGGAGCAGCAGGGATTGAGCTGCTTTCCGAAGAGCAATGGCGAGGCAACCCCAATATTGAATTAATTGCCGACGCGAACGCCACGCCGCCGCTAGGGATAGGCGGCACAGATATGATGGATAAGGGCTTGGAACGGCACGGCAAGATCATCTGGGGGGCAATCGGTTTTGGGGCATTCAAGCTGGCTTTACACCGCGCCTGTATCGCCAAGTTGTTTGAAGACAACAAACAGGTTTTGGATGCCGAAAATATCTTCGCTTTAGCCAAGGAAATGGCAAAGACCTAGTTTGGTGAATGCTTCCACCTAATTTATCTATCCCTGACCTGAGAAAGTCCGCCTCCAACATTTTTCAGGCGGGCGTTGCTGCTGCCGACCCTTATCAGGCTGTAAAGGGTTGCTTGCTCGCTGAAAACGATAAGCTTCAAATTTTACGCGATGATACGGGCGATAAACGAACAGGAAGTTGGACAAAAATTCACCTGATTGCCTTTGGCAAGGCGGCTTGTCCGATGATTAGGGCAGCTATCGACATAATACCTGCCCATTATTTATCGGGGCAGGCGATTGCTGTCACCAATTATGACAATGTAAAACCTGTTCGTGGCGTTAACGTCATTGGCGCTGGGCATCCTTTGCCGGATGAAGCGGGTTTTAATGCAGCCAAGCTATGCGCCAAAATAGCCCAAGATGCCAAAGCAGGTGAGTTGGTTTTGGTTTTGGTCTTGGTCAGCGGCGGCGGCTCTGCCTTGATTCCTTATCCGGTTGATCCGGTGAGTTTGCAGGAAAAAATCCGCACGACCGATTTATTACTGGCTTCCGGGGCAACCATTAACCAGGTCAATTGCATCCGCAAACACCTGTCACAACTAAAAGGCGGTGGGTTGGCAAGGATGGTTGCACCCGCCGACTGCCATGCCCTGATTTTATCCGATGTCATCGGCGATGATTTGTCGGCTATCGCCAGTGGGCCAACCGTCCCCGATGAGACGACGTTTGATGATGCGATTGGCCTATTAAAATTTAAAAACATCTGGCATAAGGTACCGGAAAGTGTCCGCCATTATCTGGAATGCGGGCAGCAAGGCGAAGCCAGGGAAACCGCAAAACCCGACGATGCCTGTTTTGCCCAAACGAGCCATACCTTAATCGGCAGCAATACCATTAGCGTGAAAGCCATAATGAAAACTGCACAAGAGCAAGGTTTTGACGCGTTTCTTTACAACGCCAACCTGTGCGGGGAAGCACGGGATGAGGCCGAAAAGCTCGTGCAATTTGCCCTTACCCACATCAACACGGCAGGAAACCGACCGATTGCACTATTAGCAGGGGGCGAAACCACCGTTACCCTCAAAGGCAATGGCCGTGGTGGACGTAACCAAGAAATGGCGTTCGCATTTGCCATTCGTGCCGAACAGGCCAAATTGCCTGGGAACTGGGTATTCCTAAGCGGCGGTACGGATGGCCGCGATGGCCCAACAGATGCTGCCGGAGGAATGGTGGATTCGGGTACAATACAACGCATGCAAGCCGCAGGAATCAACCCAGCCGAATTATTGGCGAATAACGATTCCTACAGGGCTTTGAAGGCATCGCACGATTTACTCATGACTGGCGCGACGGGTACGAATGTGGCCGATTTACAGGTGTTGCTAATACAGCCGTGATGAACGGCTACGTATGATTCCGTTCGCCCTGAGCCTGTCGGACCATGAGAAGAATCAAATGGTTCTTTAAAGATGAATTTAGAAATATCGATTTTTTATTAGGAGAAACAAATGTTTAACAAATCCATGACCATCGCCGGATTCGATGATGAACTGTTCCAGGCAATCCAAGAAGAAAAGCAACGCCAGGAAGACCACATCGAACTGATTGCGTCGGAAAACTATTCCAGCCCTAGGGTTCAGGAAGCGCAAGGCACCTGTTTAACCAACAAATACGCCGAAGGTTATCCCGGCAAGCGTTATTACGGCGGTTGCGAGTATGTCGATAAGGCCGAACAACTGGCGATCGACCGCGCTAAAGCCTTGTTCGGCGCGGATTACGCCAACGTCCAGCCGCATTCCGGTTCGCAGGCGAACATGGCGGTTTTCATGGCGTTGATCCAGCCGGGCGATACCATTTTGGGCTTAAGCTTGGCGCACGGTGGCCATTTAACCCACGGCGCCAAACCGAATTTCTCCGGCAAGATTTACAATGCGGTGCAGTACGGGCTTGATCCGAACACCGGCTATATCGACTACGACCAGGTTGAAGCCTTGGCACTGGAACATAAGCCTAAAGTCTTGGTCGCTGGGTTTTCCGCTTACTCCAGGATTTGGGACTGGGAACGGTTCCGCGAAATTGCCGATAAGGTCGGCGCTTACCTATTTGTCGACATGGCGCATGTCGCCGGCTTAGTTGCGGCGGGCGTCTATCCCAATCCGGTGCCTATCGCCGATGTCGTCACCACGACAACGCACAAATCCCTGCGCGGCCCGCGCGGTGGCTTGATTTTGTGCAAGAGCAACCCGGAACTGGAAAAGAAATTCGATTCCAATATCTTCCCCGGCATTCAGGGTGGGCCGTTAATGCACGTTATCGCCGCTAAAGCGGTTTCTTTTAAAGAAGCCATGCAGCCGGAATTCAAAGTTTATCAGGAACAAGTCATCCTTAACGCCAAGGCGATGGCGAAAGTGTTTGTCGACCGCGGATTTGACGTGGTTTCCGGCGGCACCGACAACCACCTGATGCTGGTTTCGTTGATCCCCAAAGGCATCACCGGAAAGGCCGCCGACGCCGCTTTAGGCAAGGCGCACATCACCGTCAATAAAAACGCCGTCCCTAACGACCCGCAATCGCCGTTCGTCACCAGCGGCATCCGCGTCGGCACGCCTGCACCAACAACACGCGGCTTCAAGGAAGCCGAAGTCATCGACGTCGCCCACTGGATGTGCGACGTGATGGAAAACATGGAAGACGAAAAAGTGATTGCGGCGGTCAGGGAGAAAGTGACTGCGCTGTGTAAGCGGTTTCCGGTTTATGGTTGATTGCTGCATAAAGCCTCACATTATTAATTATAACAAGAGCAAATCGCCATGAGTAGCTGCTGCCACGACCCCACTGAACCCGATAAATTAGACCCGCGCGAATTAACAAGGGCGCAAATGCGCTACGATGAATTAGTACGCGATTTATTCACCGATGATCCGGAAAAAGTGTTGTTAAAACTGGTCAACAGCAGTTCCGTTTACTTGAGGGAATTAGCCGCATTAAGGGCCGATTATCCTTCTGTACGCCTTCGCGCCATCCAACTGCTGGATAAAAAAAGCGAAGCGGTGCTTAATCAAATCATCGATAAAGAACCGGATTCCGAATTCGGTCAAGCCGCTAAACACCAGATTGACCATCTGGATGACGATAGCGGGCTGTTAGGAAGATTATTTCATTCATCATGACCCTATTTCATAGGTTTGGTTATTAACGCGCTCGCTTGGTTTGATGGATAGTTTTGCTTTAGCTCGGATGTTGTTGAGTTGAATGTAAACAGGTCCAATAGAAATAGCTAGGCTAATAACCCAGACTTCT
>NZ_AYLO01000077.1 GCF_000496735.2 Methyloglobulus morosus KoM1
CTTATACTCTCATTTATCCCATAGCCTATTTACTCTAAGAATTCCTGGAACAGTCGATTCCCTTCATGATTCAACAAGGTTATCCTAAATACTCACCATGAACGGTATCAATACCTTAATGTTCGTCCCGCGTTTGTCGAAGGACTTGCCCAGAGATTCCTTCAGTGAATTTCAGCCCTTAAAGTAATATCGACTGACACCAGAAAAATCAGATGAAACAAGCAGTAATAATCTTTATAAAGCTGGTTTTGCCGCTGACCCTTACGGGTTGCGGCTACCTGGGATTGTATCTTGCCAATTCACTGACACATTTGGATAACTACACCGCCATTGAAAATATTGCTTATGGCGACCATGAACTTAACCGGCTCTCTGTCTACTTACCTGAACATAAGAGCAGCCGCCAGGCGACCGTCATTTTCTTTTACGGCGGCTGCTGGGGTGGCTGTGAAACCCTGAATAAAGAGGATTACCTTTTTGTAGCCCAAGCACTCACGGCTCAAGGATTTAACGTCGTCATCCCGGATTACCGCCGCCATCCCGAAGTCAAGTTTGACGGTATCATGCGCGATGCCAGCCACGTTGTCGAATGGGTTAAAGCCCACATCGCCGAATACGGCGGCGATTCAAATAAGCTGTTCCTGATGGGGCATTCTGCCGGCGCGCATATTGCCGCCCTATTGACGCTGAATGAAACGTACTTAAAACCAAGCACTTACCAGAGCATCAAAGGCTTTATCGGTTTGGCGGGGCCTTACGATTTCTTGCCGTTTACCGATGATTATCAACTCATCGTTTTCGGCCCTGTAAAGAACTATCCCAATACCCAACCCGTCAACTTTGTAGACGGGACAGAACCCCCGTTATTGCTGCTCTACGGCAATGATGACAGCATCGTAAAGCCGGTCAACATAGAAAGCTTAACACGCACAGTCCAACGCAAAGGCGGCCACGTAGAAGCCCATCGTTATGACGGCATTAACCATGTCGCTATCATGGGAGCACTGACAATCCCCTTCCAGACACATCAGCCGATATTGCATGATGTTGTTGCATTTGTTAACCATTCCCTGGAAAACCGATAACCTAATGTTGCCGCAGATTTAACCAGCCATCGCATGACACCCGAAAAGCCACTTATTCAAACTTACGTCTTGCTTGCCTTGATCGGTTATTGCTTGTCAATAACTCCCGTAAACGCACAGGATTTCAAAGGTGCGGCGTGTGTTATTTTTGTTAATGATGAAATAGTCCTGGTAAAGGATATACTCAGCAATCGCCTGTCTTTTCCCGGCGGTTACCTCCATTCAGGGGAAAGCCCTGAACAAGCCGCCCAACGGGAAACCTACGAGGAAACAGGCTTAAAAGTCACTGTCGGCCCCCAAATAAGTGCCTCCGACCGATCTGCCCAGTACTTATGCAGAAGCGATACGCCAGTTCCCCTTCTCTCCAGAATGGGCTTTGAATCCAAGCCGATTGTTTACGCGCTTTCTGCCCCCGACTATGCCAAAGAAGTTCGCCAAGTTTATTTGATCCGCCCACAATCTGTTGACGCGTCGGAACTGCGCTTTCCCCATCAAATTAACGCACTGCCTGACATTAAAAACCACCTCGAATGGCAAAGTCGGACAGTTCTGATACCCGAACTGGCTATGCCCATCAACAAGCTGCACAAAGTTGAACTGGAAGCCATCAGCCAATTTCAACAATGGCTGGCCCCGCAAGCCGACCCCTTATTCAGGCTGCTGAATATACTGGGCGAAAATTCACTCTTCTTTTTTCTTGTTCCCATCATTTGGGTTTATGCGGGCTGGAACATTGGCTTGCGATGTATCGCGCTATTGATAATGGCCGCTGAGTTGAACACTATCTTAAAAGTGCTTTTTGCCCAGCCGCGCCCTTTTCATTTAATGCCGCAACTACAGCGCATGGAAGCTTACGGATTTGGCTTGCCGAGTGGACATGTCTTGGTAGCCACTGTCATTTGGGGTTATTGCTGGCATTCTTTCAAGCATTTGTTACCGGCACAACATCATCGATCCGGCTTGGGGTTGCTGATTTCTTTGCTTATCGGCTGCGGCCTTGCCCGCGTTTATTGGGGCGCACATTTTTTCTCCGACGTGGTCGCCGGCGCGGGGCTTGGGCTGCTCCTGCTATGCCTGTTTATCCGTTTAGAAAGAACGGGACGCTGGCATCAAATCCTGTTGGTAAGAAAGTTGCCTTGGGTGATCGGGTTTGTCCTCATTACGGCAGCCACCTTTTTTGCGCCCGGATCGCTATCAATCCAATTAGGCGGATTAACACTGGGTTTATATTTGGGCTTGTGCGTTGACAGGACGCAAGCCTTGCACAAAAAAGTCGCCATCTCCTGGCAAAGCAAAAGCCTGCTCGCAGGCTTAGGTATCATCGGTATCGTACTGCTAGATAACGCCGCTAAAACCATCGCCAGTCACCAAGCCGACAGCATCATTGTCATGCTGGTTTACTTTGCTTCCTACCTGTTGATTGGGCTATGGCTGATGGTGGGTATGTATCTGTTGCTTTGCACGAACCGGACTAAATCTTTGCAGCGCTAACCTTTAAGAAAGCTCTGATTAAGTCCTTCGACAAGGCTCTCCTGAGTATATCGAAGGGCTCAGGACGAACGGTTACGGGTTGATTCCGTTCGTGGTGAGCCTGTCTAACGCTCTCCTGAGCGAAGTCGAAGGGCATGAACGAAATCAACTTACCCAGAGTTTCATTAAATTTTGAGATAAGTAGGATGACAGGCCATATCTCCGCTATTTTTGTCGCCCCATCTAAACATGCTGAACAATTAGCCTTTGATGCCGTGCAATTGAAAGCCAAAAAAGGCATCGTCGGCGACCGCTTTTTCGGCTACCGGCAAAAACAGCCGGGACGCAACCTGACCTTAATCGAATGGGAAGTCATCGAAGAATTCAACCAGACTTATCAATTAAACCTTCCCCTAAACGCCACCCGGCGCAATCTTATTACGAATGGTATCCGGTTGAATGGCCTAGTCGGCAAGACATTCAAGATTGGTCAGGTAGAATGCCGAGGCATCGAACTGTGCGAGCCGTGTAAAGTCATGGCTAGGCATTTTCCAGCCACCTCACTTTCCCAGACCGACATTATTCGCGCCTTTATCAACAAAGGCGGCATTCGGGCGGAGGTGTTGACGGATGGAGTGGTGAGGTTGGGGGATGAAATATTTAGCGACATTATTTCTATGTAGATACCGGATTAGACGCGCAAACCGTATAATTTTTATGTATGTGCAAATTTACCGCGCGTCGTAATCCGCCATTTAGATACACACCACATTCGGCGGATTACGCCGCGCCCAAAAGTAATCAAAACGGATAAATAGAGAGTGTTGCGCGGCTAATCCACCCTACGGCCCTCACGCTACAGTGTGGAAACGATATATGTTTTGAAATTACAAATCCTTAATTTTCTCCCTTTGAACTTGCAAGTTAGTTAATGCCTGGTGCATGTCGGCTAACTTTGCCTTTTCCTTTTCGATGACCTCTGCAGGTGCTTTATCGACAAACGCCGGATTACTCAACTTGCCTTCGACGCGCGGCAAGTCGTTTTGGATGCGTTGGATTTCTTTGTCCAATCGCGCCAGTTCTGCCTCTTTGTCGATTAAACCTGCCATTGGGATTAATAACTTAAGATTTCCCACCAAGGCGATGGCGGATTCAGGGGCAATTTCATCTCTTTCTAAGCAGGTAATAGCTTCCAGACGGCCTAATTTTTTAAGGTAGGTTTGGTTACGCGCCAAATATTTTTGGTCTTGGTCAGTCACATCTTGCAATAAAACAGGCAGCGGCTTACCGGGTGCAATGTTCATCTCCCCGCGAATGCGCCTCACCCCTAAGATGAAATTCATGACCCATTCCAAAGCTGTAACAGCTTCTGCATCCTCCTGGGCTGTATTGATTGCTGGATAAGGCTGCAACATGATGGTCTCGCCCTTGATGCCAGCCAGCGGCGCGACGGTTTGCCATATTTCCTCGGTAATGTACGGCATGATAGGATGGGCTAAACGCAGCACAGTTTCCAACACGGCCAATAAGGTCTTGCGCGTACCGCGTTGGATGACCACATCGTCCGATTGCAGGGAAATTTTTGCCAATTCCAAGTACCAGTCGCAAAACTCGTTCCAGGTAAAGTCGTAGATGGCTTGCGCCGCCAAGTCAAAACGGTAATTCTCGATGGCTTGACTGGTCGTCGCAATGACTTGATTCATACGGGTGTTGATCCAATGATCGACTTGGGTGTACTGGCAATCCAAGCCGGATATGCAGTTATCCTGCCCTTCGGTATTCATCAACACAAAGCGCGCCGCATTCCACAGCTTGTTGCAGAAATTGCGGTAGCCTTCCACCCGCCCCATGTCGAATTTGATGTCGCGCCCAGTGGATGCGAGCGAGGCGAAGGTGAAGCGCAGGGCATCGCAACCGTAAGGCGCGATACCGTCGGGGAATTCCTTGCGGGTGCGCTTGTCAATTTTTTCCGCCATTTGCGGTTGCATCAAGCCGCTGGTACGCTTGGCAACCAGTTCGTCTAAGGTAATACCGTCGATAATGTCCAGCGGATCAAGCACGTTGCCTTTGGACTTGGACATTTTCTGGCCTTCGGCATCACGCACCAGCCCGTGAACGTACACGTTTTTGAATGGGACTTGTGGCGTTCCATCTTCGTGTTTCATGAAGTGCATGGTCATCATAATCATCCGCGCCACCCAGAAGAAAATGATGTCGAAACCCGTTACCAAGACATCGGTGGGATGAAAGGTAAGCAGTTCTTTGGTTTTTTCAGGCCAACCTAAAGTGGAGAATGTCCACAAGGCCGACGAAAACCAAGTATCCAATACGTCTTCATCTTGACGCAATTCGTTATCTGTCGGCAGACCGTATTTGCTGCGCACTTCGGCTTCATCCCGCCCGACATAAACATTGCCGTGGTTGTCATACCAGGCAGGGATGCGATGCCCCCACCAAAGCTGGCGGGAAATACACCAGTCTTGAATGTCGCGCATCCAGGAAAAATATAGGTTTTCATACTGCTGCGGCACGAATTTGATGTCGCCGTCTTCCACGGCCTTTATCGCCGGTTTGGCGAGTTCTTTGGCATTGACGTACCATTGGTCGGTCAGCCACGGCTCGATAACCACACCGGAGCGGTCGCCGCGCGGCACTTTTAAGGTATGTGGGTCGATCTTTTCCAATAAGCCAAGACTTTCGATTTCGGCAACTATCTTTTTACGTGCTTCAAAGCGATCCAACCCGACGTAGGCGGCTGGCGCTTTTTCACCGTGCGTTCCGGCATAACCTTCAAAGGTCAACACGGTAAATTCGCCGATGACTTTAGCGTCGCGGTCGAATACGTTTATCAACGGTAGGTTATGGCGTTTGCCGACTTCGTAATCGTTGAAATCATGCGCAGGCGTAATCTTGACGCAACCGGTGCCAAACTCAGGATCGGCGTAATCATCGGCGATAATCGGGATTTCACGGTTAGTAATCGGCAGCGTAACGATTTTGCCAATAAGGTGCTGAAAGCGTTCGTCGTTCGGATTGACGGCAACGGCGGTATCGCCGAGCATGGTTTCAGGCCGTGTAGTTGCAACAACAAGATGCCCAGAGCCATCAGCAAGTGGGTAACGGAAATGCCACATCGAGCCTTTTTCTTCCTCGCTCACTACTTCCAAGTCGGAAATCGCGGTATGTAACTTAGGATCCCAATTAACCAAGCGCTTGCCGCGGTAAATCAAGCCGTCGTCGTAAAGCTGAACGAAAGCTTCCTGCACCGCTTTGGATAAGCCTTCGTCCATCGTGAAGCGTTCGCGCGTCCAATCTACCGACGAACCCAAGCGCCTCAACTGGCGGGTAATCGTACCGCCGGATTCGGCTTTCCATTCCCACACTTTTTCCAGAAATTTTTCCCGTCCGAGATCGTGGCGGGTTAAGCCCCCCCCTGCCAGTTGCCGTTCGACCACCATTTGCGTGGCAATCCCAGCGTGGTCGGTACCGACCTGCCATAAGGTATTTTTGCCCTGCATCCGCTGGTAACGGATCAACGCATCCATAATCGTATTATTAAAGCCGTGCCCCATGTGCAGGCTGCCGGTGACATTAGGCGGCGGGATCATGATGCAATAAGGCTCGCCCTGCCCTGACGGCGCAAAATAGCCTTTGGTTTCCCAGTTTTGATACAGGCGTTGTTCGATGTCGTGCGGTGCGTAGGTTTTTTCCATGTAACTTTTGTTTTTTAATTATTTTCTAAACTTCAATCCAGGTTCTATTGCTAAGCTGCCTTCAAATTACTCTTTTCGCAATTTCAATGTCTTTCCGTAACAAATCATTCACTAACGTCTGTAAATTGTCCTGTTTGCCAACACGCTTTTCATTGAAGTATTCCAAGATGTCCCTATCCAGATATATCGGCAATTGAATGTCCTCGACAGGCACATAAAATTTGCCTTGTTCAGCGTTTGAAAAATCGTATTCTTCTTTCATTTTTCTTGCCTCTTAACGTAAGTTGCCGTTTCAGTTGCCGTTGCTTTTCTGGCAGAGATAATCCGTATTACATCATCATGTTGTATGTTCATAGGGATTCCAGGTTATTTAGGTTTCTAGCGTTCTTATGCCCCAGTTGCATCCACAGCAACTTTCCTTATCTATATCATTAAAAGTAAAGCAAATATTTTAACAGTTTAAGAATAGGCGTTGGGAGATTTTGGTGTAAGTGGCTTCAAATAAACTTTTCCACATGAATTTAACAGCCTGTCCCAATTAAATATTAAGTTCATTTGCAGTTATTTAAGCAAAAAATAGCATCAATGCGAACTAGGCTGTTTTCAAATGCAAGCCGTTACCGCTATGAATATGACGATGAAGCCCGATCGGGATGTTTTTGTCGCAATAAAGCCCAAAAATCAGGTGCATTAAGTATCCCTTTGGCCATCACCGCTTGACAAAATTTTCACTTAGTAGACACTAGACCAGTTTTTACTTCCCAAGAGACCGCTTTTGAACGATTTGTCCCTGGGTATGCTCGTTGGCATACTCGTCTTGATGCTTTTTCTTTCCGCGTTTTTTTCCGGTTCAGAAACGGCATTGATGGCCTTAAACCGTTATCGTCTGAGACATTTAGTCAAACTCAAGCATAAGGGCGCAATCAAAGCCCAAAGGTTGTTGCAACGGCCTGACCGTTTGTTGGGTATGATTTTGCTGGGCAATATCTTTGTCAATACCGTAGCCGCCTCTGTCGTCACGATTATCGCCATCCGGCTTTATCCAGAGCAGGAGAGCAATGTCCTGATTGCCGACGGCATCCTGATTCTCGTCACCTTGATTTTTTCGGAAGCCACGCCAAAAACGTATGCCGCCGTCCGGCCAGAAACCTTGGCGTTTCCCTCGGCATGGGTTTACGTCCCTTTACTGAGGCTGTTTTACCCAGTCATCGAATTCGTTAACATTTTTGTTAACCTGCTGTTACGGCTATTTAGGATTGACGTTAAAGCGCACGGCATGGAATCGCTCAGCAAAGACGAATTAAAGGTCGTTATCGCCGAAGCGGAAAGTTTCATGCCAGCGCGTTACCATAAAATGCTGATGGGTATCCTGGATTTGGAATCGGCAACGGTTGAAGACATCATGACACCCCGCAATGAAATCGTGGGCATCGACATGGAGGCGCCGCTTGAAGACATCGTCAACCAGATAAAAACCAGCCCACATACCCGCTTGCCGGTGTACAAGAAAAGCATAGACCGCGTGATTGGCTTTTTGCATTTGCGGAAAGTGCTGGTGTTGATTAATCATGGGGACTTTGACAAGCAAATGATTGTCAGCTTGCTCAGCAAACCGGTTTTCATCCCCGACACCACGCCTGTCCATGCCCAAATGGTGAAATTCAAGTCCGAAAAAATTCGGATCGGCCTAGTTGTCGACGAATACGGCGACGTGGAAGGTTTGGTGACGCTGGATGACTTATTGCAGGAGATTGTCGGTGAAATGATCACTGACGATACGATGGTCAGGGTGCAAGGCGACGGCACGTACCTGGTCGATGCCAACATAACGGTGCGGGAACTTAACCGCTTTATGCAATGGGAGTTGCCGACGGAAGGCCCGAAGACGCTGAACGGCCTGATCATCGAGTTTATGGAAACCATACCCGAGGCCGGGACAAGCATTAAGCTGCACGGTTATCCGTTGGAAATTATTAAGCGTGATGGAATGGCGGTCAAGCTGGTTAAGTTTTTGCCTGAGCATTCGACCAAACCGTCATAGTTGGGAAACGACATCCAACGCTTCCGAAAGCGTCGCAACGGGGTGGATTTGCAAGCCTTCAATCCGTTTTTTGGGTGCATTAGCCTTGGGGATCACCGCTATTTTAAAGCCGTGCTTGGCGGCATCGTTTAAACGCGACTGACCGTTCGCAACGGGCCTGATTTCCCCGCTCAAGCCGATTTCCCCGAAAAAGAACGCCTCGTGCGGTATCACCTTATCCCTAAAGCTGGAAACAATGCCGACGATAATCGCCAAGTCGGAGCTGGTTTCCGTCACCCGAATGCCGCCTACTACATTGGCATAAATTTCGTCATTCGCCGTAAAAATGCCACCATGGCGAGTCAACACCGCCAGCAACATGGCGAGACGGTTTTGGTCAAAGCCGACCGCAAGCCTGCGTGGGTTACCGTACTGGCATTCCGTGACCAAAGCCTGAATTTCAACCAACAACGGACGCGTACCTTCCCACAACACCGTCACCACACTACCAGGAGAGGGCTTGTCCGGTCGGTTCAGGAACATGGCCGAGGGATTTTTCACTTCTTTTAAGCCAGCGCTGTCCATCGCAAAAAAACCCAACTCCCCGACACTGCCGAAGCGGTTCTTATCCGCCCTCAACACCCGAAACCGGGCATCATCGGTGGACGACAGCATCACCTGGGTATCGACGATATGGCTCAAGGTCATAGGCCCTGCCAGGGATTGATCTTTGGTGACATGACCGACCATAAAAATGGAAATGTGGTGTTTTTTTGCATACTGGGTCAGGTAACTCGCCGATTCCCTGACTTGCGAGACCGAACCCGGTGCGGATTCCACATCTTGGGAATAAACGACCTGGATGGAATCAATCACCAACACCTTCGGTTGGATTTCGTCCAGCACATCGCAAATCCGTTGTACGGAGGTTTCAGCCAGCATCATGATTTTGTCGGCAGGCAATCCTAAACGGTGAGCCCGTTCGGCAATTTGCTGTAAGGACTCTTCGCCAGACACATAGAGCACTGGCACACCTTGGATCGCAATATTGGCTATTGCCTGTAGCAATAGCGTGCTTTTGCCCGCCCCTGGGGCTCCGCCGATCAACACCACGCTGCCTGTCACAATGCCGCCGCCCAGCACTCGGTCAAATTCGGACATGCCCGTCGCAATACGTTCTGCCTGCGCCAAACTGACATCAGACAGTAACTTCACTTCTGAAACACTGCCCGCATAGCCCAAGGAACGATTGTTGCGTTCACTAGCGACTGCCCCCAACCTAACTTCCTTGATCGCGTTCCATTCGCCGCAACTGGTGCACTGCCCATTCCAACGCGGGTAATCCGCGCCGCATTCTTGGCAAACAAAGGCGATTTTGGCTTTCTTACTCATTTGCAGGTTAATCTGAAAAAGCCATCATCAATCCACGTCCCTGCATTTTCAACCACAACCGCCTACTTTGATAATCGGGTATATGTTCTCCAACCAACGACCAAAATTGGCGGGAATGGTTTTTTACCCGAATATGGCAAAGCTCATGCACGACCACGTATTCCAACACTTCTTTCGGCGCCATAAGCAACAGCCAGTTAATGTTGATGTCATTGTGGATTCCGCAACTACCCCAACGGCTTTTCTGTGTCTTGACGGTAATCCTTCGGGGGAATAGCTGTTTTTTGGCGGCATGAATGTCCACTAGCTGCTCAACAAGTGGTTTAGTCTGTTTTTTCATCCAGCGAATTAAGGCTTCCCTGATTTCAGGGTTGTGCCTATCGGGATGCATGGTTTCGGGGATATGGGCGATATATCCTTCACTAAACTCTATTTTCACCCGTTTCAATTTCGATGACTTGACCGTCAGCGGATATACGTTGCCTTGGTAAGCAATGCTTGCCCCGGATTTATACTCAATCGGCACGAAACTACTTTGTTGCGGACTCGAATCCGCCATTTTGTTGAGTGCCTGGGTAATCCACTGCTGTTTTGCCTGAACAAATTTATGCAGTTTATGCTCCGGTATTTGCAGTGGAGCGACAATTTCCACCTGACCAGGCTTGACCACAATACGCGCATTGGCAACCCGTAAGCTGCGTCGAATGCGATAAGTAAAGGGTAACGTAGTCATTCAGTGGTATCTGTGAGTGGTGGCGAAGCTATCGTAGCATTAGCGAAGGATTAGGATAAAAACAGGTTAGCCAGCCTTTTTCCGTTTTACCGACCCATCCGCAATCTGGCAGTCCTCCAACGAATCCATCTGCATTTTTGCGCACTTGATCCCGGCATCGTTAATGGCTTTCTGCATGGTTTCTATTTGCTTATCCAGGGTTTGGATATGGTCGAGCATGTGGTTGATCGCATAAGCAACCGGATCGGGCATGTCGGCGGTCGCGCCGTAAGCATCGAAGCCCATTTTGCTGGCGATTTTATCGCGTTCGGTTTGTTTTTTCTGTGCTTCAGGTTCTTTTGACAATTCGGGGTTGCTGTCCAGCCAGCCGTATTGCGGTTTGTCCGCCCTGGCTTGCATGTCAATGACATGGCCTGGGATGCCAACTACCGTCGCTCCTGCCGGAACGGGCTTTAGGATGACCGAATTTGATCCCACGCGCGCACCTGCGCCAATTTCAATGGGGCCAAGAACTTTAGCGCCTGCACCAATAACTACGCCATCATGCAATGTTGGATGGCGTTTGCCCTTATTCCAGGTCGTGCCGCCCAATGTTACGCCGTGGTATAAGGTGCAGTCATCGCCGATGACTGCCGTCTCACCGATCACCACGCCCATGCCATGGTCGATGAAGAAACGCCTGCCGATTTGCGCGCCGGGATGGATCTCAATGCCCGTCAACCAACGGCTGATATGGGCAATAAACCGCGCCATCCATTTGAATCCGGCATTCCAAAGGGTATGGCTAATACGGTGGATCAGCACCGCATGAAACCCTGGATAGGCCGTGACCACTTCCAACACCGATTGTGCGGCGGGATCGCGTCCGAACACACAGGCTATATCTTCTTTTATCCGTTCTAACATCATTAGCTCCGCTTTGTTTTAGCCTTATTGCCTTGGGACATCCTTAAAATACCCCTGAGAATGTCCAGTTCTTTGCTATCCAAGTGTATCCGGTTATAAATTCGGCGCAATCGCCGCATAATGGAATTCGACTGATCGGGTTGCATAAAATCAATATCGATCAAGGCTTGATGTAAATGACCATAAAACGACTCCATTTGTTCAGCCGACGCCAGCGGGATTTCGCCTTTATCGCCGACCCGGTTGTTTTCCTGCAACCCCGCAGCCACAAACAATTCATAACAGACGACTTGCACGGCGGCGGCGATATTCAAGGAACTATATTTGCTGTTGCAGGGAATCCGCAGCAAGTAATGGCATAAGTCCAATTCGTGATTCTTCAATCCCGAATTCTCCCGACCGAACAGGATAGCCACCTGATTGCCCGGTTCATGAATAACGACTTTCTCCGCACATTCACGTGGAGTCAACTCCGGCCAGCTAATCGTGCGGCACCTTGCGCTAGTCCCTAACACCAACTGGCAATCGGCAATGGCATCCGGCAATGTCGGGTAAACCCTGGCGGCAGCCAAAATGTCATCCGCACCCGAAGCCCGTGCCGTGGCATCGGCACTCGGAAAAACCTTGGGATTGACCAGGCACAGGTTACCCATCGCCATATTTTTCATCGCCCTGGCAACCGCACCGATATTGCCGGGATGCGAAGTTTCGACCAGGACAATCTTTATGTTAGCCAGCAACGCCGCCCCTTGTTTAAAAAAAGAGCCAAGTTTATCAAAAGATTTGTTATCCTAACCGTGTTTTCTAACCGCTCATTATACAATTAACCTATGCAACCCATGCTCAATATCGCCATCCGCGCTGCCCGCAGTGCTGGCGACATCATCCTGCGTTCATCCGATAACATCGGCCAGCTCAATATCGACCAAAAAGGCAAAAACGACTTTGCCAGCGATGTAGACCGCGCCGCCGAACGGGAAATCATCAATATCATCCGAACGGCCTACCCCGACCACGCGATTCTTGCTGAGGAAAGCGGACGACACCAGGGCAATGACTTTGTCTGGGTGATTGATCCGTTGGACGGCACCACCAATTTTCTGCATGGTTTTCCACAATATGCCGTCTCCATCGCCTTAAAGCACAAAGGACGGTTGGAAGTTGCCGTGATTTACGATCCCTTACGTGACGAATTGTTCACCGCACGGCGTGGTGGCGGCGCTATGTTAAATAGCCGCCGCTTGCGGGTAACCAACCAAGGCACTATGAAAGGCGCATTGATTGGCACCGGCTTCCCCTTTAAAACCGACCTTCATCTGGATGCTTATGTTGGCATGTTCAAAGCCATCTCCATGCAAGCCGCTGGTATTCGTCGGGCAGGTGCAGCCGCGCTCGATTTGGCTTATGTTGCCGCCGGTCGTCTGGACGGATTCTGGGAAATCGGCATCATGGAGTGGGATATGGCGGCAGGAATCCTATTGATACAGGAAGCAGGCGGAGTCGTCACCGACCTTTCTTTTAATGACAATTACCTCGCATCCGGTAATGTGATTGCAGGAAGCGTAAAAATGCACCAATTATTGTACAAATTGATCGAACCGCATGTGACGGAGAATTTGAAATAATTGGGTTAAATTTGGTCAAGCCCTTCGAATCTCAGGACGAACGGTAAAGATTGGTTACCTACGTGGCGAATTATGAACTTATCGGATGATCGAACGATAAGCGGAACCAAGATTTCATTCCAATGCGCTTTGTGTTAATACAATTTTGCAGCGACTTGTCATTCCGGCAGGGATTGCCGGAATGACAATCCCTACAATTTCATCTCATGCAACTGCATATTGATGATCCTAAGTGTCGCCAGCACCGCCGCAAACACCTGGTTAGCATGGACACCACGGGTCTTGCGGATATTGCCACCACAATCCCAGGTGATTACGCATTCCGTCAGCGCACTGGTCAGTCCGCCTTTAGGGATACGCACTTCATAGTCTGCGAGCCTGGGCAAGGCGTAATCGTATAATGCCAACACTTTTTCGATGGCGTGCATGAACGCATCATAACCGCCATTACCGAAACCCGAAGCCACATGCTCCTTGCCGTTAATGCTGGCCCGTATACTGACGGTAGACTCCAGGTTGAAGCCGCTGGTGATGGAGCAATTCAACAACTTGATATGCTGGTAATCCTTGCTTGCAAGGACATCGGCAATGATAAAGGGCAAGTCATCCGCCGTAATGGTTTGCTTGGAATCGCCTAAACGGACGATTTGTTCCAGGACTTTTTTCTGGTCTTCCTCGGACAGTTCCAGTTCCAATTTCTCCAGATTTTTCTTCAAGGATGCCTTGCCGCTCATTTTACCCAACGCATAACTGCGGGTGCGTGAAAACCGCTCTGGACCTAGCTTAGTTTTATACAAACCGCCTTTGTGGTCGCCATCCGCATGGATACCCGCCGTTTGGGTAAATACGTCCGCACCGATGACTGGTGCATTGGCGGCAACACGCTTACCGGAGAAAGTTTCCACCATATTGCTGATCGCAAAGATATGGCTTTCATCAATGGCAAGCTGTAGGTGCATCTTGTCGCGCAAAACCACGGCGACTTCGGCCAACGATGCATTGCCCGCCCGTTCGCCCAGGCAATTGATCGTACAATGGATGGAGTTGACACCCGCACGTACTGCTGCCATCACATTCGCGGTCGCTAGTCCGTAATCGTTATGGGGATGGAAATCGAATTGCAATTCAGGATAACGGCTGCACATATCGCCCAGGTTGGCAAATACCTCGTCGGGCGACAACACGCCCAACGTATCGGGCAGCATGAAATGGTCAATTCCGGCATGGCGCAAGTTATCGACCAATTCATAAACATAAGCCGGATTATCATGATAACCGTTCGACCAGTCTTCCAGATACACATTCACCTTTAGCCCTTTGTCCAATGCATATCGGATTGTCTGGAGAATATCGGCGGTATGTTGGGCTAGGGTTTTGCCGAGCTGTTCACGGCAATGTTTTTCACTGCCTTTGGTCAGCAGGTTGATCACCCTGCCGCCTGTTTCGAGTATCCAATCGACACTCCGGGTATGGTCAACAAAACCCAGCACTTCTACCCGCCCGTCGAAGCCTTCATGCCTTGCCCAATCATTAATGCTTTTCACCGCCTCTTTCTCGCCTTGCGACACACGGGCGGATGCCACTTCGATACGGTCTACCCGTAACGATTGCAATAAGGCTTTGGCAATACTGACTTTTTCGGCAGGTGTAAACGACACGCCTTGCGTCTGCTCGCCGTCGCGCAGGGTGGTGTCCATGAGTTGGATGGTTCTGGTCATTACGGGCTTTTCTATAAAAATGGCAATCTAAAGGGGCAAATCTGTAGGTTGGGTTACCCATAGGGCATAAAAGCCGCACACGGCAACTAGGCGAAACTTTCTCATCGGCGATCGTGCGCCGTAACCCAACAACGAACATTTCTATACAGCCCAATGTTGGGATACGCCCCGCCCAACCGTCACAGTAATTCAAAATAAGTTGCAATTGCGGGGCTAACCCAACCTACGCACTGAACGCAAATAAGTTTTTGTTATTCAAGCATTTTTCTCAAACTTAACTCTTATTAGGGCAATCATATGATTTTTTGTTTAATTATGAATAGCATGAATCTAACGAGGTGTGAATACTCCACCGGCTAAAAGCCGGTGGCTTCGGGTTACGGCTCAAAGCCGGATTTGATCGACCCAATGGGTCGATTACACCACCGAAATCATCGTCGGGTTCATTCGACTGGCCTTCAATTTATTTCTTCCATACACCATCCGTTTCGCCGCAGGTCTACGCAAGCCAACACCATTTAAGCGATATTTTGTTACCCATACCAAGGGCGGGCATTTACACTCTAAAATCGTATGGCTTCAGCACTTGTAATCTTTCATGCCACTATTCTAGACCGATCCCCTTATCCCTGTCGCCTAAAGGCGAGGGATTTACTGATCCCCTATCGGGGACTTTAAATTGTTTTCTTTTCAATGATGAAACCGGCATAGTAG
>NZ_AYLO01000078.1 GCF_000496735.2 Methyloglobulus morosus KoM1
TGTCTCTCAGATAGCATCACTACGTCCAAAAAACTTTGCTCAATTTATAGTGGGCCTATGGATTAAAAATACTGACATTGATCTGCAACGGGCCAGACGACAGTAAAAACGGTCATGTCAAACAGTATTGTGTGATTTTTGTGGCAGCAAACACCGATAGGGTAGGCGGTTAAATACGTCTTCGACAGGGAAAATGCCAACCCGTTGGATGTGGAACGCTAACCAAACGGTTACTTTTACCCAAGGTGATTTAGATACGGCTGCAAAGCGCAGTACCACGCGATGGACGAGGGAAGAGGATTAAGTTTCGCTAAGTTTGGTGGGCTCATGGGCGGCAGTTACTGCTCTACATGCTCGAAACGACATTGCCGTGATTATATATAGATATATCAGGCAAATAGGCTTTTACTTAAATGATCGGAGGACATCATGTTACCTAGAATCTATCACTGCCTTGTTTCCAAAGCAAAGCAGCCCTTGATAACGTCGCTGATGGCGTTGGTGATAGCCATGTCGAATGTCGGCGTGGTGGATACCAGTCAGGCGGCTATAAACACGTCCCCAGTCGGCTCTGGGTTTACGGTCACCCCTGCTGACTTGGCGTATATCCTTCAGCAAATCAAGATTGCTGAAGCGCATGTTGTGGCACCCAACCCAGACCTAATAGGTGATCCGGACAATTGCCAAGCGCTTATCGGCCCCGGGTCTAACCAGCTCCCGAATAATCTCGTTTCCTTCGGTCTTAGGACGGTGGATGGATCGTGCAATAACCTGGTACCCGGACAAGAGAAGCACGGGGCGGCAGACCAGGCTTTCCCGCGCCTGACTGTGCCTAATTTCGAAAGGCCTGCGGAAGCGCGCCCGGCAAATTTAGTAGATTTCCCGCCTAGTGGCCCGACTAACTTCAACCAGACCAGCGGTTTTGTCTACGATTCCCAGCCGCGCATGATCAGCAACCTGATTGTGGACCAGACCTCGACCAACTTGGCCGCCGTCGCCGCAGCTGGTTTTCCCGTCAGGACCCAGGGCAATCCAGGTATTTTCCCATGCGATGAAAATGGAGAACCCGTTGGATGCGTGCCCTCTTTCGAAACGTTATTTATCCCGAATGTGACCACCGATGTCGGCCTGTCGCCGCCCTTCAACTCGCTGTTCACCATCTTTGGCCAGTTTTTCGACCACGGCCTCGACAAGATCACCAACGGCGGCAATGGCCAGGTCGTCGTGCCCTTACGTGATGACGACCCGCTGATTTGTGGGAATGACCACGTCTGCGGAGGAAGCAACGCCGCAGATGATATTCCGCCTAACCTTCGCTTCATGGCCATAACACGTGGTCATATCGTGAACGGGCCTGACGGCTTCCGCAGCGCACCCAACACGGACACCCCGTTTGTGGACCAAAGCCAAACCTACACCTCCCATTCCTCGCACCAAGTGTTCACGCGTGAGTACGACACTACCCCTACTGGGCCGGTTGCGACGGGCAAATTCCTGTCCGAGGCCGATGGCGGCATAGCCACCTGGGCAACCATCAAAGCGCAGGCGGCAACCAAGCTGGGCATTGAACTTGTTGACGCAGACGTAACCAACATACCTATGGTTCTGACCGACGTGTACGGCAACTTCAAACCTGGTCCAAACGGGTTGCCACAACTCGTGACAGACACGGGTCTCATCGAGGGCAATACTACTACAGAACCGGTGAAAGCGAACTGTCCTGCGGTAGGCCCTGGTTGCCCTGCGGTATACACTGCAAACCGCATTGACACGGCCTTCCTGAATGACATCTCACACAGTGCATCCCCAGGAAGCATTGCGTCACCGAATACACCTGATAGCAATCTTGTTGCAGGGGGTAGTCTTGATCCGGTCGCGCACGGCGAGTACGACAACGAACTGCTCGACCTGCACTTCATCTGCGGTGACGGCCGTTGTAACGAGAACATCGCGCTGACTGCCATCCATCAGGTCTTCCACATGGAGCATGACCGGCTGGCCACGGAGTTTGATACAATCACACTGCCTGCAAATGCGAGTTTGCAGTCCAGCTACAATAACACCAACTGCCCCATCGGCTGTGCCACCAACAACCCAGCACTGCCGACAACATTCACCTACGGTCAGCGCTTGTTCCAGGCCGCGCGTTTCGTCACCGAGATGCAGTACCAGCATTTGGTGTTCGAAGAGTTTGCACGCAAGGTTCAGCCCTTGATCAACCCTTTCGAGGCTTTCGCCTTTAACCAGACGGATATTGACCCGGCGATTACGGCGGAATTTGCCCATGCGGTTTACCGCTTCGGCCACTCGATGCTGACCGACACGGTCCCCCGCAAGAACGCGAATGGATCGATTTGTGCTAATCCAAGCGATATCCCAGACTCCCCCGCGTGCCTGAACAACGACATCCCATTGTTTGACGCGTTCCTAAACCCTGCGGAATTCAACAACGGTGGTGTTGTCGGAACACTCTCCGCTCCGAATGCCACCGGTGCCATCATCATGGGCTTGTCCGATCAGGTCGGCCAAGAGATCGATGAATTCGTCGCCGAAGCTGTCCGCAACCATCTGCTGGGACTGCCGCAAGACTTGCCTGCCATCAACATGACGCGTGCCCGCAGTGAAGGCATCCCGTCCCTGAACAATGTCCGCAAGCAGATATTTGCGGCGACGAATGATGGCCAGTTAGCGCCCTACACAAACTGGATTAACTTTCAACAGAGGCTTAAGCACCCCGAGTCGCTGGTCAATTTCATTGCGGCGTATGGCACACACCCTATCATTGCTACGCTTGATCCGGATGGCAGCGGGCCGATCCAGGCTGGCAGTTTAGAAGCCAGACGCATGGCGGCCGACCAGATTGTTAGCGGCACGACCTTGCCCGGACCGGACGGGACACTAGGTGACGATCCTTCAACACCTGCGGTAGATGAAAGTGTCGACGACATCTTCGCTCCTGTAGATATCGGCGATTTTGTGTTTAGCACTAATAGTCCCGGTTGCGTTGCCCCGACCCCGAACCCTACCGCTAGCCCTATCTGCTGGGAAAATGTCGGTGATGTGTCCCAAACAGGGCTCGACGACGTTGACCTCTGGGTGGGCGGCCTTGCTGAGAACACCAATTTGTTTGGCGGACTGTTAGGCCCTACCTTCAACTACGTGTTCGAGAAGCAACTGACCGATCTGCAAAACGGCGACCGGTTTTACTATCTGGCGCGTACGCCGGGCATGAACCTGCGGTCCCAGCTCGAAGGCAATTCGTTCGCCGAGTTGGTAATGCGTAACACCAATGCCCATACTTTGAAGGCTGACCCGTTTGCGACTGCCGACTGCAAGTTCGAGAAGGGCAATCTTACCTTCCCTGCAAGCCCTGGCAGTTTTATCACTGGCCCAGGTTCGGTGAATGACGACCCGACCACGGATTGCGACGAAAACCTTCTGCTGCTTCGCCAACCTAACGGCCAGATTTTATATCGCGCAATCAACAGTGTAGACACACCCGGCATCAACGGCCAAGGCGTTTATAACGGCACTGACGATGTTGATAATTTCCTCGGCGGCAATGACAACGACACCTTCTGGGGTGGTCTTGGCAACGATATTATTGATGGTAACGGCGGGGACGATGTCATCCTTGGCGGCGAAGGCGATGATATCATCACTGACTTTGCTGGCAACGACTTCCTAAAGGGAGGCCCTGGCAATGATGCCATCGACGGTGGCGTCGGTGACGACATTATTATTGCGGGCGCAGGCAAGGACTTTACTAACGGCGGTGCCAATATCAACGAGACCTTTTCCGGCGAAGGTGATGACTTCGCTATTGCGGGGCAAGGTACGGATGCCGTTTTCGGTGACAGTGGCGACGATTGGGAAGAAGGCGGTGACCAACCTGATCTCTTGATCGGTGACAGTTCCACCCTGTTCTTTGATGACCATAACCTGCCGGGACATGACATCCTGATCGGCCAAGGCGGTGACGACGACTACGACATGGAAGGCGGCGACGACATTGGCGTGGCCGGCCCTGGTGTTGAAAAGAACGCCGGCGCAGCCGGTTATGACTGGAGCATCGGCCAGGGCGATCCACAGCTGCAGAACGCTGATCTGGATCTCCCGATCGTCAATGCACCACCAGCGAACGAAGTTAGGGACCGTTTCAACGAAGTCGAAGCATTATCCGGCTGGAACTTTAACGACACCTTGCGCGGTGACAGCGTAGTCCCCAGTCAGGTTGGCGGCATCGGCTTTATCGGTTGTGACGCACTGGACGCAGACGGCGTGGCGCGTATTGGCGGGCTAGATGCGATAGTGCCAGCCAGTATCAGGACAGTCGATCCCGCAGAAACCATTGCGGCAGCAGTAACGAACTACTGCGGACTGGAAGGCCCAATCTGGGGCGAAGGCAACATCCTCCTCGGTGGAGGCGGCAGTGATACCATTGAAGGCCGTGGTGCCGATGACATCATTGACGGTGACCACATGCTCAGAGTGCGGATCAGTGTGCGGTCGGGCGTGGATGCTAACGACCTGGCCACAGGGCCTGAGATTGCCTCTACTGACCTGATGGAGAATATCCCGACTGGTCCAGGCTGGACGGGCGCGCTCGCCGGTAAGACCTTGCAAGCGGCGGTGTTCGCCGGCTTGGTCAATCCGGGTCAATTGGTGGCTGTGCGTGAAATAGTCGCTCCCGATGGGTCTCCGATGGGTGCTTCGGCCAATACCAGCACAGCGAGCGACTGCCCTGCGCCTGCTGTGACTCAGGATCTAAGCCTGACCCACAACTGCGACACGGCATGGTTCTCGAATCCTAGTGCAAACTACACCATCACCACAAATGCCGATGGCAGTATCACTGTCACCGACAATAGTGCTGTCACCAACGACGGAATTGACACCTTGTGGAATATCGAACAACTCAGCTTCTGTGCGACACCTGACGCCGTTGTGAAGACACTCTGCGCCGTTCGCGAAGTTCCAATCCCTGTCGCTCCAGTCGCATCGGTATCGCCAGCTAGTGTGGACTTTGGTAGCGTAACCGTTGGATTAACCCCCCCGGTTCGGAATATTACGGTCAGCAACGGTGGGCTGGGTCAACTTACAGTGACCGGTGTCTCGCTAACGGGTGCCGATACAGCTTCGTTCCTGGTGCCATCGACCAACCCCTGTACTGCCCCTCTCGTTCATGGTGGCACTCCCTGCATAGTCCCTGTTCAGTTCGCGCCTACAACTACGGGGTCGAAGTCTGCCAATGTTGTCATCACTGGCAATAGTGGGCCTGGCTCACCAACCATTACAACTATTGTCCCATTGACGGGAACGGGTGTTGTGCCCACTGTCTCTGTGACTGTTGGGGGTGTGCCGGCGAGTACCTTGGATTTTGGTAACGTAAATACCAATACGACCAGTGCAACGAGGACGGTGGTGCTCACCAATACAAGTGCCATCAGCCTGACTATTAATAATATTCAGGTGCAGGGTACGGGTTTTGCCCGTGTTGCAGCGCCTGCGCCTAGCTGTGGTGCTACGTTAGCGCCTGGTGTAGCTTGTAACATCAATGTCCGCTTTTCACCGGGGGCTACTACGGGTCAAATGACGGGTTCGATAACGATTACCGATAACGCCGTTCCGAGCCCTCAAATCGTGACATTGATAGGTACAGGGGTGGTGCAATTGCCAGTAGCCCAAGTAGCCCCGGCTGCGCTGGATTTTGGTAATGTAGTGGTCGGAAGTGCGTTCAACATACCCGTCACCCTGACGAATACGGGCACAGGCGCTACGCCAATGACCATTAACAGCATTCAGGTAAGTAGCGGAACTGGATTTAGCAGAGTGACTGTTGCCGGCGGGGCAGTGGCCCCTAACTGTGGCACATCGTTGGCGGCGGGTGCAAGTTGCAATATAACTGTCCGTTTCGCGCCGACCACTGCCCTGGGCACGGGTGCCAAAACGGGAACGCTGACCATTACCGATAATTCCAACAATATTCTGGGAAGCCAGCAAATTGTTGGGCTTTCTGGGTTTGCTGCGATTTCGGCCACTGTCGATGCCACTACCGTAGCCGCTTCCGGGGTAGTGACGCCACAAGTCATTTCACGCAATGTCCGTGCGAATGATGTGCCGAATGTCGCGGCTTCTGTTGTGAGTATCGTCAGTTCCAGCTTCACCAATGGCGGTGCGACGGCAGTAGCTACGGTGACGGCTTCTACGTTGACGTCGGGTAACAACTCAATTACCTGGACGTTGACACCGACAGGAGCGAACGCTGCTGCGCGGGCGGCTTCGAAGCGAGGTACTTATACGGTCAATTATAAATTGACCAATGTTACGGCAACGGCGACAGCAACCTATACCTTGACGGTAAACTGAGCAGGTCGCTGAAAGGGTTGCGGACTATTGCAACCTAGAAAACGGTTCCAAGGCCAGGTTGGCAAACCACCGCCAACTTGGCCGATGGGCCGGAATGGGTAAGCACATTGCTGCAATTGAAGCACCGTGTGCGGCTGGCGGCGGGGAGGCATCAAAGCCAACAACACCCCGCCATCGGCTTCCTGTTAGTCATGTCACTGCCAAGGCGGAAGACATGACTAACAGGAAGTAAAATTAATTTTAGAAGGATTTTATTTTAACGGCTACGACTGGGTTATGTGCCGAAGCTACCCAGGCAACTACATGATTCGGTTTTAATTTAACGGTGTGGGTAATATGATGAAAAAATTCACAATAACATTATGTGTAACCACCATTGCCTTTTTAGTGATCATTGCGGCTTCATTTTCTTATGTAGCCAATGTCCCTATAAAAGACACCTTGCTTGCACAATATCACGCAATCATGGATAAAGGCCAGACGCTTATTAATGCCAACCAGGAGGCGGAGAACCAATACGCCAGCACAGAGCCTGATAGTTATTCTGTGGCGAAGGCCAACGGTGTCGGCCAGGACGATCCCAACTCGATAGACCCGATGATCCACAGGGGGAAACTGTATCTTTTAAAACATGTTGACAACCGTATTGGGCAACTGGGACGGTTCAGGGACAAGATGCAAAATATGGCGGTTGCCCTAAACAATTCAGAAATGAAAGCGGCGGTTACTGGGCTTAATGCCGATATTGCCGCGTTTGAGGCGCTCAAGGCAGAAATAAACCGGAGTGCAACAAAAGAAGACATCAAAACGGTCGCCGACAAGGTAAAGGCCACATGGATAAAAAATAGGCTCAGTGTTGACCATGCCAAAGAGCTGGCCCTTGCGTCAAAAGAAACCCAGCTTGTGTCGGATGCCGATGTTGCTTCCACAAGCATGCAAAAGCGCATAAAATCCCTTAAGGCGGCGGGTAAAGACACCAAGCCCTTCGAGACATTACTAGTTGATTACAACAAAAAGCTTGCTTCAGCGAAACAGGGCGTGAAAGCTGCCAATGAGAAGATGAAAGCAGTTGCCAATGCTACAACTGATGATGAGAAACAAAAACTCATTAAGGGGAACGAGGTTTTATTGGCGAGTTCCCGGGAAAATATAAGGGATGCTTACAAGCTGGTAGCGGATGCGGCCCGCAAGGATTTTGCACGAAGGATTCAATAGCGGTTGGGTAGTTTGGGCTTACGCGTAGAAAATCCTATTTGTCGGCAACTATTGATTCGGCCTTGTGAAGTATTAAGTTTCCGTTCGCCTTGAGCCTGTCGAAAGGCGGTGTGTGCTTCGACAAGCTCAGCACGAACGGTTCAGACATTAAAAGGCCGAATCTGTAGAACCCAAAAGAAACCCCTATCATTAGGCCGCATTTTATTGGCATCATTGAGCATTTTACTGAGTTGTATTAATTTCGAAACACTTTTAATTAATGGAGTGACTATGTTGAATTTCAAATCAAAAAAAATTACATTGCCATTATTTCTTAGCGTTCTATTGGCGCTTATATTTCCCACACTAACCTTAGCAGAGCCCTATGGCACGGGCGATATCGCTTCGAGCCGGGCTGAGGAACAAAGGGCTGCGATAGCAAAAAGGAAAGAGAGAATAAAAAAGGAGAAAGAGGAGGCCGCCAAAAAAGCGGCTGAAACCCAACCAGGGAAACCTACTGAAGCCCCAATACCGGCAGGGGATGAACAGGAAAAGCCGGCTGCACAATAATGGGCTGCAAGAGGTGTTGATAATGAACCGTATCAGTTGAAAACTGACGATCAATTCAGCTTAGTAATACGTATGTTGGGAAGAGAAAACGAACCCCAACAAAATATCGGTTATTATTTGTTGGGTTCACAAGTCCACTCCAAAGTGGCTTTTGTGGCATCCACAACCAAAGTTTGCATTTTTATTGAATTAATTTGTGTTGCTAATAGTCATAAAAGCGTGTGTTATTAGCTCGTATATTTGAGCGTTTTACCGAGTAACTTGAGTTTTAATAACTTTTTAATACATGGGGTGATTATGTTACATTTCAAATCAAAAAAAATTATTTTGCCATTATATTTTTGTGCGCTGTCAGCACTATTATTTCCTGCGCTAACCCAGGCAGAGCTCGGTAGTAGTGGCAGTAAAGCGGCAAATCAGGCTGCGGAACAAAGGGCCGTGAAAGCCGAAAAGGCTGAAAAAAGAAAACAAGAGGCGGAAGCTAAAAAAGCGGCTGAGGCCCAGCCAGGGAAACCGGCTGAAGTCCAAGCGCCGGCAGCGGGTCAACAGGAAAGCCCTACGCCACAATAATTTGTAGGCTTTCGGCACATTTTCAATTTGAAGGTTGGGCGGAGCGATAGCGAAGCCCAACATCAAATGTGTTCGCGAGTGGCTAGAAAAAGGCATCGGCTTTAAGGTTTTGACCGGGCAAGGCGCAAATTGACGCCGCAACTTCCCAAGGCAAACGGGTTTTCGGTATATTTGCGGCACTC
Source organism: Methyloglobulus morosus KoM1 (assembly GCF_000496735.2). GTDB lineage: Bacteria > Pseudomonadota > Gammaproteobacteria > Methylococcales > Methylomonadaceae > Methyloglobulus > Methyloglobulus morosus. The sequence goes on from NZ_AYLO01000078.1 coordinate 8,886, forward strand.
GCTTGGTTCGAACGCGACTTGATTTCCGAACGCACGAAAGCTGGTCTCACTCCGTCCGCGCACGAGGGCGCAAAGGCGGTGTCCCGTACAAAAAATCTACCAAACTACGGCTTGCAATGGCTTCGATGAGCGACAGGAAGACCCACATCGGTTTTTTATGCAAAGAACGTGGTATTCCCGGCAGACGCTTTACCGTCATCTAGCACCAGATGGCGCGCTGAGGAAAGATGGGGAAAATTTATTGAATGCCCGGTAAATCAAGCTTCACGCAATGATAATTTTTACCGATTCAAGCTTATAGCCCCTAAACTTTAAGGGGAACTTGGATCCCATACAAGCCGTGCAATTCCAGACAAATCGACATTTCTTTCAACAGGACAATCTGGGCAATCTTTACGATTTGGCCTATTGGGGCATTGGCTACACTGGCGAATGAGCATGTCAGCCCGTTCCAAGTCGAGTTCTAAAATTTCTAAGTCGCCCATCAAGCTGCCAACGCGAGCCTTTAATACGTCCAATAACGGTAACATGGCGGAACAAGCCCCTTGGCCTGATTGATAACCTTCTCGCGTCTTAGCCAGTTTTTGTATCATTTCCAAATCGATTCCGACCCGACTTAATTGCAAGGCAGTAGCCATCCTTTTTAAGTCTTTCCTGGCATATAGGCGTGTACCGCCTTCCGTGCGATCCGGGGCTATCAGGCCAAGTTCTTCATAGAGTCGGATGGTCCTAGCTGTGGTGTCGAGTTCATCGGCCATTTCACCGATTTTTAAAACCTCGCGTTCAGACCTTTTTGGAAGACGCATAACAATTGACAATATATTACGTTAATGATAGATTTAGCGAAAAATAATTAGCAGTTGAGCCCAAATAAATTTACGAGGCATGTTGATTATAACTCATTTAACCTTCCATAAATGATAGATAAAGATGACGCTATGGCTGTCGCCCTTTCTTCGGTTTATCGTATGTGGCATAACAAGATAATTGCATATAATCGAGCGGCCCTAAAACATAGGGTTTATGTCCGTTCAGTTAGGGTTGCCCTGGTAGTAGGAAGCCTGCTCAACATAATTAATCAGCCCAAGTTAATCCTTGTCATCTGTTTAATCGACTTGAATGCATT
>NZ_AYLO01000079.1 GCF_000496735.2 Methyloglobulus morosus KoM1
TGCCAGGCATGGAACCGGTTTGCCAGCCAGCCCGACACTATTAGAAATCTGTGTACCCGACAGTGGGCTTTATTAATATAAGAAACTATTGGCATTGGTATTACTTGCACGTTCAGCGGCGTTTCCATGATCGGCGTGTCGGTCTTGGTGCCTGCGGTGGCGTTGGGGATGACGTAATCCTTGTTGTAGGGGTCGGCGTAGTATTCGACATCGTTAGTCGCATCGGCATCCACCGTCACTTTCGGCAAGGTTGTGTTATTTCCTTTATCTGGTGCGTCCCCGGTTACCTGGACAACAGGGAGTAAATACGGGTCGTTTTCACCGTTAAGTTCAACGTGTTCCGGCTTAAATAACACCACAGTGTTGTTGCCGGTAAAGCGGTAATCCAAACCGGAGTTGGCAAGCAAATGCCTCAATGCCTGCTTGGTATCGTGTTCTTGGCTGATGCCGCGTGTCTTTAAGCCGTCAACGAGGGCGGCATCGTAGACGAATTGGATGCCGGATTGCTCGGCGAACGCGGTCAAGGCGGAATATAAAGGCTGCGATTTTACGGTAATACCGTGGTTTGCCGTATTTGCCGAAGGCTGTTCTTGGGCAGGTAAGCACAGCGGAAAGCTGATCGCCAAACTGAACAAGCCGATGGTCGTGTGGTTTGCCAGCTTGCCTAGCAGGGGAATGCATCCGGTTTTTGATGAGGTAGGTTTCATGCGCTATCCTGGTGATAATCAGTAATAGCTATAAAACGGATAACGCCACCAAAAACCGTACTTGGGAAAGGAAACTTTTATGCGGGCGGTTTATTTTGTGAAATTCCGTACTTATTGATTCGGCCTTATGATGTTTTAAAGTCCGTTCGCCTGTCGAAAGGTTAATGTGCTTCGATAAACTCAGCACGAACGGTTCAAACATTAAAGGGCCGAATCAATAATCAACCATGACGGTCAGTTTTTCTCCACTTTGGCTTTTCCCGCTTCGGCTTCTTTTTGGATGCGGCTGACTTCGTTGCGGAATTCTTCTTGGGCGGAGTTTGCGGTTGTCGCAATAATTTGATTATCGATATTCGCTTCTTTCACGATGCAGTTGTAATATTCCTGCGCCTTGGCTTGCCAGGCATTGATGTCTTTCACGCTTTGGTTGTAGCCGTCCACGCTTTTGGTGTTGATAGTGGGAGCGGGCGGTTTTTGCCCGCAGTTGGCGGGTTGCCATTGCCCGTTCATCAAGCTGCCCGCTTGTGCATTCAGGCCGATTAAAAATAAACTAACGACTAAGACGGCTGCTGGTTTCATGCTTATTTTCCCCGTGGATTGTTATTGGATGCCGGATATTCTATAGGAATCTCTGAACAAGCCCTTCGACAAGCTTGTATGGTAAGGAGTTGATTCCGTTCGTGGTGAGCTTTTCGAACGCTCTCCTGAGCGAAGTCGAAGGGCATGAATGGAATCAACTTGCCCAGAGTTTCCTATAAGACGTTTGAAGTTGAACACTCCCCACCTGAAAGATGACATTTTTTATCCAGTGGAACTGATCAACACTAAAGGCCCGACCTGCCTTACTGCAACGGGCAACGTACTTTCCAAGGCTTCCAGCCAAGCGTCAATTTGTTTGAGGTCAATGACGGCATTGATTTTGCGTTGGGCAAGTTGCGGTGCAAGCAGCCTGACCTTTACCCGGCGGTAACGGTTGATCTCGTCGATGGCTTGCCCAAAGGTGACAAAATTCATCTGCAAACGCCCGTTAAGCCAAGCATCCGCGCCGTCTGGATAGCCATGAGGCAATGGGGTGAAGCGGTTATCTTGGTAGGCCACTTGCTCGTTAGGGTTCAAGGTTATTGCGTTGTGGCCATCTTCTGCTTTATTGGTGTTGCTTACCTGCACTTTACCTTCCAACAAGGTAATCAGGCCTTGGTGATTGTCATAGCGCACAATAAATTGCGTTCCGACCGCACGGGTTTGGATGTTGCCGGACGCGACGATGAAAGGCTTGTGGTCATCATGGGAGACTTCAAACGCCGCCTCGCCCTGCAACAATTCGATGTGCCTTGCGCTTGCCGAATAATGGACGTTGATCGCCGTATCGGTATTGAGATGAAGAATGCTGCCATCCTCCAGCCTGACCGTTTTTTGTTCGCCAATTAGTGTACGGTAATCGGCCAGCGGATAACTGAGGTAATCAGGGAACCAACTGAAAGTTACCCAAGCCACGATGGCCGCGGCTAAAAACCGTTTAGGCCAAACCTTGCTTAAACGGCGTTTGGGTGCAGATTGTGTCGCTTGATTGCCCTGATTTAATGCAGGTTCTTCAGTGCCTGATAGGGTTTGCTCATGCCAAACCAACAAAGGCGCGTCTAGCTGATCCCACAGTGTGTTAATCTTTTGGTAGGCTTGGTTGTGGGCGTGGCTGCGATTGCGCCAGTTAGCACACTCGACAAAGTCATCGGCAACCGCCTCACCTGAAGTCAGGCGGGCGAGCCAATCGACGGCCTCTTGCTCTAGACGGTCGCGGTTTGCAGTAATCAGTTTTTTCATTGATTCAGTAGGGTCTTTGCCTGGAAAAAATCCTTTCGACCATACTATAACGAATAGCGAGCGAAAAAACCGTACTCCTCAGTCATCAGCCATGGCTTTGCGGAGATGATCCAATGCTTGCACCAATTTCTTCTCGACCCAACTTTTCGAGATGCCGAGGCGCTCCGCAATGGCTTGGTGCGTCAAGCCTTCGATCCGGCTCAGGTATAAGACTTCTTTGCAGACTTTCGGCAATGCTTCCAGGGTAGCTTGTAACTGCCGCAACTGGTCGCCATCAACGGCGATTTTTTCAGGGGTTGGCGTTAATTCCGTTTCGTCTTGTTCCGCGAAGTGTCCATGCACTAATTCCGAACGCCGCTTCTCTGTACGGAAATGATCCGTCGCCATATTGGTGGCGACCTTAAACAGCCAAGCCTTAATCGCGTTGTCGGAATCGGGGACTGGGTGCAAATAAGGCAGCCGCAAATACAGCTCCTGCACCAAGTCCGCAGCCATTTCCGGGCTATGGGTGGATAAGGTGAGAAACCGCAGTAAAGCCGGGCGATAAGCCAAGTAAACCCGATTTAGGTGGGTATTCGTTTCCGCGTTAATCGCCATATCCGCCTAAATATATGCGATTAATGGGAATCGGATTAAATCGGGCCTTTTTTCACAACCCGTAAGCGTACCTGAGTCCTTTCTAATGATGCGCTTAATTTGGGTCATTTCTTGGATCGTTAACGATTGCTTGTATTTTTAACAAAAAAGCAAAAAGCACGCCAAAATATTAACACGCTATAATCAATTGGTTAACATTTTCCCATTAAGAAAAGTGTGTGAAACCACACACCGAATACGTGATATCACACACTTGTTTTATAACCTTAAACTGTGTTGCCCTGCCGGAAAACCTGATTGAATCAGAATTGTTCGGGCACAAGAAAGGCTCATTCACCGGCGCTATTGGCAACACTGAAGGGCTGTTTCAGGCTGCAGATGGCGGCCCTTGATTCCTGAACGAAATCAACCCACTGCCTATTTCCATCCAGGAGAAACGTTTGCGCCTTGTCGAATCTGGCGAATACTTAACCGTCGGTGGGACTGAACCTTATTCGGTTGATGTGCGGGCCTAGCCGTCAATAAACCGGATTAGCGATTGGGACGGCATTTCAGAAGAATTCAGCTTACTCACGATTCCTGAACAAAGATGCTTTTACGGCTGCGGCATTGAACCCGGTATTGAGCTGTTCTGCCGTAACAGCCTGACTGAATAAATGGCCTTGCAGAATATCGCATTGATGCGCTTTAAGAAATGCCGATTGCTCTTCGGTTTCCACCCCTTCGGCTGTAACGCTCAAATTGAGTTCATGGGCTAGGCCAATAATCGCCCGCACTAAAGTCTTGCTACCTTCGTCATGGGGGATATCCTTGACAAATGAACGATCTATTTTGACACTGTGGACCGGAAACCGTCGAAGATAGGTCAAACTGGAATAGCCTGTGCCGAAATCATCGATACTGAGCCGCACGCCCAACTTATTTAATTGCTGTAAAACCTCAAGGGTCCGCTCCGGATCCTGCATAACCGCCGATTCGGTGATTTCAAGTTCGAGTGAGGCAGGTTTAAGCCCAGTTTCGGACAGCACAGCATTGACCATTTGAAACAAGTCGCTTTCATGAAATTGTCGGGCGGATACATTGACTGCGACAAGGGTGAACGGCCCGTCATTATCTTGCCATCTTTTGGCCTGCAAACAAGCGGCTCGCAGCACCCATTTTCCTATCGGGACGATCAACCCTGTATCTTCCGCTACAGAAATAAATCGGTCGGGATAAACAAGACCCCATTCAGGGTGCTGCCAACGCACCACGGCTTCGACACTGTTGGCTTCGCCGTTTGCTAAGTTTATCTGGGGCAAAAAGTGAAGCCTGAAGCCATTATGCGTTAAGGCATGCCTTAATCCTCTCTCGATCGTCATGCGTTCACGCGACCTTTCCGTCATTTCCTGCGTATAAAACTGGTAGTTATTTTTACCGTGTTCCTTGGCCAGATACATAGCCGTATCGGCGTTCGTCAGCAGGATTTGGCTATTGTCCCCGTCGTCAGGGTAAACGCTGATCCCGACACTTGCGGTTATCACAACATCGTTGCCTTCGAGCGTAAACGGTTGCATGAGCAGGTCAATAGTCTTTTGCGCAATCCGCGCTGCATCATCAATATGGTTGATATCGTTCAGGAGCACGATGAACTCATCACCGCCCAGCCGTGCCAGGATATCACCGGCACGAACCGAACTTTTCAACCTTACACTGACAGCCTGCAGCAACAGGTCGCCGATTCTATGGCCCAAAGTGTCATTGATCAACTTAAAGCGATCCAAGTCGAGAAACATCAGCGCTAATTTGGCATCATGGCGCAAGATTGTGGACAATGTGTGGGTAAAACGGTCATGGAACTGTGAGCGGTTAAGGAGTCCGGTCAATGCATCGTGGTTGGCGAGATAGCTTAATCGCTGCTCGGCGTGTTTACGGTCGGTAATGTCCTGGACCTGGATGATGAAATACTGCGGTTCGCCGGCAACGTTGCGGACCAAAGATGCGCTTAGCAGGGTCCAAACCATCTTGCCAACGGTTTTGTGGTGGCACTCCACCTCAATTTGAAACGACGGCAACTCGTCGCTCAGCAATTGGCGCAGGTAGTGGCCAAGCACTGTGTCGTTATCCCCCTCATGAGTAAGCATTTGCAGGCTGGCTGTCAACAATTCCCCTTCTGAGTAACCGAATATTGTGACGAGTGAACTGTTGACGAGTAAAAAGCGGTTCTGTATAGAAACCAATGCCATACCGATGGCAGCAAGATCAAACGCACTATGGAAGCGCTCTTCACTTTCTCGAAGTAAGCTTTCTATGTGGCGACGCGCAGTGATGTCACGAAAAACTAAAACCGCCCCCAACAGTGTCCCGTCTTCATCAAGGATAGGGGCCGCACCGTTATCAACGGGCAATTCCACACCGGACTTGTTTATGAGCAATGTCGCGCAATCCAGGCCGCTAACAGCAAGGCTCCTTAATGCCCTCGAGACCGGGTTTTCAATGACCGCACGATCTAACTCTGTCAACAGCGTCATCAATTCGCTGACGATTTTTCCTTTGGCTTGTTCCAGCCGCCAACCTGTCGCTGTCTCGGCCACCGGATTCATGAACCGGATCCTACCTTCGGCGTCAGTTGCAATGACGGCATCGGTGATACAATGCAAGGTCTTGGCAAACCATTGCTCGCTTTCCTTCAGCTTCTGTTCCAGTTGATGCTTATAGATCGCGACTTCGATGGCTGCGTGCAGTTCATCAGGGCGGAATGGCTTGATTAAATAGCCATAGGCCCCTGTGGTTTTCGCGCGCTTCAAGGTGGCAGGATCGCTGTAAGCCGTGAGAAAAATCACCGGGATATGCAGTTCCGATATCTTTTGCGCCGCGCTGATACCGTCCATGTTGCCTTTCAGCACGATGTCCATCATCACGAGTTGGGGCCTATGTTCGCTTGCCAGGGCGATAGCTTGCTCACCTGAAAAAGCGGTCGCGACCACGTGATAGCCGAAACCTTCCAATTGGCTACGGATATCCATCGCAATAATGCCTTCATCTTCGACAACCATAATCTTGTTTGCTACCATAGCGCACACCACCTGTTTAAGAAATATTGGAAAAGCGGATAGTAAACGTAGACCCCTCTGCCTGATCCAGGGTTATCTGCCCCATGAGTTGGTTGGTCAGCGTAGCGACCAATTGCAGGCCTAACGAGTCGGTTTTCTTGAAGTCCACGTCGGTAGAAAAACCGATGCCGTTATCGGTGATTACGAGGATGGATTCACCCTGATCTTGCGTGAAGTTGACACCGATTTCACCGTGTCGATCACCCGGAAAAGCGTGCTTTAGGGCGTTGGATAGGAGTTCATTGATGATAAGTCCGCAAGGAATTGCGGTATCGACATCGAGAAACACATCGCCGATCTTTATGTTTATATCAATCTTGCCTGAATGTGCCCCGTAACCAAACAGCAAATGGGCGACCAAGCTATGAATATAGTCATTGAAATCAATCCTCGCCAGATCCTTCGATTGGTAGAGTTTTTCATGCAATAACGCCATGGATTTGATACGGTCAGCGCTCTGTTTGAGTAGATCCGCTGCCGCGACATTTTTGACATTTCTGGCTTGCAGGTTAATCAGGCTCGATACGACCTGGAGGTTGTTTTTTACCCGATGATAAACTTCCTTAAGCAACATCTCTTTCTCGTTGAGCGCTTCTTTCAACTTATCGCTAGCGTTTTTGCGCTCGGTAATATCCTGCACGGTTCCATGCAGGATGATAACGTTTTGGGTGTCATCGCGCGTGGCTATACCACGGGCGACGATCCAGCGGCGGATACCGTCGGCGCGTACCACCTCGGCGTCGCATTCGTAGGGAACGCCTGCCGCTAAGCCCTTCTCCACGGCATCGGCGAGGGGCACCCAACTATCGGGGGTGAAGTACTGCTGAACCTCAGGGTATGGGGCCGGAGGCAGTGCCGGATCGCGACCGAAGATGCGATAGATCTCCTCCGACCAAAAGTGCTCATCGGTTCGTATATCCCATTTCCAGCCGCCTAAGCCCGCAAGATGTTGCGTTTCTTTCAGGGCCGACTCGCTGGCTTTCAGCGCCACTTCAGCTTGCTTGCGCTGGGTAATGTCAACGATAGAACTGAGGACTATCGTACCGATATCGTCATCGATGAGGCCAAGGCCTATTTCAACAGGAAATTCGCTGCCGTCCTTGTGCAGTCCGTAGAGCTCACGGACTTCGCCCATCGGCCTGGTTTGCGGGGCGGCGAAGTATTTGTGTCGGAAACCGGCGTGTCCGCCACGAAAGCGTTCCGGCACTAGTACTTCAACAGGTTGCCCAACCAGTTCAATGCGTGAGTAACCGAAAGAAGCCTCTGTTTGTGCATTGACCATCAGGATCGTTCCTGACCCATCCACCATAACTATCGCGTTGGGCGCCGATTCCACCGCCTGTCGAAACCGATGCTCCAGGCGCTTGCGCTCGGTGATGTCGACAATGGAGCTGAGCACCAGTGTTTCTTCATGGCTATCGATGAGACTCAGCCCTATTTCAACGGGAAACTCGCTGCCGTCCTTGCGCAGTCCGTAGAGCTCGCGGCCTGCGCCCATCGGCCTGGTTTGCGGGGCGGCGAGGTAGGAGTGCCGGAAACCGGCATGTCCGCCACGAAAGCGTTCCGGCACTAGTACTTCAACAGGTTGCCCAACCAGTTCAGTGCGTGCGTAACCGAAAGAAGCCTCTGTTTGTGCATTGACCATCAGGATCGTTCCTGACCCATCCACCATAACTATCGCGTTGGGCGCCGATTCCACCGCCTGTCGAAACCGGTGCTCCAGGCGCTTGCGCTCGGTGATGTCAGCAGAAATACCGTCGATGCGCAAAGGCGTCCCGTCAGCGTCATAAACAAGTTGTGCCCGATCATAAAGCCAACACACTTCGCCATTCGGTTTCACGATCCGGTATTCAAGGCTACCGGCCACGCCGGCAAATAAATTTTTCGAATATTGAGTTATCAGTTTCCTGTCATCTGGATACACCGCCTCAAACCAAAGGGCGGGATTGGTAAAAAAATCAGATTGCGGCCTGCCGTATATCCCTTCGACGGCCGCGTTTAGGTATTGCAGCTTATATGTTTGGGCACAAATTGACCAGATCACGTCGGTTATCGACGCAAGGATGCCCTCGAGCCGCTTTTCTGTAGCCCGAAGCGCCTGTTCTGTCCGATTGCGCTCAGCGGTCTCCGCCGTGAGCGCCTCCGTCCTTTGTTGAACCAGGTTTTCTAGATTCTGATTGGTGTGCAGCACAAGATCCAGCGCCTCATTCTGCAAGCGACGGGAATGCGCCAGTTTCCAGCTAATCAAAAAAAGTATCATCAGTAAGGCCGAAAGCACAGCCAGTATAGGCATAAGCAACGGGTGGTTTCCGTAAAGGGCATGCTGCGGCAAATATGCAACTACTTTCCAAAATGGCGTATGGCCTGGGAGGCTACTATTATGTCCTGTAGTTTTTTGCTTGTCCGGCACTAAATAAAGGGTGTTGAATGTCCACAAACCCCCGTTATCTTCGAACTGCCCATTATCCTCGGCCAGGATGCGATGCCAGGCGGCAGGGTGACGCTGTGCAAGCGTAAGCTGGTCGCGCCCGAACATAAAGCCCCACTCCTCTTCGGGTTTGGGACTTTTTAGCCAGTAACCCTCTTGGCTGAGTAACATGGCATGATCAGCAATTTCTGCTGTGGCTTTATTAAAGCGCGCCAACAATTTTATCCCCAAATAATTGATTATTACGATGCCGCGCTGGTTGCGGTGGCTGTCGAATACGGGAGTCGCAATACGCAGCATCGGTTTATGCGGGATTTCGATACGGTCATGCTCAATATTAAGGTCAAAGGGCGAAATATAAACTTCGCCGTGTTTCAACTTGGAGGCGGCTTGAAAGTAATAACGAGCACTTTGGTTTTGTAGTTCATCGATGGGCACAATCGTTGGATTGCCATCATTAAAATTGACGCGCACCCGTTCCATGCCGGTTTCGTCTAGCCAGCGGATCTGATCGTACATACGACTTGAGGCAGAAAAATTGAGCATGTTTTGTTCAAAATTGAGAAGTTCCGTAGTGACTCCCCGATCAAGAAAATTTTTTAAGCCGTAGTCGTTGGAAACAAAGTCTATGTTACTTTTAATTTCCTGCAATCTAACGCTAATGACATTCTGGCCGATTTCTACGGCGGCCGCTTCCCGTTCGCGGTTTTGGGTAGCGGCACGGTTTTGCTCATTGTAGTAAACATAATAGGCTCCAGCGCAAAAGATTAGGGCCACGGGTAAAAATACAACTAGCACCTGAAAAACAAATCGTCCTCTGCGGTTCAATGTTATAGGTGGAAGATGAGCCATTAGCAATCTCTACGGGAAGTGACCTAGGTCACACTACTCTAGCAAGAAAAATACTGTTAGTTCTAGGCCGGAAAGAAGGTAATGCGTACGTTGATATTTCTGCCCGAACATTCGGTGAGAACGCCCCATAGACGAAACATCCCTAACGGTCAGCCAAGGCTTGTAGTGTTTACCAATGCCTGCTCCTTGCCCTTCTTTAATCCATTTCCGAGCGGTTTTCTCTAGCTTAGAATATTTTCTCGCCATTAAAAAGCCGCTGAACCTAGACTCATACCACAAGTCTAAACTCAGCGGCTTTAGTATTCAACTTTATTGCTCAGTTTCCTACTTCATAAAGTACTCTACGACAACAGCTATCATTTTAAAAGGCTATGTCACCGTTAAATATGGAATGAATATCTGCTACTCCAGTCTTGTGGTTTTAGAGTATTGCTTTGGGAGAGTATGATGAAAAATGCCGAATTCATGCAGTTAGTCACCGCCCTTCGGGAGCTGGATCATCATCAGCGCA
>NZ_AYLO01000080.1 GCF_000496735.2 Methyloglobulus morosus KoM1
CCAAAATGAAATACCCAAAAATGAGACAAGAGCTTATAAGTTACTTAGAAGCGCTAAGTAATAAGCAATATCAACTGGATTGTTGGGTGAATAATCAGTGTCCAGATGATATCGAGCACGATGAATTTGATTATGCAGTCCATTTTTTATTTGATGATACCGAGTGCGCTAGAAATCCAGATAAACTAGTTGGAATTTTTTTGCGAAATCAGGAGGAAGCTAAAGCTGTGAAAGTTGTATGTGACAGCATAGATCAACTTTTGAACAAATACGGATGTAAAAAAACTGATTATGAATATATCCAAGCACCTGAATGGATTAATATTTTGATAAGCTCAAAGTCTGCCTTAGAATTATTGTTATCTAACGATAAATAAACCCGGTAGGGTGCGCACCCAATCCTCTAAACTTAAGCCCGCCCACTTATTCTTAATAAGCCTGGTAGGGTGGGCACATGCTGTTCGTGCCCACGCGGAATGGATGCCACGATCTGCGATGGTTGCACGGAACACCGCAACCGCCTGAAAACGGTGGGCAAAAAAACCTGCCCACCCTACCTGACTGCTGATGTCCGAGGTTTATATCATACGCACGGTCAATGCACCTCTGATAATACAGAGGATGATTTTTCCCGTCCGGGCATTAATCGTAAAACCGGAAAATTTGAGAGAGAATCTGATACTCATACAGCATGGGGTAATCAAAGGCCGATGTATGTTGGTACCCCTGGTGGTGCTGTTTTGCTATTTTCACCAAATCCATTGTCTGGTACGCCTGATGAAGGTGCAGTTACTGTTTTACAATCAGGCAAATGCTGTCCAGGGGAAAACTTTTTAAAATAAACTGAAAAAATATGATGCAAAGATTCTTTAAAAAAATAATTATAGTTTTTCTTATGCTTAATTCGATGTATTGCATTGCAGAAGAAGTTAATTATTCATCTCCAGAGCAATGTATTAAAGCCTCTTTGTTATGCAAAAGCTTAAGTATTAAAGGAGAATTCTATAAAGTAATCGATGCCGTTTATAGGCAAGACTTTAAATCGGTAATGGAAAATGAATTAGGTAAGATGAATGCACCTAATCTCAATAAAGTTGACCAAAACTATCGTATGGATTTGACTAAGATTGATAGTTATGAGTTTTCAATCGAGAAGGACGAAAAACAAAATAAATATTATATTGGAGTTGGTCCAGCACTTAGGCCTGGAGGCCGTGTATTTTTCGGTTCATTTCATTATATATTGGATGCTACAACCCTGAATATTTTAGATAAATATCAAAAGCCGTAAGTCGGAAGCGGCGTTAAGGTCATAAGGTGCGCTTATAGGATGTGCCCGAATGAAGGCGCATCGTCCGCGTTGTCAGGGCAAACCCGCGCCAAGTTACATAATGCCCGGGATTATGCGAACAAACACAGCAGGTTCGCCTTCCGCCTCGCCCCTTTTGTCCGCATAATTCACTATGCAAAATGCCGCTTGTTTTGTCGGTGCGCACCCCGTTTCTAAAATCGAAGCCCACCCCACGCCCTTATTCGCGCTTCGCGTTCAACGGTATCCGGCTTGTGCGTCCGCTTAGGAGAATTAAATAATCATGTTGCCAACTTCCGCTGTGGGAAAACTGAAGGTGAGATTGAAAATTTCTGTCGCATTCCCTAGCAAAAAATCGCAAAAATAGTTACATTAAGATTAAGCCACGAATTCAATGACATAGCTTTATGTAACTGTTACACCAGATTCTTATCGAATAGCCGAAAAAATCTTACGGAAGGGTTGCGCTGAAAATGGCGGCTCATTTGGAGTGGAATAGGCACCCTTTCTATCTTGATTTTTCCAGTACAAAGGTAACCTCAACGGTTAGTGCCTTTATAGTATTGAACTGCATTTTCTAATAGCGCATTAAATAAATCTATTTTTTGCATCCAATTTCCTCCTGCATACGTATTCCTAACTGAAAGGTTGAAATTCTGATTTCAACGGTTTTGATATGCATACCTCCAGCGACCTTTTCCATAAAGTAAAGCTGGCATTAGCAAACTTAAAATTGTGTTGAATAAGCAGGTCAACCTTTAGTGAAGCGTCAACATCCTATCGAACAACAATCCAGCCAGGAAGACCAAGTCTTCCTGGCAATTTTTGACCTTTTAAAGGAAAAGCAAAATGCAAATACAGTTAAAAAAACATAGCATCTTGGGCGCGATTGCCACAGTGGCACTCGCTGCTGCCATTCCATCAACCCCGTCCTGGGCGGCTAGCCATCGTGAAGCGCCACTCATTGCCTTAGACCCTGCCGCCGATATTACTGATGTCTATGCTTTCGTCAGTTACGACCAGGCAAATATTAATCGTCCGCCAGAAGACCGTATGGCCACTTTCATCATGAACGTCATTCCTGGGCAGGAACCAGGGTCTGGACCCAATTACTTTGCTTTCGACGATAATGTCCGTTATCAATTCATCGTCGACAATGACCGGTCTGGCGGAGGCCTGGACGATCTCGTATACGAAGTGAAATTCAAGACCCAGGTGACAAACCCAAAACAGTTTATCCGTCCGGTTGCCGGGGTTGGCCCGATACCGCCTATCACGGCGCTTGAAGGCCAAGGTGCGGCGGGTCTCGCCAGCATTCAACGCTATACCGTCACAGAATTGCGTAACTGTCGATTGACTGGCAAAAAAGAACTGCGGCAATGCGAAGAAACCAAACTTTTCGACGGTGACTTCAAGCCGACCGTTCCTTCCAACATCGGCCCACGTACTATGCCGGATTACGAGGCACTGGCTAATCAAGGCATTTTTACCGACGTGGCTACCGGTATTCGGGTGTTTGCCGGACAACGTGCTGAGACCTTCGCCATCGACCTGGGCGCAGTATTCGATACGCTTAACTTTCGGGTCGAGGATGCCACGCCAATCCCAGGCGTAAGGCCAGCTATCCCCGTCCAAACCGCAGCAGAAGATGCCAATGACGTTGCCAATCCTTTCGGTGTCAACAACTTCAGTGGCTTTAATATCAACACTATCGCAATCGAGGTGCCAATCCGTCGGTTGACAGTAAATGGGCAACCCGCCAACCCTAACAACGGCACTATTGGCATGTGGGCCCGTACCTTGCGGCAGGCAGCAACGCTTCGGGCTGATTCGCCCCATTTGGATGCCAACAAGCTGCCCAAGAAACTGATCGCGGGGAAAGGGCCTTTCGTCCAGGTTTCGCGTATGGCTAACCCGCTTGTGAACGAACTTATTATCCGCTTTGGCAGCAAAGATTTTTGGAATGCCACACTACCCGAAGATGAAGCCATTTTCCTTGATGCTTACCGCAAACTGGATGTGGCCAGTGCATTGCAATTGGTTTCTGGCGTACCTGTACCCACCACATCCCGTGAAGACATCGTCGATTTACTGTTGAAATACAAGGGCCAAAATCCAGATCCTAAAGTCGGCCCCTTCTCTGAACTATTGCGTTTGGACATGATCGTGCCGCCCACACCGCCAGCCCAGATCAAGCGGCTTGGGCCTTTTGCACATGACACGAATGGTGTTGCCACCCCCGATAATGCAGGCTTCCCCAATGGGCGCAGGCCCAATGATGACGTTACCGACATCGTAGTCCGGGCGGCAGGCGGGGCAAATTACATCGCCAACTTCGTTGGTGACGGGGTCGGCATAAATGAGAAGGGCGTAACTGCGGAGTTTCCTTTCCTGCCTACACCATTCGACGGGCGTAATCGCCGACACATCGATCCAGGTGAATGATGCCTGTCAGTAAATAGGGTAAGAGTTGAAGAGGGCGCCGTCTTTCTTCAACTCATTTTAGTCAGGTTATCCCATTGCCATCAGGTAACACCATGAATCTTGTTAAGACAATACTGTTTTACTGCTTCATCCTGCACAGTACCAGTGTCTGGTCGCAAGCTTATACCCCAAAAAATGATGCTGAAGTATTAGAACATCTACCTGTTGCAACGGGCGAACGCAGCCGATTGCGGAAGTTAAGTTCACAACTTACCGAAAATCCTGGGGATTACTCGCTTGCAATGTCTTTAGCGCGGGAATATATCACGACAGGGAGGGCCAATTCTGATCCGCGCTATTTGGGTTATGCCGAAGCCATTCTAAACCCTTGGATAAATCCACAAAATAGCCTACCCGATGCCTGGGTTTTAAGGGCAACGATTTTGCAAAACCGCCATGATTTTCAATCCGCCTTGGCTGACCTTAAAACTGCGCTTGCCCTCAATCCTCGCCTTCCCCAAGCATGGTTGACCTTGGCTGCCATTTACGAAGTGCAGGGCAGTTATCCTGCTGCACTGCGTAGCTGCATGGCCTTGGCAAGATTTTCAAGTTCATTGACGGCGACAATCTGCATCAATTCTGCACTAAGCCTATCAGGGCGGGCTAAATCGTCTTATGAACAGCTTGTTTCGTCGGTCTCAACTCGACAGGGCGGCGACCCTCAAGAAATGACGTGGGCTTATACCGTGCTGGCGGAACTCGCCGAACGCCTGAATTTAATGGATGAAGCCAATACCTGGTATCAAAAAGCCATCGCCCAAGGCCAGCGTAGCGTTTATTTATTGGCCAGCTATGCGGATTTTCTGCTGGATCACAACCGAACCGCTGAGGCAATTGAACAATTACATGGGGAAACACAAGCCGATACGGTGCTGTTACGCCTTACGCTGGCTGAGCAACAATTACAGCACAGGAGTTTTCACCAACACGCAGACCTTATCAAAAATAGGATAGCGGCAGCAAAAGCTAGGGGCGATACCGTCCACCAAGGCGATGAATCTCGGTTTGCCCTGTATATACTCAACGATGCACAAACTGCCCTAAAACTAGCTATCAGCAATTGGGCCGTGCAAAAAGAACCAAGGGATGCCCGAATCTTATTGGAAGCCGCCATTGCAGCTAAAAATCCCGAATCAGCCCTTCCAGTCCTTACGTTTATGGAAAAAAGCCACCTGGAAGATGCCCGTTTAGAACCGCTACTGAAACTGGTAAAGGGATACGCATCATGAAAACCCTATTCATTTTTCTTTTATGCTTGTGGCCTACGCTTAGCTTTGCCCATAAGCCCAGCGATAGTTACCTGTCAATTAATATCCAAAATAACCAATTGTCGGGCCGTTGGGATGTTGCCTTACGCGACCTCGATTTCGCTATGGGTTTGGACAACAACGATGATGGGGCGATAACCTGGGGGGAACTGCGCTCTAAAACGGTAGAGATTAACCGGTACGTTTTTTCCCGATTGCAACTTAGCGCTTCAGATAAACTGTGTTCTTATCAGGAAATAGAGATGAAGGTCGATGAGCACACGGACGGCAAATATGCCGTGCTATTCTTTAATGGCAATTGTGGGGTTTCTGACATAGCTGAAATAATGATTGGTTATCGCTTATTTGCCGACCTAGACCCCCAGCACCGGGGCTTGCTTAACTTGACGTATGGCAACGTAAGCTCCACCGCAGTTCTAGTGCCTGGCAAGCCTGCTAGGGTGTTCGATATTTCGGCAAATCGTATGCCTTGGAAAGAAGCGCAGGATTTTATTTATGAAGGCATCTGGCACATCTGGATCGGTTTTGACCATATCCTGTTCTTGTTCAGCCTATTGATCCCATCAGTCATGGTGTACCAATCGGCAAGATGGCAACCTGTCGCACATTTCAACAACGCATTTGTTGATGTCCTAAAGGTGGTGACCGCATTTACCTTGGCGCATTCCATCACCCTAAGCTTGGCTGTCTTGGATGTTATGGCTTTACCGTCACGTTGGGTAGAATCCTGTATTGCCGCTTCGGTTATTTTAGCGGCACTCAATAACATTTATCCCCTTTTTACGGGGAAACGGGCCCTGTTGGCCTTTACGTTCGGCTTGGTTCACGGCTTTGGTTTTGCCACTGTCTTGACTGATCTGGGTTTAAACCAATCCTCTCGATTGTGGAGCTTATTGGGTTTTAATCTGGGTGTCGAAATCGGCCAGTTTGTTTTGGTCATGATCTTTTTGCCCATAGCCTACCAATTCAGCCGTTTTCCCTTATATAAACCAATCGTATTAAAATCCTGTTCACTTGGCATTGCGGGTTTGGCCAGCCTATGGTTATTGGAACGTGCTTTTGATATTGTCGTACAAGTTTGATTTTGCCTCAGTCTAGCGGACACTCCGCTAAGAGAGTAATCTCTAAACCCAAGGGCAACAATGAAAAAAGAACAATTTCCGGCACGGTCTGCCTACAAAAGATATACCGCACAGTTTAAAGAGCAAGCGTTAGAACGCGCTGGTCGGGATGGGTATCCCCAAGGTGGCGCAGGATTTGGGCTGGCAGAGGCGACATTGTATGCCTGGCAGGCAAAGCGGCGGCGTAATTCGCGAAACTGCCAAAGTGAAGTACACCATGATCAAAACTAATGAGACGCTCTTTCCAGTGGGCATGATATGCAGCCTGCTGTCGGTGTCGTGCAGTGGTTATTACGCCTGGAAGCGACGGCCTCGCTTGAGTGCGATGTCAGATTTTATGGTCGAAAACCAGCTCATAATGCTCTACTGTAGGAAATGGACTGTAAAAATGGTGCAGCAACTTTTTCCATTCCTGATACTCAGGTGATGTGCGAAAGCCAACGGTATGGTCTTCAAGGGTTTGCCAATTGACGAGCAGAAGATAACGGCTTTGGTTTTTCACGCAATGTTGGAGTTGATGCGAGATATAACCCGTCATGTTGGAAATTATGGTTGACGCATCACGGAATGCGGCCTCGAATTCCATTTCCTTGCCTGGGATAATATCAAGGACAGCGACTTCTAGCATGTCGCTTTCCAAGGGCTTAACATTGAATATAACCACGGTTCTATACCAAACCGAAGGCTGTAACCTTTAATGGTTTCCGCAATGTTATTGGTAGAAATTTCTATATGGAGTTTTTTCAAAAATCACCTGTTAAATTCAAAATTAAAGTAAGGGACGCAACAGTATATGACCGAAAAGAACAAACATTATTTTGTGGTTAACCGAATTTGAGTATCACTATTGTTTAGCTAAATGCCCCATGCCCTACGAAACGAAACCAGATAATGCCGAGTGTTATACAGCTTGATGCCCAAGATGCAAATCGATACGGCACCCAATTCAAAGCCATGTAGATAATTGCATGTAGCCATCGGAGCAAAACATAGGTCCATGCAAGCATGACTTGAACATTGTCAGTTTCCTTTTCTATAAGCATCAGGATACAAATAATATAAAAGAGCGTCGGTACTTGCATGAGGTTATTGAAAGTACGAGCAGGGCGTTCTAATCGATCATCAGTAGGTACATCCGACTTGAAATCGGAGAAATAGCGGATAGAGGCCAACCCTCTGATTACTGCAATATTACGAACGACGACCATGATGAACCACACTAATGCCGTCAAGGTAAAGAGCGCAACCATTGGAGAAACAAGACGATCAGGTTGAGCAGCGCTTTGCTCCCCAGATATTACCCAAAATAACCATACAACGGTTGAGCCTACAATGATGCAGGGGGCGGTATAAATCTGAATTAAAGAGATACCTGAACCAGTAGGGTTTATTTGTGGCACATTGATCTCCTGTGGGGGTTGGTTATATGGCAGCCGCCGTTGTTGAAAAATACTTGCAATATGCAATTAAAATAAGATTGAAGTGTATTATGGCTGTGCACTGGTTAAACTTCATTTATTTTCCACAAGGTAAGTAACGACTAAAGGCTGCGTTGCCTGCTTGTCCAATAATACCAAGATGGGTAATTTTGAATCCTTCTGGGTATTTCAGACCGTAACCGAGCAGTCGATCAACGCCAATGTGAATGAACCAAATAAGTGACAATGCCAAGGCTAAGGTGTTACCTACTGCGACCGAGGCCACAGCCAGAACGCAAGGCAACAGTTTTGAGTGGGTGATATTGTAAGTGACTGCACCAACCCGGGCATTAGCAAGATACCCAAGAAGCGCTAAGTCTGGCAGCAAAACGGTTGACCAAAATAGTGTCCAGTCAAACGACTGCTGCCAATAGACAGTAAGCGCCAGAAGAAAAATGCCGAAGCCTTCTAACCTTAGTAGCGCATTTGGTTTTTCAAATACTGAAAGCATGTAAGTATCCCTCTGAAAAATAAAACTACATTATAACCACGTCCCGGTTAAGCGTTTTGTTAGCTTTTTTGAATGTCGATGTAAACTACTCCCATTCAATCGTGGCTGGGGGTTTGCCGGAAATGTCGTACGTAACTCGGCTTATGCCGGCGACTTCGTTGATTATGCGTCGGGAAACGAGATCGAGGAAATCATAAGGCAGGTGCGCCCAGCGTGCAGTCATGAAATCGATGGTTTCCACGGCGCGGAGCGCGATGACGTAATCATAACGCCGACCGTCACCCATTACCCCGACCGACTTCACAGGCAGAAATACCGCAAACGCTTGGCTGACTTTACTGTACAGGTCGTGGTTATACAGCTCCTCAATAAAAATGGCATCCGCCTGACGGAGCAAATCGGCGTAGGTTTTTTTGACTTCGCCCAGTATGCGCACACCCAAGCCCGGCCCAGGAAAAGGATGCCGGAATACCATGTCGGAAGGTAAGCCGAGTTCCAAACCAATTTTTCTTACCTCGTCCTTAAATAATTCGCGCAAGGGTTCAACTAACTTTAACTTCATGTCTTCCGGCAAACCGCCCACATTGTGGTGCGATTTGATTAGGTGCGCCTTGCCGCTTTTAGAACCCGCCGATTCAATCACATCGGGATAAATAGTGCCTTGCGCCAGCCACTTGGCATCGGTTATCTTTCCCGCTTCGTCGTCGAAAATTTCGACAAACAAGTTGCCGATGATTTTGCGTTTTTGTTCAGGGTCGGCAACCCCATTTAGGGCAGCTAGGTAACGCTGCTCGGCATTCACGCGGATAACCTTAACGCCCATGTGTTCGGCGAATGTCGCCATGACTTGGTCGCCTTCATGTAAGCGCAGCAATCCGGTATCGACGAAAACGCAAGTAAGTTGGTCGGCAATCGCCTTATGCAGCAAGGCTGCAACCACGGAGGAATCTACCCCGCCCGAAAGGCCTAAGATAACATGGTCGCTTCCCACTTTGGCGCGAACGGCGTGGATACTGTCGTCAATAATGCTGCTGGCTGTCCATAAAGCTTCGCAGCCGCAAATTTCCAGGACGAATCGGGATAAGATGCGCATACCTTGTTTGGTATGGGTGACTTCAGGATGGAATTGCAGGGCATAAAAACCGCGTTCCTCATCGGCGATTCCTGCTATGGGCGCGCCGTCGGAGCTTGCAATCAGTTTGAAACCGCCAGGCAAATCAACCACGCGGTCGCCGTGGCTCATCCAGACATCCAACAGGCCGAAGCCTTCAGGTGATAAGTGGTCCTCAATACCCGACAATAGCTTGGAATGTCCCCGCGCTCGGATTTGGGCGTAGCCGAATTCGCGATGATTGGACGATTCGACCTTGCCGCCCAATTGCTCCGCCATTGTTTGCATACCGTAGCATATCCCCAATACGGGAACGCCCAGTTCAAAAACACTTTGCGGCGCTCTAGGTGTATCTGCGCTGGTGACGGTTTCGGGGCCGCCAGACAATATTATGCCGTTGGCTGCGAAATTTTTGACTTCTTCATCCGAGCATTCGCAGGAGTAGATTTCACAGTAAACGCCTATTTCGCGGACACGGCGGGCGATTAATTGCGTGTATTGGGAGCCGAAATCCAGGATGAGGATTTTGTGGTGGTGGATATTAGTAGAGGCTTGTTTCACAGTGTTTCCTGTTTAGATAATGCGGCTCGTATGTGGTAAAGTGAAATACGGGAACGCAAATCCTGGATTTCGCTTCGTCTCATCCAGGCTAATTTGCTCGTTGTGGCATTTGGGAGAATAGGGATTTTTTAAAGTTGTAAAACTCAATGGACTTCTAATAGAGATTGTTGCATCGCTGACCTTATCTCTTTAATTTCAGATACAGACATCAGCCGTGGACGACCATTCTTGTCTTCCTCATAACTTCCTAAAACTTCGACATGGCTACCTAATAAGCCTTTAGTTTCATTTTCTTTTAGTTTTTCAGGGAAAAAACAACGTAATGTTCCAAAATCTCTAACCCCCCTCAAATGAAAACGTTGCACATCCAAATCGATTTCTCTAATTTCACCTACAAACGCACCTGTTTTAGGCGATGATAACTTAGGCCGCTTAAGAGCTTCTCTAAGCACAACGCGTTCACGCTGAGAAAGCTCAGTTGATGGACGCTTTTCTGTTGGGGAAAATAGCTCGATTGTATGAATTCCAACCTTACCAGTTGGAGCCAATCTCATTGCTGCTGTTAGGAGAGCGTCCCTAATTGCTATATCAGGTATTGCCTCATAAATTCCTTCATTTATTTTTTCATCACCCACATAATTCGGGATGTCAGAGAGTCTGTGTATGGCATCTCGAATAGATTCAAATACTGGGTCTTCTATTTCGGAAAATAATCCAGACGTTACAGGTTCTTGTAATTTGAAGCCTACATATAGGCTTCCAGGAGCAAGACCTGTAATACGTAAATCAATTCGTTTGACAAGTTTTTTGGCATTTTCATCATTCAACTGAAAAGTTGCTGTAGCTAAGGCTAAAAGCTGTTTTTCAGCGAGCGTTGTCAACCAATTAAAAGCATGAAGTGCAGGGGTTGCATTAGAAGCCGCCGGCCCTTCGGCATGTAATACAATGTCAGAAATATCCATAACGTGAGCGAGCGGGTAATTTTCAGAATAAATCTCCGATAATTTGGCATAAAACCCTTCTATCACACCGGATAAATCCACACCGGTTTGTTTTTGCATTTCTTTAGCCGCAAGTATTTGGTCATGTACGATTGCGGCTTTATGTTGTAGCTGCTCAACCCAAGTTGTCATAATATTAGTTTGACTATACCGCGTTTGTCTCGTGAATTTAAACCTTTTACATTCGCTGTTTTTTCACCCACATATTGAAAAAATTGCCTAAAGTCGTTGTGACCAGCCAATTCAATTGTAATGTAAAAGTCTACTCTATACGTTTTTTTGAGTCTTTCATGTTCCTGAGAGTTTCCTAAGTCAATTATATGTTTGATTGTAGGATCAATTAACTTATTGGCATTCAAGGGAATAGTAACTTCTATGTCATTTGGCATTGCCTTATCAGAAAAAAAACTTCCAGCCAAAAAAATCTCAATTCCAGCAACTTGAATTTCTGTTTGAAAAAAGCGGATTAACTCTTCAAACAATTTTTGGCGGTATAGGCTAACACAAAAAACATTTTCTATTTCTTGCCTATCAGCTTCATGAATACCTTCTGGGAGCAACCCCCGATTATCAAGTGGTGGTAATGTCATTTTGATAAATAAAGCAACTTAATGAATTATAGTTACTATTTATTAACATTTTAGCACGGTAGGTTTGTGTGAGGAACGAACCCCAACACAATACTGACCATTATAGCTGTTGGGGTTCACACACTCACCCCCAGCCCACAAATAACTTAACCCCGTATGTCGCCGCGCCGAGCATCGGAGCATTTATCGGGAATAGCCCGTTAGGGGCGCGGCAGGGATGGCGCACGTTGTCAAAGGGACAGGGAAATCCCCTTTTGACAATCCCCGGTAAATGCGAAAAGCGCAGGAAGCAAGCGGCATCCGGACGGCCTTTCTTCTTTGGCCGCGTAAAGAAAGAAACTCGTCCGTGGGTACGAGAACCCACATTCTTGGCCATTAAAGGCCGTTGTGTAAATCTAGCTTTGCTGCGTTGATATCTCATCTCCACCGACATTCCAAGGATTCAACACCTCAACACCAGTGGGAATAAAACCCTCGGTGTTGCGGGTAACAATCGTCATCCCGTGAACCAGCTCGGTAGGTTGGGGTGAGGGACGAACCCCAACATTAAACCGACCGCCATCTGTTGGGGTTCACAAGCTCACCCCAACCTACATTTTTCCTCATCTCCCGTATGCCGCGCCGAGCATTGGGGCGTTTATTGGGAATAGCCCGTTAGGGGTGCGGCAGGGATGCCGCACGTTGTCAAAGGGACAGGGAAATCCCTTTTGACAACCCCTCGGTAAATGCGAGAAGCACAGGAAGCAAGCGGCATCCGGGCGGCCTTTCTTTGGGTTTCTTTTCTTTGGCCGCGCAAAGAAAAGAAACTCGTCCGTGGGTATGAGAATCCACATTCTTGGACAGCGCATACTTGGTCATTAAGGCCGTTGTGTAAATCTAGCTTTGCTGTGTTGATATCTCATCTCCACCGACATTCCAAGGATTCAACACCTCAACGCCAGTGGGAATAAAATCCTCGGTGTTGCGGGTAACATCGTCATCCCGTGAACCAGCGCCGTTGCAGCTATGATGGCATCACGGTCTGACCTTGGATCAGGAACGTGTAGATGTGCACAACGCTGGGCGACTGCGGTATCGACCACCAGAATCCGCTCCGAAAAGGCGGGCAATACGTGGGTGTTCAGCCAGGAACGCAGTACCGCCCCTTGCGTGGGGTCGCGCCGCTCAATCTGCAAAACCCCGATCTCCAGTTCTAAGACGGTAATGACGGAAATAAACAACCTGACGGCTGATACGCGATGCCCCCACGCCACCACATTGGCATCGGCCTTGCCCGATTTTGCTTTTCGCAACTCGGAAACGACATTGGTGTCGAGCAGGTACATCACGTTTAAGATAAGTCTACCGATTTAGCGAGTGGAGTGTTTAACCGTGGCGGTTCAAAATCAATGTCGTCGGCATCTGGCATCGCTAGCAAATCGACGATACTTACCTGCTGGTCGGTAATTTTTTGATAATCTTCAATCGTCAGCAATACATGCGACGGCTGACCACGGTCAGTAATAAACACCGGTCCGTTGGTAGCCGCCCGCTTGACTTTGCTGGCATCCTGATTAAATTCCCGACTGGAAATGGTGGTTATAGACATCGGCTTAATCCAAAAAAACGATCAATAAATATAGGTATGTTACTACATTTAACGGTTCTGGCAAAATCAAGCATAAATAAAACCTCAACCTAAAATGGCATTTTTTTATAATGCCACTCCTTGTTTTATTTTAATCACTCTGACCGATAATTCGGCGCTTCCTTCGTAATTGTCACATCATGGACGTGGCTTTCGCGCATGCCCGCACCGGTCACGCGTACGAACTGGGCTTTCTCATGTAAGTCTTTGATAGATTTTGACCCGGTATAGCCCATGCTGGAGCGGACACCGCCCAGCAGTTGGTGTATAACCGCCAGTAGGCTGCCTTTGTAAGGCACGCGACCTTCGATGCCTTCCGGTACCAGCTTTTCTACTGAATCGGTATCATCCTGAAAATAGCGGTCACTGGAACCTTGTAGCTGCGACATGGCACCTAATGAACCCATGCCTCGATAAGATTTATAAGACCGCCCTTGGAACAGTTCGACCTCGCCCGGCGCTTCTTCCGTACCGGCAAACAAACCGCCCAGCATGACAGAATAGGCGCCTGCTGCCAAAGCCTTGGCGACATCGCCCGAATACCTAATACCGCCATCGGCAATCAACGGGACACCGGTGCCTTTCAGCGCATCAGCAACATTGCTGACGGCAGTAATTTGCGGGACGCCCACGCCAGCGACAATTCGCGTAGTACATATCGACCCTGGGCCGATACCGACTTTAACACCGTCTGCACCCGCATCAACCAGGGCCAGCGCTGCCGCTGCGGTGGCGATATTGCCGCCAATAACCTGAACGCCCGGATAATAGCGTTTGATCCAGTGAACCTTGTCCAACACGCCTTGGGAATGTCCGTGGGCGGTATCAACGATAATGACATCCACGCCCGCCGCAATCAGCGCATCGACCCGTTCTTCGGTACCGAATCCTGTACCGACCGCCGCGCCCACCCGTAAGCGTTCCTGCTCGTCTTTACAGGCTTGCGGATAGTCTTTTGCTTTCTGGATGTCTTTGACGGTAATCAGGCCGCGCAAATGAAAGGAATCATTCACCACCAGGATTTTTTCTATGCGGTGCTTATGCAATAAGGCGATGGCTTCATCTTGGCCGGCATTTTCGCGCACCGTCACCAGCCTTTCTTTTGGGGTCATGACTTTGGTGATCGGCTCGTCAAAACGCGTTTCAAATCGCAAATCACGGCTGGTGACAATGCCGACCAATTCATCGCCGTTAACGACGGGAACGCCGGAAATGTTTTTGGCGCGGGTCAGTTTAATCACATCCCGAATACTGACATTCGGTGACACCGTGATCGGGTCTTTGATTACGCCGCTTTCAAATTTCTTGACGCTCTGGACTTCCCGTGCCTGTTGTTCGGCCGTCATGTTCTTATGGATAATACCAATGCCGCCTTCTTGCGCCATCGCTATCGCCAGTCTGGCTTCGGTAACCGTGTCCATCGCGGCGGAGACCAAGGGGATATTGAGCGTAATAGTGCGGGTTAAATGTGTTTTTATTTTGACATCGCGGGGTAATACCGTCGAGTGCGCGGGTATCAACAAAACGTCATCAAACGTCAACGCTTCCTGGATGATTTGCATAATTGTCACCTGACTATCTGTGAAATAGCGACATATTATACGGTTAACCCAGGTCTTTGTTGTAGAACTAAAATTTTGCTTGCCTTTTCCATCGAGAATAGCCTGCCTGAAACCCAGCCGTTCAGGTTCAATAGGCTTTGAAAACAAGAGTTGCATCAATTTGATATTCCAAGCGTATAATTTCACAGTGACTGTATTGCATGGCCTGTGTAAGGATCGAGGGTGAAATCTCAGGCAACAGCCCTTATATTACGAAATTATTTATTGAGATGATCCTTATGTTGACGTGGTTAAAATCCGTATCTAAGCCTTTTTTCATCGTATTGGTCGGCTTCATTGTCTTAACCCGTTTTCAGGGATGCCAGTATATTGCCGCTTATTCAGGCGCAGGATTTGCCGCAAACCTGCCTGATGCGACCAGCATTGCAAAACCTATAAGCTGTAATACGCAGGCATTGCAAGTGATGAGTTATAACGTGAGATACGGTTCAACAACTATCGAAGCCGTGGCCAATCGCTTTCGCGGAGGCGATACGGGTGACGGCTATTTGCCCTGGTCGGTACGCATACCGGAAATTCGCGCCCGTATTGCCAGCTATGCGCCGGACTTGCTGGGATTGCAGGAGATGGAAACTGATGCCGATATCGGCGGGATTGTGCCTTTAGACACCTATACCTTGGTTACTTATCATTTAGGCTCGTTTCAATATGGCGATTCTGCGCTTTTGTTTAAAACCTCACGGTTTGAAAAACTGGATTCTGGGCAAATGTGGCTTGGGCACACGCCTGATCTACCGATGTCGTTAGGGTTTAGTCGATTGGCGATGATACGTTATGTCAATTGGGTCATGTTGCGTGAAAAATCAACCGGTTTCACGTTTATGTTTGTCAACACGCATTTTGACAATGCAAGCAAAAACAAAGAACCCAGCGCGACATTGTTCCGCGAGCGCATTGCTAGCCTCACTAAGGGACTGCCGATGATTGTCAGCGGCGATTTTAATACGACCGCTGGTAATGAACGCTACCGTCGCTTGATGGGAAGCGACGAAAATCCGCCGTTGCTAATCAATTCCTTTGCGCTGTTTAATGGGCAGATTGGCAATCAGGCATCGCATCCCAACAAACTGATTGACCACATACTTGTCGGCGGCCCCTGCAAAACGGAAGTCGAGCAATGGCTGGTTGATACACGTCAGCTCAAAAATGGTCAACGCATGTCTGACCATAACCCCATTTTTGCCAGATTGCGCTTTACTTCATAAATCCGACGAACATAACAGGACCTTAAAACACATCAGTTTTAATCCTTTCCCTTAAAATTTAAACATCCCATGAATCTTGCGGCCCGGCAGTAGGCGTTCGGGCAGGGGATTCATTCGGTTAGCTTTTTTGGCTGACACCCATTCACTACCGTTTTTTCCCCGTATCTACCGTTCAATATCGCAGCGTAAGTCGCTGTCGAGTTGGTTCGCAAAAGCCGCCCGTAAAAGTTTATGTCAAGAGACAAAATACAAAAAGTCTCATGCATTAATTCACAGACTGGAATTGTTCATGGCTATAACATAACAGCCACTAACAGACTCTAAGTTCATTAAGTTTTTGATAATAATGCGTAATCACAGGAAGTCCTTATGGAACTATGAGCCATAAGATTGCAGTTTTATCAGGTATTTGCTCAAACGTGTCGACACTCAGCGATTTAAGCATTTTTAGCGTCCGAATCCAACTGCGCCAGTGTGCAAAAACCTTATTAAAACCGCGCTGCCGCCGGAGATAACAAACCATGACTGAACAGACCACTAATGAAATGGCAGAAGTTGGCTACAACAATGCTTGTCAACCCGTTGCTAGATGCCCCATGCATGCCCATGTTACCGAGCAGTTCGACTTGAAGCCCGATGATGTGCTGTTCCTTCCCAGGCACAGGCGGGTCATTACCCAGTATGTTAAGGGGGAGGACGGCGATACCGAGCTGAATCTTTATTATGAAGACAAGGAGATTTCCTTCGATGAGCCGGAGCTTTTCGCGTTTGGCGAACGCTTGGCACAGCAATCTCATTTTGTGGCTGAAACGGCTACCCGCTGGGGTGATGGTTATGGTTGGGAACAGGTCAAGGAGCTTCTGGAGAGCCTAATAGAAGAAGGCATATTGCATCTTTCAAGTCCAGTTGAATCAGGTTCTACTTCTACTGAGTCCCGTCAGGTCTACCTACCGCCAGGCGAATGTAAAGAGCCCCGCACTTGGTTTGAGTGCGAGGCGATCACCGCCGAATTAACGGGGTACCCCCTGGAAATAGGTTATCTGGAATTGGTGGTGCCGATTTTTAGGGTCGCCCATATTGCCCTGGACATGGAGGGGCGACAAGTTGGCGAAGCCAATGTTTTCCCAGATCGCTTACGACTGGACGTTCCGACCGAGTGGCGTGCTTGCCCGTATCCAGGCAGTCGACACCAGGACGAATTGCCGATGAATGTCACTGCGCTTAAGAGCATGAGGAAACATTGGTTGCCGACCATGGTCGTCTTGTCAAAAATCAGGGACGCTTATTTAGGTAGGTTTCCCGATGCCCGGCAAGGCATGACGATAGGCCACTTAGAGTGCTTGTCCACCTTGGTGCTGGCGCTACCCGCCTACCTGCTGATGCGTTCTGAAAATAATGTCAATAACGGTAGCCTTCATCCCGTGCTGTCAAACATGTTTCGCGTTACGGATGGCGTACGGATGACAACGCACCAAATGATGGTTATCCCGCTTGCGGAAGCGACGTTGCTGCCCGACGCACCCATCACGGGCAGCGATATTTATCAGTACGCCGAACGCAATTATGTCTTCCAATCGGCACACGGGGTTTGTGCGGGGCCAAAAGCAATGATAGAAGAATTCTTGTCCGTACTCGTTGATGGCGGGTCTGTTGGGGTAGAACTTGATCCTGAAGTACAGGCAGCTTTGGACGGGATTGAAGCCGCTTTTGATTATGGCCTTTATGGCTTACGGGTTTATGTCATTGCCTTGTCCTTCTGGACATTGATGAGCCGCACTTATGAACAGCTTTGGAATCTTTTTGAATCCTGGCCGGAAACCGGCTCGATAAAGTTGAACGAATTCAAGAAAATTATCCAGATTGATGTAAAAAACCTGCAAGCAGACACCCTTCTAGCCACTGAAGATTTACGGTCAAACCGTGACCATATCCAAGCCAGCATGTATGAGAAAACCTCTCGTGGGCTCAAGCTCTCATTCGCGGAAGAAGCATTGCCACAACGAATCGCGCCATCTGTGCCGGAAGCACAGCACACAATGGCCGAGGACAAGCTCCGTTCCGCATTAGGCGAAAAAGTTGCCAACGATGACCCCACATTCAATCGCTTGATTGCTTGTTTGATGACTTATTTCCGCAGTGAACAAGCCATAGTAAAAGCGGCTTGCGAAGATCAAGGCTTTATTAATCGCCAACTTGGCAGGCCAACGCCCACACGCGATTTCACTGCAGCGGACATTAATCTTTATAGCGTATTGATCGGCGACGTAAAGCGATTGCCCCTCTTAAGTGAAGTGTGTGATGAGGTATTCAACCTACATATCGTCGTAACGCAAAACAGTATTGAAATATCAGATCGGATTGCCGATTAAACCGGTTATCCGATGTTCGAATCTGCCAGTATGGGGTTGGCAAATCAACGTGCGATGGGCACGGACTTATGAGGAGAATACCATGAAAGTTAAATCCAATATACGTGCAGGTTTGCAAGCAAGATTGGTCACAAAAGGCGTTTGCCGTGGCCCAATTTTGACAGCCCCAGTTTTAACTGTGGCATAAGCTTGGCTTGAGGCAAATCATGGGAGGGATGAATAGTCCCTCTCATTTTTAAACCCTTTCGTCGAATAATCCTTGCACGTTATGCAAAACGGTTTGCTTAGCCTCAGCCGAAAACCTTGGCTTCTGTTTAACTCAATAAATCGGCTGATTATCCAGAGGGTAGATTTATTCAGTTATAAAGGATTATCGTGTCGTTTGTGAATAATGTTTATTTGTTAACCGAATAAGTTTCACAAAAAATCGTTTTTTTATGCCCACATAAAGAGTGCCAATCCAGTTTAAACAGTGTAATTGCGGCTTAGACGTTATAAAGAATTTAGGAGATTATCATGAACCAGCATTTTATCAGTGATGAATCGCAAAATACAGAGACTAGAATACCTATGGCACGGCATCGGCATGAAAAAAAAAATAACCCTACCGGGTGGTTTTTAGTTTCGGCTACTTGTGCCATAGCAGTAAGCGGCTTGTTGTTAACGACACAGGCATCAGCGGACAACCGGTTGATCCATCGACCCTCCCAAGCCCGACTATTTGGCTTAGACTCATTACGCAGGGCGGTAAAACAGGATGGCGGCGTGCCATTGCCCAATAACCTGGATCAATACATCAAAAACCGCGAAGCCGCCTTGCAATTGGGCAAAGCCTTGTTTTGGGACATGCAAATCGGCAGCGACGGGGTACAGTCTTGCGCCAGTTGTCATTTTCATGCGGGGACGGACAATCGGGTCAAAAACCAGATAAATCCTGGATTATTGGCCGTTTTAGACCATCCCGAAGACAGCATCAAAGGCTACTTTAATGCCGCAGGTGCTTTCAAGCCTGTTTTCGAAAGTAAGCAACCGAATCAATCCCTGAGACGTGAAGATTTTCCTTTCGTAAAAATAATTCAAGACGTAAACCACGCAGCAGATGGCTCGATAGAGCCTATTCCCGGTAACAGTAATGACATAGTGGGTACCATGGGAATGTTGTTTACGTTCTATAACAATGTAGTTCCAGGTTTTGCCGTCGACTCAGGTTCGCCCATTACGGATCCGATTTGGAACATCAACGGAACAGCCAACGTACGCCGGTCTGTCGCAAGAAACGCTCCGTCTGTCATCAATGCCGTCTTCAATTACACCAATTTTTGGGATGGTAGGGCGAATCCGCATTTTAACGGGCAGGATCCCTTCGGAGACCAAAGTCCAAATGGTGGCATTGTCGTCCATCATCCAGGAGAACCTTTAAGCTTTGAGTCAATTACCATGGACAACGCCAGTTTGGCATCACAAGTTCTCGCTCCAATTATTAGCTTCAGTGAAATGTCCTTTGGTGATCCGTCCCAACAGTCCGTGACGGATCCCTCCCAACCCAATGGGCGCAGTATTCCAGAGATCGGTATTAAAATGTTGAGGGGTGCCCTAAACAACGGAAAGCCACTGACCCCGTTGGGTTTGCAAACCGTGCACCCCAAAGATTCGGTTTTGGGCAGCTTATCCAAAGCGCCCTACCGTGGCTTGGATACTACCTACGAATCGCTAATAAAAGCCGCGTTTGCGGAACAATACTGGGATTCCGACGAACCCATTGAAACCCCGGGCATTGTGTTCAACCAAATGGAATTTAACTTCGGCCTGTTTTTTGGGCTATCAGTCGCCCTCTACGAATCGACTTTGGTGGCAGATCAAACCTATTTCGACCAATGGATGGAAACGGCACGCTTCAATAAGGGTTTCGGCAGGAAGGAGTTGGCGGGTCTAAACCTGTTCGTCAACGAAGGCCGGTGCGTTGTGTGCCATGCTGGCCCTGAATTGACCAAAGCTTCAATAAGGTCTGCCCAAGGGAATAAAGACCTAATCAGGGCGATGGCAATGACGGAAGGCAGCGCACTCTACGATAACGGTTTTTACAATCTAGCGGTTACCCCTACGACTGATGATCTTGGCCGGGGCAGCGCGGACAGTTTTGGCAATCCACTGTCTTTTGCCCGCCAAGCTCTTTTCAGTCGTGTAGAAAATCAATTTTTTCCTTTCACAATACTGGGCGACCCATTTATTCCTGCCCAAAATGAGGATACAGGCACGCCAGTCTGTGCGGATGTAAACGGTGATGGATTCTGTGAAACTAACGAAGCTATCTTCCCTGAATTTCAACGGGTTGCTGCCGACGGTGCTTTCAAGACGCCGGGTTTAAGAAATAGCGTCCTGACTGGGCCTTATTTCCATAATGGCGGCATGGCGACATTAAGGCAGGTTATCCAATTTTATAACCGGGGCGGCAATTTTTGTAGCTTTAACCATAAGGACAAGGCGGCTAACATTAAACCGCTCGGTTTATCTGAGAAGCAAGAAGAAGAGCTGGTGGATTTTTTGGTGTCTTTAACAGATGAGCGGGTTGTTTATCAAAAAGCCCCCTTCGACCATCCTGAATTGAGGATACCGACTGACGGGCGGGATACTTTGGGTACAGGTGAAATACACGCCCTAGGCGCTAATGGGAGCAATAAACCCTTACGTCCTTTCCTGAAGTTAGATCCGAATGATGCTATTTATACCCCTTCCGGGATATGTTCCAATGAATGATAGTGGTTAATCCAATGGCAAAATTTGTGCTTATGACGAATGCGGTCAGTTAACTAGGGTGTAGCCGATAAACGGAAGCAAGTTAATGTTATAGGCGCCGTTCCAAGACGGCGTTGATTTCGGCATCCGTCAGGACAATGGGGTTGGTTAACATGCTACTGCCTCGGCTATTGGCGACGACCCATGGAAAATCTGCTTCAGCAATGCCATAACAATGGAGTCGGGGCAGTTCCAAGCGTTCACCCCAATGGGATAACGTGGTGATTAATGCAGAGTAGGCAGTCGCGTCATCTATGCCATCCTGGTCAGTTAATAACCGCCCGACTTTGGCATATTTAGCCAAGGCGGGGTTTTTCATTTCACGGCCTTGCATCGCCTTGATGTTAGTTTCTGTAGCGGCAGCCACCAGCGTGCCGCAGACCACCCCGTGAGGAATGGGAAAGTACGCGCCCAACGGCGAAGCCAAGCCATGTACCGATCCTAATCCTACCTGCGCCAAGCAGATGCCTGAAAGCAAGGCGGCATAAGCCATCGCACCGCGACCAAGGGAAGCTTCCGGCTCTTTGCCTTCCCAAGCGGCAAAAAGCCCTTCCTTGACGGCTGTCATCCCGCTCCATGCCAAGGCATCTATGAATGGATTGGCCTTGATTGACACGTAGGACTCCAATAGTTGCGTGAACGCGTCCATGCCATCGGCGGCCACGAGTTCGCGTGGGCAGCTTGCCAGTAAATCGGGGTCGATCACGGCATATTCGGGGACTAGGCATTCATCTCGGAAAGATTTCTTAAAGCCGTCTCGGCCCGAAATGCTCAAAACGGAATTTTTGGTTGCTTCACTCCCCGTCCCTGCCGTCGTGGGAACGGCGATGAAAGGGGTGCTTGGCCCACGATAAGGGATGTTCTTTCCGACTCCTTCCAGGTGATCCATGACCGAATTGCCGTGCGGCAACAATCCGGCTATCGCTTTGGCGGCATCGAGTACGCTGCCGCCGCCTATGGCGACCACGACATCGACCGCTTCACTGCGAAACCGATTGACCGCATCATCCACCAGCGTCGGCGATGGTTCGCCCGAAACGGTTAAGTGTAACCAGCGCACCCCTTTGGTTTCTAGTGATTGGGTAAAAGACTGCCAACGTGGCGTGGCGCAGAACGATTGCTTCCCTGTCACCAGCAAGGCGGTGCGGCCATAGGTTGCCGCCAGCGCCGGGACTTCGTTGAGTCGGCCAGAACCAAAACTAATGCGCGGCAAACGAGAAATTGAAAAAGGAGAAAATTGCATACGCTTTTAGCTTTGCGGAAAGAGGCCTTCGTAACGGATGCCTTGACGTGGCTGTGCCATCCACTCTGCGACCGTATCCCGCCAGGTTAAGTAGTGGGTTGTTTGTTTGTGTTCCGCCGCCGCTTCAGCAGAGTCGTAGGCTTCGTATAGGATAAATTGGGCGGGATTTTCGGGTGATTGCAGCACATCAAAACGACGGTTACCGGATTCACGTATGGATGCTTCATGATTGAGACGTGTTGCGGCGATAAAATCGTCGATGTGTGCGGAGTCGACTAAAATATTGACCAAGGTAACGTGCATAGTGGCTGCCTTAACTTACATGATTGGATGACCGTTATTATACTTCATGAGGCATTGTTCTTGGTGTTTCAAAACAGCATTATCGTAAGGCGGATTAAGCGCACAAACAATTTATCATTTGACAATGTAAGGAAGTTACCGTGCGCCGTAATCCGCCTTGTTTTGTTATCATTGAATTGACCTGATAAGAGATAACTCCTCTGCCCTTATGTTCCAGTCCATCTTCGACAAGTTTTTTAAACAGGATAGCATAACTGGTTTGACCACGGATTCGTGCCTTGTTATCCGCTGGTGGTTTTTGCGCGGCTTGGGGTTGATTTACCTGTCTGCATTTTGGTCGATGGCCACGCAAATCGATGGCCTCGTCGGTGCGAATGGCATCTTGCCCTTGCAGGAGCTACTTGGGCGCATCGAGCTGGTTTACGATTATACGAAATATTGGCAGTTCCCGACCCTGTTTTGGCTTGATGCATCGGATTCCGCCCTGGAAGGGGTTTGTGTGGCTGGGATGGCTGCGGCCTGTTTGGTGATACTTAATGTATTCGTTCGCGCCGCATTGATCGTTTGCTTTGCCTGTTACTTGTCGATCACAACAGCCGGACAGGATTTTACCTCGTTCCAATGGGATGCGCTCTTACTGGAAAGCGGCTTTCTTGCCCTGTTTTTAACCGGAAATTCTCCGATTATCGTACTGTTGTACCGTTTGTTGATTGCCCGTTTCATGTTCATGAGCGGCGTGGTGAAAATCGCCAGCGGCGACCCAAACTGGGCGAACCTGACCGCACTCAATTACCATTACCTGACCCAACCGCTACCGTCGCCGCTGGGGTATTACGCTTATTTCCTGCCCGAATGGTGGCAAAAGTTTTGTACGCTCGGTGTCTTGCTCATTGAGTTGCCGATTCCTTTTCTTGTGTTCCTGCCGCGACCGTTTCGCCTTTTTGCTGCCGGATGTTTCGTCTTGCTGCAAACCAGTATTATCCTAACTGGCAGCTATACGTTTTTCAACCTGTTGACACTGTTGTTGTGCCTGTTTTTATTTGATGACCGCGACCTGTCCAGAATGACTCCAACATGGCTGCGTAAGCGCCTATTGCCGTGCCATAAACCGGCAACATTCTATGCTAATTTATGTGCTTTAGTTTGGGCGGGTTTCGTGATCGTGATATTGACGACGCAGATCTGGATGGCGCAAACACATCGGTTACCTTTCAAGCCTTTGTCCAGCTTAATCCAATTCGCATCTACTTTCTCGGTTGTGAATAATTACGGCCCTTTTGCTGTGATGACCACAGAACGTGACGAAATAATCGTTGAAGGGTCAAATGACGGCGAACATTGGCGGGAATACGGTTTTAAATACAAGCCCGATGCCGTTGACAAGCCCTTAAGTTGGAATATTCCCCATCAACCGCGCCTGGACTGGCAAATGTGGTTTGTCTCACTAAGCGGGCCAATGCAGGGTGACTGGTTTGGAAAGTTCATGATGCGCCTGCACGAAGGTTCGCCCCAGGTTTTGGCCTTGCTGGCTGATAACCCGTTCCCCAAGCAACCGCCCACCCATCTTAGGGCATATATATATCGTTATACCTATACACAACCAAAACAGCGCAGGATCACCGGACAAATATGGAACCGTGAGAGATTGGGGCTTTATTGGCCGCAATAGTTGGTTTTTTACTGAGCTGTAAGCACC
>NZ_AYLO01000081.1 GCF_000496735.2 Methyloglobulus morosus KoM1
TGTTAACCGTATCTGCCGGTTATGTAGTCTTCGGTCTGCTTCTTTTTGGGTTTGGTGAACAGTTGGCTAGTGCTGTCTATCTCTATCAATTCACCCATGTACATGAATGCAGTATAGTCGGAAACACGGGCGGCCTGTTGCATATTGTGCGTGACAATGACGATGGTATATTTTTCTTTTAGCTCGTTAATCAGTTCTTCGATTTTGAGCGTGGAAATTGGGTCCAATGCCGATGCAGGTTCGTCCAGCAACAACACTTCCGGCTCAATGGCGATTGCCCTAGCAATAACCAGCCGTTGCTGTTGTCCACCGGAAATACCCAGGGCATTATCGTTAAGCCGGTCTTTCATTTCATCCCAAAGTGCCGCACCCCGCAAGGCATTTTCAACGGTTTCATCAAGGGTACGCTTGTCGTTGATACCTTGTATACGCAGGCCGTATGCAACATTTTCAAAAATCGATTTTGGGAAAGGGTTAGGTTTTTGGAATACCATCCCCACACGCCTGCGTAATGCCGCTACGTTGACCGATTTGTCGTAGACATTTTCATTGTCCAGCAGGATTTTACCCTCGATCCTGGCACTGTCTACTAGATCATTCATACGGTTGATACAGCGTAACAAAGTTGATTTACCGCAACCGCTAGGGCCTATGTAAGCCGTTACCCGCTGTTTAGGTATTTCCATATTGATATTATGCAGGGCTTGCTTTTGCCCGTAATACAGGTTGAGATTTTCTACCTTTATGGAAATATCAAGCTGCTCTTGGGGAGTATCACGCCCACGTAAGATAGAATTCATGTCAATTGCGTGGGTACGCCCGTGTTCTATAGCCATCTTTAACCTTCCAATGCCCGATATTTTTCGCGTAAATTGTTCCTTATGATGATCGCGGTCAGATTTAGCCCGATAATCACCAAGACCAGCAATAATGCCGTTGCATAGACCAAAGGCCGCGCTGCTTCGACATTTGGGCTTTGGAAGCCGACATCATAAATATGAAAACCCAGATGCATGAATTTCCTGTCCAAATGGATAAATGGGAGATTGCCGTCCAGCGGCAAGGTAGGGGCCAGCTTAACCACGCCGACCAGCATTAACGGCGCGACTTCGCCAGCTGCCCTGGCGACAGCCAAGATCAGTCCCGTCATGATGGCAGGGCTAGCCATAGGTAACACCGTACGCCATAGCGTCTCAAGTTTAGTTGCACCCAAAGCCAAACTACCTTCGCGTATGGATTTAGGGATACGCGCCAGACCTTCTTCAGTTGCCACAATCACGACGGGTAAGGTTAGCAGCGATAGCGTGATGGATGCCCAGAGTATGCCGGGCGTCCCAAAAACAGGTGCAGGGGAGGATTCTGGAAAAAACAAGCGGTCGATATTGCCGCCCAGGATATAAACAAAAAAGCCCAAGCCAAACACACCGTAAACGACCGAAGGGACACCTGCCAGATTGTTGACTGCAATCCTAATGAGCCGCGTGATGAAACCTTGCTTTGCGTATTCGCGCAAATACACCGCTGCAATCACGCCAAAAGGGGTGACGATGACGGACATAATCATGACCATCATGACCGTGCCAAAAATAGCAGGAAAGATACCGCCTTCGGTATTGGCCTCGCGTGGGTCGTCGGTCAGAAATTCGCCCAGCTTATTAAAATAATGGGCGACCTTGTCCAATAAGCCCATGCTATTGGGTTGATAGATCCTGACGACCTTGGACAACGGAATGACGACTTCAGCGCCGCTGTCGGTTTTCGCCACCAAACTGGCGCTCCTGACCTTTTGGTATAAATCCTTAAGTTGCGTTTGGTATTGTTCGTATTGCGTCTTAAGCCCTGCGTTTTCATTTTCTATGGCTGACCTAGCCGAATCATCCAGTCGGTTTTTTAATTCCAGTTTTCTTTGTTTCAGCCTTAACTTCTCCAAGCTATAGTTGATTGCGCCGATTTCCTTTTTTTCCAGATGGGTGATTTCGCTATACACCTTCAGCGTGTCGGCAATCTTTGCCTGTGCGACAGTCCATGCTTGTTCATGACTGGCAAGGGTGGCACCGTTCTCTTTGACGGCAACAAGCTGCCCGTAAAAATTGCCCCATTCCCGACGTTCCACCACCATGATGTCGCCAGGGAATGCTTGGTCTTTGATATTCCGCTCCTGCAACCAGCGAAAATCAACCCCGGTAATGTCACGATTACCCGTTTTAACCTGGTGCTGCACCAAGGTGTCTTCATTGTCGGCCATTTTGAAACCGGACGTTTTGGCTATTGCCGCAGGGGTTATGCTGGTATCAATGATCTCGCCGAACAGGGTTTTGACCTGACCATCCGCTTCCTGATAATTGATACGGGCAACCTCCGCCGGCCAAAAGTGCCCGATGCCACGAACGATTATTAATCCCAACACCCCGATAATCATGATAAGGCAAGCACTGACTGCTGCCGCATTGAACCAAATCCAGGGAGTGCCGCTTTTAAACCAAGACGCTATCATAAAGAGCTATATTTTTCCCGCAAGCGTTGGCGGATAACTTCCGCCAAGGTGTTAAATACAAAAGTAAAAATGAACAAGACCAGCGCTGTCAAGAATAACACTCGATAATGGGTGCTATCGACTTCCGATTCCGGCATTTCTACCGCGACATTGGCGGCCAGCGTACGTAAGCCCTGAAAGACGCTAAAATCCATCACCGGCGTATTGCCAGTTGCCATGAGTACAATCATGGTTTCTCCAACCGCTCGTCCCAGGCCGATCATGACGGCAGAAAAAATACCTGGGCTGGCCGTCAACAAAACCACTTTCGTCATGGTTTGCCAGGTGGTTGCCCCTAAAGCTAACGATCCCACGGTCAAATGCTTGGGGACGCTGAATATGGCATCCTCGGCAATTGAAAAAATAGTGGGTATTACCGCAAAACCCATAGCTATACCGACGATCAGCGCATTGCGTTGGTCGTAGCCGATACCGAACTCGTGGCTAAACCAGTCACGTAATGAGCCGTGAAACAAGTAAGCTTCCAAAGGTACGCTGATGGTAAAAGCCAACCAGCTAACGATTACGATAACCGGCATTAGAATTGCCGCATCCCACCCTTCGGGAATTTTTTGGCGTAGCGTCTTAGGCAAAAATTGCCAGAGAAAAGCAAACAACAAGACGGCGATAGGCAGCGAAATCAACGACAAGAACAATCCAGCCAAATGTTTTTCAATAAACGGGGCCAACCAAAGGCCTGCCAGGAAACCCAGGATAACCGTGGGCAATGCGCCCATCAGTTCAATCGCAGGTTTTACGACTTGGCGCATTTGGGGCGCCATAAAATAGGCGGTGTAAATGGCACCCATCAAGGCGAGGGGCATGGCGACCAGCATCGCGTAAAAGGCGGCTTTTAAGGTACCGAACACTAAAGGTACCAGACTGTATTTGGGCTCAAAATCGTTGCTGGCAGAAGAGGATTGCCAAATATAGTCAGGTTTCGGATAACTTTCGTACCAAACTTTTTGCCACAGGGACTTGATGGAAACCTCTGGGTGTTCATTGTCCACATTCCAAACATGGATTTTTTCGTCACCCGTTTCCAGCAACAAACGATTTGAGCGTGGCGATAATACGGCGGCTATTGGCTGTGACGTGCCGATATGCTCTTTGATAAGTTGCCGTTCCGCCGTTGAATTGTAAAGGCCGACAGTACCGGCGGCATCGACTGCCATAAACCCCTTTCGGCGTTGCTCAGACTCAACCGCAACGACCGCCTTGTCAGAAACCTTAAATGACCGGATTTTTTTAAAGACCAGTTGTTTAAGTTCGTTTTTGACTTGTGACCATTGCGACACCAAGCCCGATGAGTCGCCCACTAACAGGGAAATGTCCCCATTCAGGAAAGTCAAGCTGGTGACTGTCTGTCCGGCCTCGATTACATTTTGCTGGTGCTTTAATTTGGGTGCGGCTTTGTCGCGAATATCATAGGCGCTTAACAGGCCTTCATTGTCCATAAGGTACAGTTGGTTGTCATCCTTATCAATTAACAGGTCAACAATCGCTTTCGCTGAGGCATCCAACACTGCGGATGTCCGCGTTATTGTCGCTTCGTTAGCGAACAGGGACTTTTCTTGGGCAAAACTGACTAAATGAACCTTGTCGGCGATTTTTGCAACAAGTATGGTCTTGTCAGATTCAACCTTGACGGCAATCTTCTCCAGGGGGGAACCCGCTTCGTCGATGACCAAAGGTTGCTGGCCCAGCGGGTAGTTGAGCGATGGCGTAATCAGGCGCTGATTGTTGGGATATGTGATTTTATATTGATGTTTTACGACGATGGCCTTGCCGTCTGAAAGACCGTACGCTACGCCACCCTGGCTGATGTCACTGCCTTGGGCAAAGCTGGTGATATGGATCCCTTCTGGGATGGCTATTCCCTGAGTTAAAATCGTTTTCCCTGTAGCGACCTCGAAAAAAACAACCTGTCCGGTATCAGTAAACCGGGCCGCCACTTCATTTTGCTCTTCCGTTTCCAACAAAACCGTCTTGCCCAATGTTTTTTCAGGAAGCACGTACTCAGCGATTGAATTGGCTTTTGCCGATGCAAATAAAGGCAGGACTACATACAACAAATAAAAGAAAATCAGTACGATAGCGACGATGACACTTAGGCCGCCGACGATAACGCCGTAGCGCACCAAAGAATCTTTCACTAACCGCCATTTTTGATAGGCATTGCCGGCAACAAGCGTAACGGCTGTAGGAGTTGGATTTTTGGCTAGGTTTTCAGGCATGTTTTTATTGTAAAGTCTTTAAATGACAGTTTTGCGTATCGTTTGTGTTTCAGCAGTAAATTTTGGAATTCTATTTTAAACGTATTGAGGATTGGGTAGTAGGAAATTGCATTTTCAACGTACGAAGCACATTGATTCGTTTGTTATAAGATATAAAAAATGGCCGAACCTCGTTTTTCAGGCATCGACCATTCAATCCATATAAACCATTCGTTTGAGGAGGGAAATTGGCTAACGCAGGCTTAACATCCTTGTAAACCAATCCTTAACCGCTATGACAACACTTTCCTAAACGCAAAGCTTATTTGACGGCAGACAAAGCCTTTTCCACGACGCTCGCGGGCAAGGGTATATAACCATCTTTAATTACAGACTGTTGGCCCGTTTGCGATAGGACCATCTTGATGAACTCATTTTCCAATGGCGCTAAGGGTTGGTTCGGCTTTTTGTTAACGTATATGTACAGGAAACGCGTCAATGGATAGGTTCCATTAAGCGCATTTGCGGGAGTGGCTTCAACAAAGCTGGTGCTGCCTTTTTTTGCCAAAGGCACCATTTTCACGCCGGATGTGGAATAACCCATGCCGGAATAGCCAATACCGTTGACAGATTCGGTGACCGACTGAACAACTGAAGCCGAACCTGGCTGTTCATTGACATTGCTTTTGAAGTCGCCTTTACATAAGGCGTGTTCTTTAAAGTACCCGTAGGTTCCTGATACCGAGTTACGTCCGTACAACTGGATGCTTTTTGCTCCCCATACAGCCACGCCGGCATCACCCCAGGTTTCTATACTGGCAGAACCGCCGCATTTGTTGGTGGAAGAAAAAATGCCGTCAACTTGTTCCATCGTCAATCCTTTGATGGGGTTGTCTTTGTTGACCAGTACAGCAAGGGCATCGACAGCCACAGGAACAGCCGTTGGCTTGTAGCCGTATTTGCCTTCGAATGCTTCGATTTCATCATCTTTCATTTCACGACTCATGGGGCCGAGATTAGATGTGCCTTCAGTCAATGCGGGTGGCGCAGTAGAAGAACCGGCGGCCTGAATTTGAATGTTGACATTGGGATAAGCGCGGTTAAAGTCTTCCGCCCAAAGCGTCATCAAGTTGGCAAGCGTATCGGAACCTACACTGGACAGGTTGCCGGAAATGCCGCTGGCTGCTTGGTATGCAGGGACACCTGCATCAACAGTCTGCACCGCATGTGCAACCGTTCCCATCAGTCCGGCGGTAACAAGCCCCATCGCAGCAATAATTGATTTCGTTTTAAAAATTGGTTTCATTATGAACTCTCTCGTGATTGACAATACTGGCATTTGCGTAGAATACTTCTTTAGCTTAATGTCATTTTATGACAGAAATATGACAATGACATAATTAATCCAGCGGCTCTTCGATTTCTTCGGTTAAGGATTTTGGACAGGTGATGGAAATCAATTTTGCACTGCCCTTTTCCAAATGCGCCCAGTCATCAGGCAAAACCATTCGTGCTAACGCGGAGGTCGGAAGCAATTTTTCAACTTCTGGCAGATCTTTAAGATTGACCAGATAAGTCAACAAATCCTCAAACTCCGGGTTGTGCCCGACCAATAACACCCTGTTCAAGCTTGCCGGGCAATCAGCCAACACCGATTTGACCCGTACTAAGCCCTCATCGTACAGGCGCTTTTCCATTTGGATATGCTGACGTTCTATGTCGAGAATATCGGACACGATTTTTGCGGTCATGATGGCACGGGATGCCGGTGAACTGATCACCAAGTCAGGAAACAAGCCTTGTTCCCGCAACCATTCCCCCAGGCGGGCGGCGTCACGCTTCCCGCGTTTTTTTAAACGACGGTCGTAATCTTCGCTACCGTCGTAGCGTTCTGCCTTGCCATGCCGCAGCAACCATAGCTCTCTGCTCATTTGTCTGTCCGTCAATCATTGTTACCGAAAAATAAAAGTGAATACTAATTATGAAACACACTGGTAAGGAAGCGCTTCATAGCAACATACGGCTGTTACACTGACCTATTAATTCAGTATTCGTCTCCAAAATGACCTATATCTCCCATGTCATCAAATGATAATAGTAGATAATTACAGTATTATGTACTCGATTATTTATAAAAGGTGTTTTTAGTCATGGCGACTACCCATTTTGAATTACCCGCGAATATGACGGCCGTAAAGCTGATCTCCGCATTAAGCGACCAAGTAGACATCCATCTTGTCTCCAGGCAATACCTCCTTAAGACCTATTACGACAGTTTTGATTGGCGCTTATACAGGCAGGGTGTCATCTGCGAATTTAACCGCTCAAAACAATCTTCGTCATTAATGCTGACCAACCGCAAGAATGGCGAACTGATAGCCAGTACCCTTTTGTTTGACGTCCCCGCCTTCAGCAAGCAATTTAATCCTGGTAAGGTACGGCAGACATTGGAACCGCTATTAGGTGTGCGGGCTTTACTGGCAATATGTACGCTGGAATGTGAGGCGCATCACCTGGACATCCTCAACAAAGACGAAAAAATTGTGCTGCGCGTGTTGATTGAACAATTTGATTTGCTCAATAACCGCCTTACCCTATTTCCTGTCAAGGGTTATGACAAAACTGTCGGGCACATTACAGAAATGGTCACTAAAGAGCTGGGTGTAACCGTAGCGGACAAGCCCGTGCTGTTAGAAGCCTTAAGGTTGCAAGGTCGACTGCCCAAAGATTACTCCTCCAAATTGGACATAAAGCTCACTCCAGAAATGCGTGCCGATGTCGCCTGCAAAACCATTTTTAGCTATCTGTTGCGTGTGATCAAACTCAACGAACAGGGCACCATCGCCGATACCGACAGCGAGTTTTTGCATGACTTCAGGGTGGCCGTCAGAAGAACGCGGGTCGCACTTAGTCAAGTCAAGCATGTTTTGCCGGAAGACGTACTTATCATTTACAGGGAGTTTTTCTCATGGCTGGGCCAGATAACTGGAGAAACGCGTGACTTGGACGTGTATTTGTTGAACTTCGAGCAATACAAAAAGAAATTGCCCCCAGTTATTCGACAAAGCATCAATCCTTTACATAACTTTTTGCAGGTGAAAAAACAAAAATCGCACAAACAGCTTGCCAAAAAATTACGGTCTGCCAAGTATTTAACGACACTGGCGCAGTGGGAAACCTACCTTTCTTCATCTGCGTCACCCGATCCAACAGAAACGAATGCTCACTTGACGATTAAAGAACTGGCGGATAAAAGGATATGGAAAACCTATAAGCTAGCCGTAAAAGAAGGGGATGCCATTGACCGCCACTCGCCCTCCGGTGCGCTGCATAAGCTCAGGAAAACCTGCAAAAAATTACGCTATCTGATGGAGTTTTTCCAGAATCTTTATCCCGATAACCAAACAGATAAATTGATTAAGCGGCTAAAACAGTTGCAGGAAGTATTGGGCGATTATCAGGATTACTCAGTTCAGCAAGAGCAACTACAACAATTCAGCGAAGAAATGCAAACCATCAATACGCCAAGCCGGACTTTTTTGGCGATGGGCGTGTTGATCCAGGATTTTGAAAACCGCAAATGTAAAG
This sequence comes from Methyloglobulus morosus KoM1, assembly GCF_000496735.2. Taxonomy (GTDB): domain Bacteria; phylum Pseudomonadota; class Gammaproteobacteria; order Methylococcales; family Methylomonadaceae; genus Methyloglobulus; species Methyloglobulus morosus. Next base: position 8,338 of record NZ_AYLO01000081.1, read on the forward strand.
CGCGTGACAGCTTCACTTCACAATTCACGGCTTTTAAGAAACAGGAAACCCATACGTCTTTTCATGACCTGTTTGCACCGAGAAAGACATGAGGGTGTTTCTATTTCGATCAATGAGCGGAAATTCATTAGTCCGCCTATTATCATAACTGGGGACACTATGAAAATATTGGCTTTATACAACATTAAAGGTGGCGTTGGCAAAACCTCATGTGCCGTTAATCTCGCTTTCAATGCAGCGCAATGCGGCTATCGCACACTGGTTTGGGACCTCGACCCGCAAGGTGCCAGCAGTTATTATTTCCGGATCAAACCTAAAATCAAGGGCGGCGGTAAGGGGTTGATGGCAGGGGAGCACGAATTGGAAGACCTGATTAAGGGCACTGACTTTGAAAACCTGGATTTAATCCCGGCGGATTTTTCGTTCAGGAACCTGGATTTACTGTTGGACGACAAGAAAAAACCTACCCAACAGCTAAAAAAACGCCTCAAACCCTTGGCTGACGAATACGATTTTATTTTCTTGGATTGCCCGCCCAGTATTTCCTTATTGTCCGAAGCGGTTTTTGCAGCGGCTGACTTGTTGTTATCGCCTATAATTCCAACTACACTGTCTTTGAGGACCTTAGTACAACTCAAAGAATTTATTGCAGACCATGGGTTGAAAAGCACCCGCCTTATGCCTTTTTTTTCAATGGTCGACAGCCGGAAAAAAATGCACAAAGCGTTAATGTGCGAGGCATTGGCGAATTATCCAGAGATGTTAACGACCGCAATACCCCATGCCAGCGACGTTGAACGCATGGGGGTGGAACGTAAACCACTGGGGGCCTACAGCGGCAAAAGCCGTTCTGCTCAAGCCTATCGTGAACTTTGGCAAGAGATTTTGGCTCGTAGCCTTATGCAATAACTTAGACCCTTTTTTCAAACTTTTCAAAACCGGAACAATTGAAAAGCATAAATTTAATCTAATCAAGGCGATATGGACACCCCAAATGTAGATTCCACGCAATTCCTGCAACAGCAGCTACAGGCTGTGGTCGCCCTGCTGGATAAACAGGAGCTGGAAAATTCGCTGGTACGAAAGAGTGCCTCAAGCCACCATGACCTAGAAGAAGCGCTAGTCAACAAACAGCATCAAGTCCGACTGCAAGAGCGTTTGTCCGATTTGCATCCGGCGGATATTGCCTTCATCCTTGAATCTTTGCCTTTAGACCAACGCCAGACGGTATGGGATGCCATCAAGTCTGATAATGATGGCCAAATCTTGCTGGAAGTGTCTGATGCCGTGCGGCAAACCCTTATTTCGGGCATGGAAGAAGAAGAGCTGGCGACGTTTGCCAGCCACTTGGATACCGACGAAATTGCCGACCTTGCCGCCGACATCCCCAAACGGGCGATGCTCAAAATCCTTCGGTCACTGAATAACCAGGAACGCACCCACCTGAACACCATCCTTTCCTACGGGGACGACCAGGTGGGTGCCTTCATGGATTTCGGCATGATTACTGTCCGTGATGACCTTAACCTATGGGCCATCACCAACTATATCCGTAAATTAGGGAAATTGCCCAGCCATACCGACAAATTATTCGTGGTGGACCAAGGCAATATCGTTAAAGGCGTGCTGCCATTGCAGCGCTTGCTTACCCATTCGCCTGCACAACACGTTGCCGAGGCGATGGTTACGGATTTTGTCCAGTTCCATCTGGACGAATACACAGCGGACGCTGCACGGGCATTTGAGCGTTACGACTTGATTTCTGCGCCAGTCGTCGATAAGCAAGGCCAACTGCAAGGACGGCTTTGCGTCGATAGCATTATGGACTATATACGGGAAAAAACCGATGAGGAGATGTTGATCCAGGCAGGCGTGGAAGAAGACGAAGACTTGTTTTCCAGCGTCTGGAAATCCGCCAAAAATCGCTGGGGCTGGCTGTTGATAAACGTCGCCACGGCTTTTGCATCGACACGGATTATTGATGTCTTTCAAGACACCATCCTGCAAATGGTCGCCTTGGCCTCGCTCATGCCCATTGTTGCCGCCATGGGCGGGAATACCGGCAATCAAACCAGTATGCTGATTATACGTTCGCTGGCGTTAGGGCAAATTAATGCGGTTAATGTCCGCCGGTTAATCAAAAAAGAACTGTCGCTCGCACTGTTGAACGGCTTGTTTATTGGTTTGATTATCGGCTTGTTGAGTTGGGTACTTTACTACAACCTGGCGTTGTCTATCGTCATCGGATTTGCCATGTTGATCAACCTTTTGGTCGCCGTGCTGGTCGGCCTGAGCATTCCATTGGGGCGGTATAAGCTCGGCAAAGACCCAGCCGTTGGTGCCAGCATCATGCTGACGGCCATTACCGATTCGATGGGATTCTTTATTGTGCTGCTGTTGGCACGGATGTTTTTGATTGGAAGGTGATTTTAACCATCACATATCAATCAAGCGTACTTGCTGCGGTCGTGCAAAAATCCCAAAAAAAACCCGATTTAGTTCATTTAGCTAAATCGGGTAAACATTCAGTATCCTACGCTAAATACGGATATTTAGCTTTTTGTCTAAATCTAGCCGAGGAATTCACTAGGCTTGCGTTTAACGCCCAATAGTCCCAACAGGGCTGATCCAAACAACCAAACTGCCGAAGGTAGGGGTACAGCCGCCGGGCCATCATCACAGTCGGGCTCATGATGCCCGTGGTGTCCATGATGCTCATGACCAAAATCATCCCCAAAGCCGCCATGACCGAAATGCCCAAATACGAGATGAAACCAATCATCTGCAATTTTTAATGCACCTTGTTGATCAAAACCCGATCCGGAGGACGCTATCGTGGTACCACCCTGTGTAAAACTTAAGGAAAATGACACAGGACTCGGACTCACTATGGATTCTGTCATTGAAGCGAAACTCACTGAGGAAAACATCCAAAGCATGAGTGCCGCAAGAAAACAATATTGCTTCTTCATTAAAACCTCCAATTACTAATTAACATATACGCAAAGCAAATGTAAAAATTGTCACAACTGACTTAATATTACATTCATAAGTCAATATAGCAGCAATTTATTACATTCATAAGACAGTATAGCAGCTAATACATTAAGTTAGCATTAACTGCAACATTTCTGTAACAGCAATATTGATGCCATATTGAATCTGCTTTTTTACTTCTGAAAT
>NZ_AYLO01000082.1 GCF_000496735.2 Methyloglobulus morosus KoM1
GCAAATATTAACGCAACCAACCGATGCTTACATGCAGGTTGATGGCACAATTGTAGTGCATACATGGATTGAAAAAAGCGAAGACCCGATTGTCGATCGGTAAATAACCTACCCCTTAATGCCCCTATAACCAGAAGTGATGGGGTAACGCCTATCCCTGCCGAAAGCCCTGGTGGTAATGCGGATACCGGGAGGTGATTGCCTACGCTTGTATTCATTCTTATCGACGAGGTTGATTGCCCTCGTTACGTGTTCGCGGCTAAAACCCGCCACCATGATTTCGTCGGCGGATTGGTCTTTTTCCACATAGCGTTCCAGAATAGCATCGAGTATTTCATAAGGCGGCAAAGAGTCTTCATCGACTTGGTCAGGCGCAAGCTCAGCCGAAGGTGGCCTAATTATCACCCGTTCGGGTATAACGGGCGAGAGTGAGTTGCGGTAATGTGCCAGCTGGTAAACCAACATCTTCGGCACGTCTTTGATCGGCGCGAAACCGCCCGCCATATCGCCGTAAAGAGTGGCATAACCTACACTCATCTCGCTTTTGTTGCCGGTCGTCAGCAATAATTTGCCTTGTTTGTTCGATATAGCCATCAAGATTACACCCCGGCAACGAGCTTGGATATTTTCTTCGGTGGTGTCTTTTTTCATGCCGGCAAACACGTCGGACAACATGCCAGTGAAAGCATTGACGGCAGGCTCGATGGGGATCACATGGTATTTAACCCCTAACGCATCGGCCTCCAGCACGGCATCTTCGTTACTCATGTCTTGGGTGTAACGGGACGGCATGAGGACAACCTCGACCTTATCACTACCTAGCGCATCAACGGCGAGCGCCAATACCAGTGCTGAATCAATACCGCCGGACAAGCCCAGGATTGCGCCAGCAAAGCCGTTTTTCCGTACGTAGTCCTTAATACCCAATACGAGGGCATGGTAAGCGCTGGCAATTTTTTCATCCAAAGGCACACAGGTACTTGGCATGGGCCGGTTGTCCTTGAATTCCACTACGCCCAGATACTCCTGGAATTCTTCGGCGCGATAAACGATGCTTCCCTGGTCGTCGGTGACAAAAGATGCGCCGTCAAAAATCAACTCGTCCTGCCCGCCAACCTGGTTGACGTACACTAAAGGAATTTGCTCCGCTTTAACCTGCGAACAAATGACTGCTTCACGCTGGTGCATTTTCCCCAAGTTGAACGGGGATGCATTCAAGGTTAGTAAGATGTCCGCTCCAGCCTGTTTGTTGGCGGCGATGATGCCTTCCTGCCAGACATCTTCGCAGATCGTCAGGCCGATAAACGACCCGTTAAACTCGAATACGCAGGGTTGATTGCCAGGGATGAAATAACGCCGTTCATCAAACACGCCGTAATTGGGCAATGCCTGTTTGCGGTAACAGGCTAGGGTCACGCCGTCGCGCAGTACAATAGCGCTGTTGTAAAGCTTGCCGTCAGCCAGTTCAGGAAAACCCACCACCAAGGCAATACCATCAACGCTTTCGGCAATATGGTGGATAGCGTTATTGGCTTCTTCGATAAAGTCGGCACGGAACAGTAAGTCTTCTGCGGGATAGCCCGTCACGATAAGCTCAGGAAAGACGACCATGTCCGCGCCCAAATCGTCACGGGCAACACCTGCCGTCTTGATGATGCTGTCAACATTGGCCCCTATGTTGCCGACCAGGAAATTGATTTGGGCCAGGGCGATTTTGAGGCTTCCCGTTACTTCAGCGTTAGTCATTATATTGTGCCTTCTCCATTCCCCTCTTTTCCCAGATGAAAGCCTCTTGAAACAAACATTCTTTCGACTGAACATCACCGTTCGAGCCTAAGTTGACCTGGGTTTATCCTTGGTGTTGCCTGTAACCAAAATCAAATTCTATTATTCATCCGCGATGAAACCCCCGAATTCCCATATTACGTTGCACTTCATACAGGCTATTTCCTGCATTGCTTATTGACAAGCAGCCTTGATTGCCGCGCCAATATCCGTCGGCGAATTTACGACCTCAACCCCTGCCGCTTTCAGCGCGGCAACTTTTCCTTCCGCCGTGCCTTTGCCGCCGGTGACAATCGCCCCGGCATGGCCCATGCGTTTGCCCGGCGGAGCCGTTTGTCCGGCGATGTAGGCGACAACGGGTTTGGTGACGTGGGCTTTGATGTAGTCGGCGGCGGCTTCTTCGTCGCTGCCGCCGATTTCGCCGACCATGACGATGCCTTTAGTTTGTTCGTCGGCTTGGAATCGGCTGAGTACGTCGATAAAGTTCATTCCCCTTATGGGATCGCCGCCGATACCGACACAGGTACTTTGGCCCAAGCCTTCGCGGGTGGTTTGATGGACGGATTCATACGTTAATGTGCCGGATCGTGAGACGATGCCAATCGAGCCAGGAAGATGAGTTTTGCCCGGCATGATGCCGATTTTGCACTCGCCCGGCGTAATGATGCCGGGGCAGTTGGGGCCGATCAATAAGGCATCGGTACTGGCGATTGCGGCTTTAACCCGTAGCATTTGCAAGATAGGGATACCTTCGGTGATGCAGACGATCAGCTTAATACCCGCATCGACTGCTTCCAGGATGGCATCCGCCGCATAAAAGGGCGGCACGTAAATCATGCTCGCGGTTGCGCCAGTGGAGCTTACGGCATCTTGGACGGTATTGAATACCGGCAAGCCCAAATGAGTTTCCCCGCCGCGTTCAGGGGTAACGCCGCCCACAAGCTTAGTGCCGTAGTCCAATGCCCCTTGGGAGTGAAAGGTGCCTTGTTTGCCCGTAAAGCCTTGACAGATAACCTTAGTGTCCTTGTTGACCAAAACGCTCATGCCGCTTCTCCTGCCAAAGCAACAACCTGTTCGGCGGCGTGTGCCAAATCATCCGCCGCATAAATATTCAGCCCGGTATTGCTTAATAACGCCCGACCTTCTTCGACATTTGTCCCTTCCAAACGCACAACGACGGGCAAGGTAACGTGGACTTCCTTGACCGCAGCCAAGATACCTTGGGCGATTACGTCACATTTGACGATGCCTCCAAAAATATTCACCAACACGGCTTTTACATGTTTGTCAGACAGGATGAGCTTAAAGGCTTCACAGACTTTTTCTACGTTAGTGCCGCCGCCAACATCCAGGAAATTGGCGGGTTTGCCGCCTTTGAGCTTGACCAGGTCCATCGTCGCCATGGCAAGGCCCGCGCCGTTGACCATGCAACCGATGTTGCCTTCAAGAGTGACGTAGTTAAGCCCGAACTGTTGGGCAATATTTTCCCTGTCATCTTCTTGGGAAGGATCTTTGAGCGCCAAAATGTCGGGATGCAGCGCCAAGGCATTATCATCGAAGTTAATTTTGGCATCCAATGCCATTAATTCGCCGCTGCTTGTTACGATTAAGGGGTTAATTTCAATCTGGCTGGCATCTTTTGCCAACATCAAATCAACCATGCCTTGCATGATCTTTTCCAAGGCCTTATGTTGTTTTCCCTTTAATCCCAGTGCATAAGCGACCAAGCGGCATTGGTAGGCTTGCAGGCCCGCTATGGGGCTTAGCTTTGCCGTGACTATTTTCTCTGGGGTTTCGTGGGCGACTGCTTCAATATCCATCCCGCCTGCTGCCGAGGCGATAAAAATCATCCGTTCGCTGGTTCTATCGACCAAGAGGCTGAGATACAGTTCGCGTTCGATAGGGTAAGTTTTTTCGATCAATACTTGATTGACCGGCAAGCCAACCGCGTCTGTCTGGTGGGTAATCAATTGGATACCCAACATGGCTTTGCTAATCTCAGCAACTTCAGCACCGGATTTGGCAAGCTTAACGCCACCCGCCTTGCCCCTACCGCCCGCATGAACCTGGGCTTTGACCACCCAGCTTTCACCACCTAAGAGCTCCGTGATGTCTGCTGCATTTTCAGGGCTTGCGGTTTGCTTGCCGCCAGGGACGGGTATCCCATAGTCCAAGAAGAGCTGTTTGGCTTGATATTCGTGGATATTCATTAATTATTCCTGCTTTTGATTATCGCGGTATGGTTTGTGCGCTGTGTGATCGCTCAAGTTTCGGCTATAGTTATGATAACCGACAATTCTGGCTAAGTCCCTGAAAAACGTAATTCTTAAATACAATGATACCCACCGAGAGTGCAACGACGATTTACCCGTGTCCTTTTTCAAAAGGTTATGGGATGCCAGCCAGCCAGGCCTGGCAATTGCTTAATATTTACTATATCTACCGCTTTATCCTGGCTTGTTCGTTTGCGCTGCTATTTTTTATGCGTTTTGGGCCGTCCTTACTTGGCTCATTTGATAGCCGTTTGTACGCTTACAGTAGTTCGGCTTATCTGCTATTTACCATAATTCTCGGATTTTTGGCTTTCTGGCGGATTTTCGGTTACAGCACCCTGGTTCAGTTATTGATCTTTACGGATATTATATTCCTGGTTTTTCTGATGCACACATCGGGAGGTATCAGCAGCGGCATAGGCATTTTATTAGGGGTATCGATAGCGGCGGGCGGCTTGTTAATCGGCGGTCGATGTGCCCTGGTTTTTGCAGCCATTGCCAGCTTGGCGATTTTATCAACCGAAGTGTACGCCGCCCAGAACCATTTGTTCCGTCAAACTAATTTTACCTATGCGGGCATGTTGGGCGCCACCTATTTTGCAATCGCTTTATTGTCTGTGGTGCTGGCAAGACGTTCAGAACAGATGTTGCAGCTTGCCGATCGGCAGCAGCACACCATCATCGAGCTGGAAGAGCTCAACCAGTATATTATCCAGCATTTGCAGTCTGGTATTATTATCGTTGACGAACACCAGTCAATTCATGTGGCAAACCAGGCGGCCTTGCAGTTGGCGAATTTATCCCTTATGCCCCATGAGCTAAAAGGCGTATCCGAGACGTTGACACAGGCATTTGAATGCTGGCTTATCTCACCTGAAAATAATGTGATTATGTTGCGGCTATCAGGAGAGGCTGAACTCCAGTGCCGATTTATTGCTTTGCCGACTCACCAGCAAGTTTTTTTTATGATTATCCTTGAGGACACTGCCCTATACAATCAACGTTTGCAGCAAAGCAAACTAGTCTCATTAGGCCGATTGACCGCCAGTATTGCCCATGAAATCCGCAACCCATTAGGCGCCATCAGCCATGCGGGGCAACTGCTCTCGGAATGCCAGCAGCTAACGGACCAAGACTTGAGGTTGACCAGTATCATCAAGACTAATTCAAGCAGGGTAAACCAGATTATCGAAGATATTTTAAACCTCTCAAAAAGGACAGATTCTACCCGTGAAAAAATAGACTTGGCCCCCTGGATCAATCATTATTTTAGTAATTATTATGTTGAACAAGCCGACGCTGAAGGTAAATTTAAACTTACTTTGGCCGACAAGCCGTTGTGGGGGTTTATCGACTCTGGGCATTTAAAGCAAATTATGGATAATTTATGCCAAAATGCCTTACGTTATGGACACCCTGAGCGAGGCGCGATACGCGTCCAGACGAGGGACAGCCAATATGGGCCGTGCATAGAGGTAATAGACAATGGCCCTGGGATCAGCCCTGAGCACCTTAAACAGTTGTTCGAGCCGTTTTTTACAACTTCTGCCAAAGGGACTGGCCTGGGGCTTTATATATCGAGGGAATTGGCCGAATTAAACCAGGCAAAATTGAGTTATTATCTAACAAACGGAAATCGTAGCTGCTTTAGGCTATGCCTTAAGGATGCCAACCTTACCACCATTGAAATATGAAAAAACCGCTGGCTTTGATTGTCGATGACGAACCGGATATTCGGGAACTTTTGGAGTTGACCCTGAATAGGATGGCTATTCAAACCCATACCGCAGAAAACATTAAAACCGCCAAGGCATTACTGGAAGACAAGACGTTTGACCTATGCCTGACTGACATGAAACTGCCCGACGGTAATGGTTTGGAGTTGATCAGCCACATCCAGGGTTTGTCCCAACCGCTACCCATAGCCGTCATCACTGCATTTGGCAGTATGGACACAGCCATTCAAGCGATGAAAAAGGGCGCTTTCGATTTTATTTCCAAACCCATTGATTTGGCGGGATTGAGGCTGCTCATTAACAGCGCCCTAAAACTATCTAATCCCGAGACCCCCAAAGAGCGACGGACTCGAAATACTTTGTTGGGTGATTCCCCTGTCATGCGCGACATACGCTCCAGGATTGACAAGCTGGCACGTAGCCAAGCTCCCGTTTATATCAGTGGGGAGTCAGGGTCAGGGAAAGAAATGGTGGCACGGTTGATCCATCAACAAAGCTCACGCGGTGACAAACCGTTTGTTGCGATCAACTGTGGTGCCATTCCCCATGAGTTAATGGAAAGCGAATTTTTCGGCCATAAGAAAGGCAGTTTTACGGGTGCGATAAGCGACAAAAAAGGGCTGTTCCAGGCAGCTGATGGCGGCACATTATTTTTGGACGAAGTGGCGGATTTACCGCAGACTTTGCAGGTCAAGTTACTTCGCGCCATACAGGAAAAAAAAATCCGCCCTGTAGGCGAGCAACTGGAAATCCCGGTCGATGTGCGCTTGCTGAGTGCAACCCACCGTAATCTTGCCGACATGGTAAAGTCCGGCGTGTTCCGGCAGGATTTGTACTATCGGATTAATGTGATTGACTTGGTGTTACCGCCATTGCGGGAAAGGGTAACCGATATTCCAATGCTGGCTGAGCATGTATTGACCAAGTTAAGCAAGGAAAATGCACCAACAATATCAACATCCGCATTGGCTGCGCTTCAACGCTACCGTTTCCCTGGCAATGTGCGAGAACTGGAAAACATCCTGGAACGTGCGTTGGCCTTATACGATGGCAATACGATTGAAGTGGATGACCTGAACTTGCCCCTGGTTGACAGGGCCTATAGTACCGATACCGAGCAAGCTGACTACGATCCTGCTAAAGAAAGTTTGGAAGATTATCTGGATGCGATAGAACGTAAAGCAATCACGACCGCATTGGAGGAAAACAGATGGAACAAAACGGCGGCTGCAAAGCAATTAGGGCTTACGTTTCGCTCATTCCGTTATCGCTTAAAAAAACTAAACATGGAAGACTGAACAAGGCACAAGGCTTAAGAAAGTTATCCAAAGCCCTATGCATTTGTTTGCGTTAGCCATTCATTGGCACAAGGCTAAGGCTTATATTTTTTCATCCCTTCAAGCTTAATGAGACCCGCCTTTATCTTGGCCTCAACACTCGCATTCAATTCGTCATTTTTGTAAACCTTGTCGACTAGTTTCTCAGAAACTAAGGCTTCTTTAATCCAGCGCTTGGTGAAACGGTAATTGCCGTAGGCGGTCGCTACCTCACCTGTTTTCGGATCTTTCAAGCCAGTGCCTTTAATGGCGGTGGCTTCTGGTGCGGGTGTGTCGGCTGGCTTTTGTGCGGCAGCGGTTGGTTTGGCGGCTGCTGGTTTCGGTGCAGCTACTGTGGCTGGTTTGACGGCTGCCGGTTTCGGTGCCTCCACTACAGCAGGTTTAGCGACGATTGCCTCCTGTACCGCTACGGGTTTAACGGCGGCGGGTTTAGCATCAGCAGCCGCCTTGGCAGGGGCTTTTTTAGCGGCGGCTGGTTTTGCGGCAGCGGCCTTTGGTTTTTCCGTCACAACGGCTTCCTGTAAAGCCGGAGTAGCTGCAGCCGCAGGTTTAGAACTTGTGCTTCCCGCTTTCTTTTCATTTACGATGACATAAATTACATAAGCAACAAACAACGTGGTTAAAATAAACAACCCTTCCGTCATACGATCCCCCATCTTTTTAAGATTAATATTATTTTTGCTGTCCCTTACTGTTAACGTCATCCATTTTGGTCGTAAAGCCTAACGCCGTGGCTGAATATACCAGATGCAAGTGAATTTGTTAAACGCAATTCGGAACAATTTTAAATTGGTATGTATTTTTAGCTTTTCTGGTCGTTAATGCCTCCGAGCGAGGCCTAGCAAAACCTAAATGCTAAATGGATATTTTCTGTTTTTGACTCGTTTATGATGCGCTTCCCCTTTGCCGCTCCAAAGCACTAGCCATCACGTTGAATACGGTTGCCAAGCTTGGGCAGTCGTTGCGCCAATCCCATCGCGTGTCGTGACAATAAGGCTTTTGCAACCGGTATATGATCCAACGCAACAAGGCCAATATTCCTGGCTGCAGCAAACGCTAACCAATCATTGGAAAACAACTTCACCAGCGTGTCCGTGAAAGCGATGGTGTTGCGGTGGTCTTGTTCGCGTGCCGTTACATAATCGTCCAGAAAGGTTGCTGAACCTATATCTTCACCTAACCCATGGTGTTTAAGTAGCCCGTCCACCAATTGCACCACATCGCGCAAACCTAAGTTGAACCCTTGGCCTGCCACGGGATGAAGTTGATGGACGGCATTGCCGACAATCACCGCCCTTCCTGATTGCATCCGTTCAGCGCGAACGAGGGATACCGGAAATGCCCGCCGTGGCGCGGTTAAAGTGAGTTGCCCCAGCCGATAGCCGAAACACTGTTGGAGTCGTTCTAGGAAATCGTTTTCGCCGCCCGACATCAACGCATCGGCATCTTCACAGGTACGCGTCCAGACAACGGAACACTGGTTTTTCCCGATAGGCAAGAATGCCAAGGGCCCCGATTTGGTGAAGCGTTCATAAGCGACATTACGGTGCGGCAGCGTGGTCTTTACAGTCGTAACCAGGGCGGTTTGCCCGTACTCGGTGACTTGTTGGGGTATGTCCAGCAATTTGCGTACGGACGAGTTGCCGCCGTCCGCGCCGACCAATAATTTCGCCGAACAGCACAATGAATCGTCGTTATGTTTTATGCTGACATTGACGGCATGGTTGTCCGACATCAGGCCAACCAGCCGTGCAGGGCGAATTTGTGTAATCTGGGTTTGATCGACCAATTCTGCTACATGGCTTTCAATATCCCGTGCAGTTATGACATAACCCAAGGCAGCTACGTTTTGTTTTCGTGCCGATAACCGGACTTTACCGAAATGGCCTTTATCTGAAACGTGTATATCCGTAATGGCGGTGGCTTTTGCTTCGATGCCTTGCCAAATCCCAAGGCCCTCCAAGGTAGCAATAGTGCCGGCAGCCAAGGCCAGCGCCCGGTCACCCATAGCCGAATTTAGTAGTTGCTCCCTAGTATTGGCTTCAATGACAGCAATCTTTAAGCCGCTACCGCCCAGCGCCAAGGCTAGACAGTTGCCTGCAAGCCCACCGCCGACAATAATGATGTCAAAATTTTGCCCGTCGAGTGGCATTATCTTCCCTGCATCAAGGCTTCAATTTCCATAATAGTTTTTGGTACTCCATGCGTTAGGATTTCGTGGCCTTGTTCGGTAACCAGCAGGTCATCTTCGATACGTATGCCGATACCCCGCCACTTCTCATCCACGGTAAGGCAGTCGGTGGGAATATACAAGCCCGGTTCAACGGTAAGCACCATGCCCGGCTCCAACAAGCGCCATTTCTGCTCGACCTTGTAATCGCCGACATCATGCACGTCCATCCCCAGCCAGTGGCCGATGCGGTGCATATAAAATTGCTTGAACTTTTCTTTCTTGATGAGCGATTTTACTTTGCCTTCCAGCAAACCCAGGGCAACCAAGCCTTTGGTCAGCACTTCTACAGAGGCATCATGGGCGTTATGCCACGGTATTCCTGGCTTGATTTGCTCGATAGCGGCGGTTTGGGCATCCAACACCAACTGGTATAACTGCTTTTGCGGTTCGCTGAAATGACCGGACACGGGGAAAGTACGGGTAATGTCGGCGGCATAGTGGTCGCACTCCGCACCCGCATCGATTAACAATAAATCACCGTTTTTTAACTTATCGGTATTTTCCGTGTAATGAAGGACGCAAGCATTTTTGCCGCCTGCAACAATAGACGGGTAAGCAACTGACCGCAATCCTTCCACCATGAAATGGTGCACTAATTCAGCTTCAATTTGGTACTCGTACAAACCTGCCTTACAGGCCTGCATCGCCTTGACGTGACCTATGGCTGAAACTTCCGCAGCACGGCGCATTAATTTGATTTCTTCATTACTTTTGAAAAGCCGCATTTCGTGCAGGATATGCTCTAGCGAAACCAATTCCCCAGGTGCAACCAACCCCGACCTGGACTGGCTTTTGATGTGGTTGATCCAGTCCAGCAAATGATGGTCCAGATCGGAATCGCGCCCCATTGGATAAAAAACCTTGTGCTTGTTTTCCAACATGCCGGGCAAGATGTCATCCAGGTCGTCTATGGGGAACGCGTCATCGGCTTGATAATGCCCGGTCGCGCCTTCCAGGCCTGCGTGCGCGCCTTCCCATAAGGCTTTAGTGGCGTCGAATTCACGGCAGAACAAGATATATTCGCCTTGTTCGCGGCCAGGGATAAACACAGCCAACGCATCCGGTTCAGAAAAACCCGTCAGGTAATAAAAGTCACTGTCTTGTCGGTACGGGTAATGCACGTCACGGTTGCGTATTTTTGTCGATGAACTGCCCAATAAGGCGATATTTCCCTTACCGATGCGCTGCATCAATTGTTTGCGGCGTTTTTTGAATTCGCTTTGTTTCATGTGCCCTTGATCATTTAATGTACGGTGCGGCCATCAACTGAGTTTAATTCAGTGTGCAGGAAAATGACTGCCGCCCTGAGGTATTCAGTAATTTCCATAAAATCATTCTCTGCATCTTCGCTTTCAGCATCGGCATCAAGTTTAGTGAATTCGGCAATATCTTTCACGATTTCGCGACTATCATCGGACCAGTTTGCTGCTGGCTCAGATGTGGCAGAGGTTGAACCCAAGCCGAACAAAAAGCCCTGACACCATTGCCCCAAAGCCTCAATCCGCCCACTAAGGGGCGCATCTTCATCTGGGAGCAACAACTCAAAGGTGAATTCATCGCTTGCCAGCAGACTACTGGTTTCTCCAAACAAATCTTCTAAGATAGCCTTATCTTCAACACTAACATCCCCACCTTCATGCAATAACTCGCTCAACCAATACCCTGGTCCTGTACGGTTATTGACACAGAGCATACCTACTGCCATGCCGTGGGATTCCGCTGCGGAAAGGCCGGCATCAATTTTAACAATTATTGTATTGATGTCTTGATAGAACATAGCGCACAAGTGCCTAAACTGTACTAGAATTAGTTAGGCTTATGCTACCATTTATCAAAAATTTGTTTATTATTAAGTTAACAAATACATTGCCTTTGTTTCTGCAGGGGCTATCTTACGTGCTATCCGCCGTAGCCTACCCCTTAAATCAAGTGAAGCCATGACCGAGAAAGAACCTTATCAATCCTTGGAGATAAAGGATCTTGAAAAAAAACTGGATCAGCTCATCGAGTTGTACCATACGGTTGAAACCGAAAATGAAGCCTTAAAAAGCAAACAGGAGACGTTGGTGCGGGAAAAAGCCGAGCTTCTTGAAAAAACCACAATCGCCAGGAACAGGGTAGAGGCCATGATTTCACGACTGAAAACGATGGGGCAGGGTTCATGAGCGGTAAAAACACAGCTGTGTTACTTAACATAATGGGGAAAGAATACAAGATTGCCTGTGAACCCGATGAGCAAGAAAATCTCGTCCGTTCTGCCCAAGAATTAGATAAGCAAATGTGCAAAATGCGCGATTCCGGCAAAGTGGGCAATGCCGAACGGATAGCCGTGATGGCGGCGCTTAATTTAAGCCATGAACTGCACTCCCTGAAAAATCAAACCACTGTTTTTAGTCAAGGCTGGAAGGACTGCTTTATGAGCATGATGGACAAAATCGAAAATGTTTTAGAAAAGCACTAATCAGAGTAAACTATAGCCCTGTATCTCCTGCGGTGTTCGATGGTGTATTGGGTGTTTCCTGAACCTATTTTTACCCAGGGGGCAAATACCGTTAATGGTGTGCATGCCCGTCTCGACGAGAAGCCTGATTTAACGAGCCTGTCCCCACTTGAACTTTCGGTTCAAGGACGAAAATACATAACGGCACAGGCGGGAGATGCATACCTCGAACTTTGCCTGCCTCGCAATCAATCCTGATCGTATTTAAGATGGTACTTCTGTACCCGATAGCGCATGGTTTCGCGTGTCGCCCGTAACAGACGGGCCGCCCCAGTGACATTGTTGTTGGCACGGCTGAGGGCTTCTTGGATTATCACCTTTTCCATATCCTGTAACGACAGGCTTCCGTCCAACGGAATAAACATGCCGTCATTGGCAACAACGGCAGCCGCTACATTTTTATTTGGCAATTGCAACCATTGCGCCGGAAACACCTCGCTGTCGGCAAGCAATACACAACGCTCGACGATGTTATGCAATTCGCGGATGTTACCCGGCCAGTCGTAAGATTCAAGCTGATCCCACACGCTGTCGGGAATTGTTTTGATATTTTTTCCGGTTTTGATATTGCAATCGGCAACAAATTGCGGCACCAAATCACGCAAATCTTCAATCCGTTCCCGCAAAGGCGGAATATGGATGTTTAACACGCTGAGACGATGGTACAGGTCTTGGCGAAATTCTCCGCTCTTGACCTTTCCCAGCAAGTCCCGGTTGGTGGCGGCAATAATCTGGACATCAACTTCAACCGTACTTTCACTGCCCAAACGCCTGAACTTTAATTCTTCCACCGCCTTAAGCAGCTTGCCTTGCAAGTCCAAATCCAATTCGCCGATTTCATCTAGGAAAATCGTTCCGGTGTCCGCTTGTTCCAATAAGCCACGATGGCGTTTTTTTGCGCCTGTGAACGCCCCGGCTTCATAGCCAAACAATTCGGATTCCAGTAAATCCTTGGGGATGGCGGCACAGTTAAGCTCTACCAAGGGCTTGCTGGCACGATTGCCTGAGTAATGCAAAATACGCGTCACCAAGCCCTTGCCCGTGCCCGTTTCCCCACTGATGACCAAACTGGAGAACGGTACGTTAGCCAGTTGTTTCAACATGTCCCGCAAGATTTGAATTTTCTGGCTGCGGCCTATGAGCGCATCTAAGCTATAACGGCTGAAATGTTGGCTGGTTTCTTGTTGTAAGCGCCGTTGCGCCCTGGCGCTCCGGGCGGCGCCTTCCACCAACATATGTAACCTGTCCAATTCGCAGGGCTTTTCGATGAAATCATACGCACCCAGGCGCAAGGCGCGCACCGAATCGGTGACACTTCCATAGCCTGTCAAAAATATCCATTCAGCATACGGCAAGCCACTTCCAGATTGCTCTAAAAAATCCAAGGCATTACCATCCGGCAAGTTCATGTCGGACAGGATTACGATAGGTTCTACATCCTGCCCGTTTAGAAATTGCCGAGCGCTTTTAATGTCAACAGCGACACTGACATCCCAGTGTTGCTTACGGAAAAATCGGGCCAATTCATTGCCCAACAAAGCTTCATCTTCGATAATCAATAAGCAATCTTTCATACACCCGCCGGTAAAATAAGGGTCGCACAAGCATGACCTTGGCTGTCATTTTTTAGGCTTAACTGGCCGCCCAACGAACGGGCAAACCGCAACACCATGGATAAACCCAGCCCCGTCCCGTGTTCGCGGTAACTTGCGAAAGGGCGGACACCTTGTTCCAGCAAATTCTCTGGAAAACCCTGTCCGCTGTCATACACCTCAACCTTCAAGCTGTCTGCCTGCTTGTTAATAGTTAAGTTGATGGTTCCGCCTTGTTTGCCGAGTTCTTGGGCAGAATTCAATAACAAGTTGAGCAAGGCCTGACGGAATTCAGTTTCCGGCAACAGGGATTGTAAATTGGGCGGAATCGAGTAAATCAATTTTATGTTTTCATGTACCTGATATTTCAATAAGGTTAGAAGATCGGCCACAAGTTTCGAAATATTAATCACTTTGGCTGTTTCCGGCTGCTGTTTGGAATACGCCAGCAAATCGTTAAGGCGATTAGTCAGGCGCTTGATTTCTGTACTCACTAACGGCAATCGTTCGGTAATATTCGGATCCGTACATTCGCCGCACATGTTTTCGAGCGCAGCTTGGATACCTGCCAACGGATTTCGCAGTTCATGCGCCGCGCTGGCGGCGAGTTCACCCACCGCCGCCAGACGTTCTGAACGCGCCAACGTATGGCTTTGTTCAAGTAAGGCGTGGGTAGCCTGACGTATTTCTCGTTCCAAGGTTTGGGTGTGGCTTACGTGTTCCTCTTCCAGTTCCGCCAAACGTCGAATTAGTCGGTTATAACTGCTGAACAACGGCTGCATCAACGGATCTTTACGGTCTTCTATGGGTTGCATTTCACCGTCAGTCAGACGTTTCAGCAATTGTTCCAACGAATTGAGCGGGGATAAGATTTGTCTCCTAAAAAACCGTATGCCCAGCAAAAAGGCGGGCAGCAGCACAGCGATCGGGATCACCACGGCAAAATTCAACTCCAACCTACTGTCTTCATAGACCTGGGTCAACAGCTTTTCTTCATTGCTACGCTGTAGGTTAAATATTTTTTGCGAAACCGAAAGAACTTGGGAGATGTCCTGGCGTTTACCTTGTTCGATGTTCAGTAGGAAGGGTTTGATTTCATCCAACAACGCCTCCGTACCGTTTTCTCCGATGTCCCTGTTCGCAAAAAAATGGGTGATTTTTTTATGCAGTTCGGTATTTTCTAGGCTTGGGTTAATTTTCTCTCCTGAAATTAGCACTGGGTCTTTGAGCAGGTCTAAAACCAATTGTTCAAGCTCATGCCCTTGGCTAATGTCCTGCTTGATTTTGTCGATCCGACTCAAATTGCGCCAAGTAATGCTGCCTAAAGCAAGCAATTCCACCATGACCAACATGCCTAACACCAAACTGATAACAATTATCGGGCGGTAAAGTATCTTATGCATAAAGGGTAATACCTAAATAACTCACAATTCATTGAATAAATAACTATATCTTGCCATATATTTTAAGCACCAATTTATAGAACCATAGGGGGCGAAACAACACCACCCAGATTAACACTAAGGGAGTTAAAGGAACTGGGCCGATTTCAAGGATCGTAATAATCACAAGAACAATTAAACAGAAAATTCGCATGGGATATATAAGTCAGACGTGAATGCTGCCCTGAAACCTATGAAAATCAGTTTTTAAACATTTTTGGTTTATAAGGCAAATTAGAAATTGATGAACAAAGACCCCATAATTAAGTGGTGCATGGTGTTATTCGTATGTGTCGCATCGTCCAGGTACTGGTTCAAATATCCTGCTTCGGCACGAAAACTTTTGTTGAAAGTCCAGCCGAGACCGGCAAAGGCGCGGTTTTGATCGAACCCAGCCTGGCCACCAGTGGGTGTCGAATTGACTCGCACGAAGAATTCATCCCAAGCGATCAGGCTTAAACGCGGTTCAAATTCCAGAGGATGCATGAATCGAACCATCTGGCGAGGGCGTACCCGGACTTCACTATTATTGCCCGGCAGGAAGTTGCTTTCGACCATCGTCCTGAACATGAAAGTCCCGATGTCGGTGGGCAACACATAGCGGAAAGCGGGCCACACATCTTGTTGGGCGACATAGGCCTTGCCAACATTTTGTGTAGGCAGCCAAGTGTAGCCTGCCCAAATCGTGGCGCGGTCGCTAAGCGAATAACCTGCCGCCACCCGCACCATGCCTTGATACCAATGATCCCAATTGTCATCGAAACGAGATTGGCCTTCCAACCAGACACGGCCCTTTTGCAGCCTTGGGTCGATCACTCCCAAGCTGCCTTCGCCCACAATTTGCAACCAACTACCGGCATCCTGGAGTAAATCGTCCACCGCAAGGGCGGGTGTCGCTGCGCCAAGGGTACTCACAGCCGCTATAGTTATACCTAATGTTTTTATTTGTTTCTTAAACATATCGATGATCTCATTGTTTTCTAATGTTTACTTGTTTTAAACCTCTTACTTTGGTTGCAATCTTTGGACTAATATTTTGAGTGCATTTCATCAAGAGCCGGGAATATTCAATAAAGCTTGGGCATCCCTGTATGACAAAGCATTAGTCGTGCCATATCGATTTTCAGGAGTGTTACCTAAGCTTTAGGGCAAGGCCATTTCTGTCATTTTGATTTGGTCTGTGAGCTGCAAATAGCCTAGAAAAATTCAAGCAGCACATTTTTTGTTCACCCGAATTTTAATAAAAATTAATCAGTTATATACATCGCCCTTGCCCTCTTTGAGAGGCATGGGAGACTCTTAGAAATTTAAAGCAGCGTCTGCGTAACAAAAAAAAGTTGGACGTTAAATGTTGCATCGTAATAACGGATGACTTCTCGGCGGGTAAAGCAAATTGGTTTAAATAAACCAATTAAATGGGTTTATTTGAACCATTGGCCGATTCATAAACTTTCACGGCGAGCAACTGTGCACTAAATACCTAGAAAAATAAGCATGTTATGTGAATAAACCAGTCTGGCATAGGTATTGCTTAACCATAACAGCCATCTTTAAGTAAAACATCTATCTCAGGAGTCGTTCATGTCCAATCCCGTATCAGTTTCGCTGCCTAAAACTGGCGTCCCCGGCCTTATCGAAAATTGGCGTAGCGATTTATTGTCCGGTTTTTTGGTATTCCTCATTGCTTTGCCCTTATGTTTAGGTATTGCTATGGCCTCCGGTTTCCCCCCAATGGCAGGCATTATCACCGCTATTATAGGCGGCTTGGTGGTTTCCAGGCTTAATGGCTCTTTTGTCACCATCAACGGGCCTGCCGCCGGATTGATTGTGGTGATCGTCGATGCCGTGCAATCCCTGGGAGAAGGCGACGCAATGGCGGGCTACCGTTTTACGTTGGCGGCTATCGTTTTTGCAAGCGTTTTACAAATTTTGTTGGGCGTATTCAAAGCCGGAAAACTCAGTGCATTTTTCCCCTCTTCCGTCGTCCACGGCATGTTGGCGACAATCGGGATCATCATCATGGCAAAACAGATTCACACCCTGCTGGGTGTAAAGCCTGCGGCCAAGTCTTTGTTTGGGATAATTGGCGAAATCCCGCATTCCATTGTTGAATTCAATCCAGAAGTAACAATCATTGGCCTTTCAGGCCTGGCATTGTTGATCCTCTGGTCATTTATTAAAAATAAGACCTTAAAAATGATTCCTGCGCCCTTGTTGGTTGTGCTGCTAGGTTTGTGCTTGGAACGGGTTTTCGACCTGGACCACGTCCATAACTATATGTTCTTGCCAGATTTCCAGTTTTTACCACACCATGAATTTACCCTTGGGCCTGCCTTTTTGGTGTCAGTACCGGAACACTTTATGTCAGGATTTTACTTTCCCGATTTTTCCAAAGTTCCGACCTTGGAGTTTTGGGAAGCCGTCGTAACCATTTGGTTGGTCGGTAGCTTGGAAAGCTTATTAAGTGCTTCAGCGGTAGATAAGCTTGATGTTTACAAGCGAAATTCAAATTTGAATAAGGATTTGACCGCCGTTGGCATCGGTAATTTTTTCTCTGGCATGATTGGTGGTTTGCCCATGATAGCGGAAATTGTCCGTAGTTCCGCGAATGTCAACAACGGCGCCAAGACTGGCTGGGCCAATTTTTTCCATGGCGCGTTCCTATTGATATTTGTCGCCTTTTTCCCAACGTTAATACACGAAATTCCGCTTGCTTGCTTGGCGGCATTGTTGGTATTCACAGGCTTCCGTCTCGCTTCACCGAAAGAATTTGGGAAGACGATGGCCGTTGGTTTAGATAATTTTATTTTGTTCGTAGTAACCATAATAGGCATTTTGGCTACCGATTTGTTGGTCGGCGTATTGATTGGGATCGCTGTCAAACTCCTGATGCATATAGCCCGTGGCGTGAAATTGGGCAATCTCTTCTCAATGGCTTACCACGTCAAACAAACCGAAGACAACACCTACCATATAGCGATCAGTGGCGCGGCGGTATTCTCCAACTTCATCACCTTAAAAAGTATGTTATCTGAGTTGCCAAAAAAAAAGGCGGTATTCTTTGACCTGTCCGAAGCTGAATTGATCGACCACACCGTTATGGAGTTTATCCACGACTTTAGTAATGAATATACTCACAATGGCGGGACATGCACTATAGTCGGATTGGACGACCATAAACCGTATTCTGATCACCCGCTGGCTGCACGTAAGAAAAACTTGGTTTGATTTATGGGCCATATCGACCCATAAGGGGACGATATGGCTTTTTTTGTGATGCATAGAACTAAAGTGGCGCAAACAACCCTCACTTCTGGTTCCTTAAGATTTGTGCCGCTACGTTGGGTGAAAGGCGGGCGACTTGCTTTCGATGGCCATCAACGGTAGGGACTACGCCATTCTACTCGTCACCTTTAATTATTACGTACACCATCGTTGCAGAAAAACATGCGCCCATGCCAATGTCGGCTGGATTAAGGTACGAAATCCAGCCTGACCTGTAACTTAATTATACATTTGCCGGGTTTAGCAACCCGGCCTACATTTTGATTGGACAGATTTAAATGGATTTTCTTTTTTAATGGGCTTATCAATGCCAAAAGTATTTATGAATTTAACTTCAGGTTCTTAAAAACTGATATTCCCCTGCACCCAGATTTTTTGGGTGTCGGTATTGAACTTGTCGGCATTGTAATAAGCGTACTTAGCCAAGACCGAATAATGTTTGTCGATTTTCCATAGGGCCTGGAAGTCCCATTCGTCACCATAGTGTTTTTTGCCCGTGTCATCGCTGAAATCATGGTAGACACCGGTCAGGATGACATTCCCCCGGTTAAGCATGACATGCGCGGTGCCGAATACATCACGAATACCGTTAGCGGGGGTAACCAAAAATAAGTCCGCCCAACCTTGGAAAGCATGGTTAGTCCCTAGCGGGGTGTCGAAGGTCTTGTTTAGGCCATAACCGTCAAGTTGTTCAACAGCGCCCTGCAAAGTGACATTGAACGCCGTCAAGCCACCCATAAAATTGTATCGATTTGCGTGATAACCGGTCTTCCCATGACCGTAATCCTGTTGATACGCCCATTCAGCAGTATACATAACCCCTAATTTATCAGTAATTTTATAGGAGTCACCGGGCTTTAACCAATTGGTGAAACGTAAGCCATAAGTCGCACTGGATTTTTCATAGTTTTCTTTTTCGACATAATCCAACCAATAACTGTAGCCAATCGCATTGCCGAAATCGCCGACTTTATAGTTTACGTTTAAGATTGGGGCATTGATATTTTCTTGCGTGGATGTAAAAGTTTGTACATTCCCAATATAACCCGCATTAATCACAAGGCCAAATAGCTGCTGGCTTGTATGGGTAAGCAACACCGAGTCGTATGTGGTTTCCATTTGCCGCCAACCTACGTTGCCGATATAGCGGTCATCGTCGAATTTGATGCGTTGCCGCCCCCCTTTGACTAGCGTGTCTGGGATTCCGTTATAGCTTAACCAAAATTGGTTGAGTTCGCTTTTGTCCGGGTCGGCAATAGTGGAATGTTTCGTATTGAAATTGCGGGTGCTGTTGTAATCTTCCTGGATGGCAAGGTTGCCCTCGTATTCCGCATAACCTTGGAAACCGTAAAACACTGGCGACAATAAGCCGAAACGCAAACGTACTGTATTGCCGTTGGCGGTGTCAGGGTTTCTCGGGGGCGGACTGAGTGTAGAATTTTGGGTCACGTCATCTTGGTTGACATTCTCATAACGGTAATTAAGGTCAACCTTTACTGCACCCTTATTGCCATAATGATAAAAATTCAGTGCATCCTCAACGGATTGGGTCACCCCGACTGCATAAGTCGCAGTGCTGACGAAAACTAACGATATCGAAATCGCCAGTGTAAGTGTACTAAATTTTGACATAGCTATTCCCCTTGGCTGCAAAAGCCATATTTTATAAATTAAATAGTAAATTAACCGCTAGTGCGAATGTTCGCAGTCAGACAAAAACCGCAAAATACTCTCCCGATATTTATAATAATCTGGATGGCCCAACAGGGCTTTCCGTGAACGCGGCCTGGGTAAATCGATATTTTCAATCTTACCAATTTTGGCGTGTGGCCCATTGGTCATCATGATGACACGATCTGCCAACAAGATGGCTTCATCCACGTCATGCGTCACGATAAGCGCAGTTACATGGGTGCGTTCCCAGACTTCCATCAAGACTTCCTGTAATTCCCAGCGGGTGAGCGAATCCAACATGCCGAACGGTTCGTCCAGTAACAGCAACTTAGGCGACAATGCGAACGCTCGGGCAATCCCCACGCGCTGGCGCATCCCATTTGACATGTCGGCGGCCTTTTTTTGCAGGGAATCACCCAAGCCAACTCGGGTTAGGTAATATTCGACAATATCTTCCCGTTCCGCTTTAGTGGCATGGGGATAGACCTTATCGACACCTAACATGACGTTAGCAAATGCCGTCAACCAGGGAAACAGGCTCGGTGCCTGGAAAACCACGCCACGATCAGGGCCTGCGCTATATACTTCGCGGTTATCAAGGAATATTGCCCCTTCCGAAATTGAGTTTAATCCAGCGGCCATGGATAGCACGGTAGACTTACCACAGCCGGAGTGTCCTATGATGGAAATAAATTCGCCTTTTTTGACCCTTAGGTCAAAACCATCGACCACTTTGGTAGTGCTGTTGCCGTCAGGCGTGGGGTATGTTTTGGCAATTTGCGAAAACTCCAGGTAGCGGTAATTGGGTCGGCCCGCATCTTCCTTAACTGGCTTTAACGCAGAACGATCCAGGCTCCAATCATTACTGGTGTTAGGACGGACATTCGGGAGCTTGGTTTGGGTTTGCCCGTCTGATAGTGCCTTTTCCATACCGATATCCATCAAATACTGGGTAATGTCGGCGCGGCATTTCTTGAACACCTCGTTATGGTTGAGTTCAGTGCGGTTTCTGGGACGATCGATGTTGACTATGAAATCCGGCCCCAAGGTGGCATTGGGCCCAGGATTAAGGGGAATCACCCGATCTGCCATATAGATGGCTTCATCGACATCGTTGGTAATCAGGATGACGGTTTTTTTCTCTTGTTCCCAAATTTGCAGGATTTCGTCTTGCAACATCCCCCGTGTCAACGCATCCAACGCACTGAGCGGCTCGTCCAGCAACAGAATATCGGGATTGGCAGCCAGTGCTCGTGCCACATTGACCCGTTGCCGCATACCGCCAGACAGTTCGGCAGGTTTCTTGTCCATTGCCGAGCCCAAGTTAACCATTCTGACATATTTTTCGGTATGGGCTTTGCGTTGGGCGGCAGGCCAATCCTTAAATATTTCATTGACTGCCAACGCAACGTTTTCATACACGGTAAGCCAAGGCATTAGGGAATAATTTTGGAATACCACGCCACGATCCGGGCCAGGCGCATTAATGACCTTGTTTTGTTTCAATACGTCGCCACTATCGGCCTGGATCAACCCCGCTATGGTTGAAATCAAGGTGGTTTTACCGCTGCCTGAAAAACCGACAATAGCGATGAATTCACCTTCTTTGATACGCAGGTTGATATTATGCAAAACAGATGTCTTGGTGTTTCCCGCCCCGTATGATTTGCAGACGTTTTTCAATTCCAACAAAGGAAGAGACACTGATGCCTCGATCGTCTGGTTCATTGCGTTCATTTTTAGGTAGTTCGTCAACGGGATGACAGATGAAGGTTTACGGCCTTTTGAGGGATCAACTGTATCTATCGCTAAATTCATCATCGTTCCCCTTCCTAAAGTTCTCTGCCAAAAGAAAAGATTTTTTGCAGTGTCTGCATAATACGATCAAGAATAAATCCGATAATGCCTATCGTCAGGACTGCGACCATAATGCGGCCTAACGAATTGGAACTGCCATTTTGGAATTCATCCCAAACGAATTTACCAAGCCCTGGGTTTTGCGCCAGCATTTCCGCCGCAATCAATACCATCCAACCCACACCAAGCGACAGGCGCATACCCGTAAAAATAAAAGGCATCGCAGAAGGGATAATGATTTTTTGGATTTGCGTCCCCCAGTTCAGGCGCAACACTTTACCGACATTCACCAAGTCCTTATCTATCGAAGAAACCCCAACGGCGGTATTGATTAAAGTCGGCCACAAAGAACATAAGGTCACGGTAATTGCCGAGGTAATGAATGACTTTTCAAACCAGGAGTCATCATTAGCCACATAGGCCGCACTCACTACTAGGGTAACAATAGGCAACCAAGCTAAAGGCGAAACCGGCTTGAATATCTGGATCAACGGATTGATAGCCGTGTTAATGACCGGGCTCATGCCGCATAACAAACCCAGCGGCACCGCTATCAGCGTAGCTAAAATAAAACCCGTGAACACAGTGTACAAACTGGTGCAGATTTTATCGAAATAAGTAGCGCTGCCGTTATAGGGGCGAACCCTTATTTCGGCATCGGGATTCTCAGTTTTTTCCTTTTGTATGCGTTCTTCCTGACGCACATAAAATTCGGCCTGCTTCTTTCTTTCGGCGCGATGTTCCTCTATCAGCCCCTTCGCTTCATGCCAAACCGCACTCGGCCCAGGTATTGTACCTAGCGAGGTGTTCACCTTTGATGCCGAATAGCCCCAGAAACTCAAGAAAAACAACATGGCTATAATAGGTACGCCCATTATCAGGAATAACTGCCGGATTTGTTGCGTAGGATTTTCCCCAGCGGCTATTTTGACCAAGGGAACGAACCAAGTCAGTCCGGTGAGGTTAAAAAATTTGATGAGTCGGTTGCTCATGAGTGTCACCTTAATTTGTATTCCGAAAAATTCGTCGTATTGTTACCTTTTAAAAAAAATGCATCCTTGCACCAACATAAAATCCGTTCGATACCGCATGAGGAACAACACATACACAACATAAAACTTTGTTTGTCGCTTATCTTACTTTCTTCCACTGGAATCAAGCTTGCAACTCCCTCGCCAGCTAAGTGATTCAGCCGTTTGAGGTTTAACTACAACCATCTAATCTACAATTTTCCCGCCCGTCACTTTTTGCTTGCCTTTTAAGCCGATGGCAAATTTAGTCAAGTAGTCATTGGGCTTAGTGCCATCAAAAGCAATGCCATCTATAAAGTCACTGGAAGTTGGTTTGAAACCGCTCTCGCCTTCAGCCGGAAAGTCACTGGCCTTGGCTTTACCTTCTGCAACCAACGCCTTGGCTGCCATCATGAACACGTCTGGACGATAAACTTTTTTAGCGATGTCAATGTACCAAGAATCCGGTTTTTCTTCGTTAATCATACCCCAGCGGCGCATTTGGGTTAGATTCCAAACCGCATCGCTGTAATAAGGATAGAAGCCATTATGGCGTGCAAAGACGTTGAAATCGGGCAAGTCGCGCTTGTCGCCTTTTTCGTATTCAAACGTGCCGTTCATGCTATTGGCGATGACATCGTAATCCGCGCCAACGTAAGTTTTTTGCGACAGCATTTCCACGCCTTCATTGCGATTTTTGTTGCCTTCGGCATCCAACCAGAGGGAAGCGCGGATCAAGGCTTTAATGACAGCAACGTGCGTTTTAGGGTATTTGTCGGCAAATTCCTTAGTCACCCCAAAAATCTTTTCGGAACTGTTTTTCATCAGTTCATAATCGCTGATGACGGGTACGCCGATGCCTTTGAACACCGCTTGTTGATTCCAAGGTTCGCCCACGCAGTAACCGACTATCGTTCCTGAATCCATCGTCGCAGGCATTTGTGGAGGGGGTGTTACGGACAGCATCGCTTCCGCATTAATCTGGCCCGATGTATCTTGAGGAGGTTCATAAAAGCCCGGATTAATACCACCCGCCGCCAACCAGTAACGCAACTTAAAATTGTGTGTGCCGACCGGAAAGGTCATCGCCATATTGAAGGGCTTGCCTTCGGCCTTATATTTTTCCAATATCGGCTTTAAGGTATCGGCCTTGATGGGGTGTGTGGGCTTTCCGCCCGCCATCGGGATTTGCGGTTTCATCTGCTTCCAGACATCGTTGGAAACCGTGATCGCATCGCCGTTCAAGGTCAGGGTGAATGCGCTGACTATATCCGCTTTGGTGCCGTAGCCTATGGCTGTGCCTAAGGGCAAGGGAGCCAGCATGTGCGCCCCATCGAGTTCACCGCTTACCACCCGATCCAGTAAAACTTTCCAGTTGGCTTGTGCTTCCAGTTGCACCGAAAGCCCTTCCTCGTCGAAAAAGCCTTTTTCAAAAGCGACCGCCAACGGTGCCATATCGGTCAGCTTGATAAAACCGAATTTTAAGCTTTCTTTTTCGAGTTTCTCCGCCGCATTGGCATGAGATGCAAAGGTTAAAGCTGAAACAACAAGCACGGCAGCTGAGAATACATTGGCCAAATTGGTCAGTGCGCGTTTTCTAGTGTGATTCATAAGTTAAAAGTCCTGTATAGAATTTTGAACAAAAAAAAACGTCAATAAACAGGATTGTTAGTGATAACACATCCGTTTAGTTGACGCCTTTGTCAGATTGCTCAGCTGTGAGCTATGAAAAATAGTCCCCAGCATTGGAGCCTACCTTAATTTAAGTAAAGCAGGAGTTATGCCAATATTTTTCATATACCGCCATTAATTTATTAACATTAGCAATAACAATGCGTTAAAAATAGAAAAAGAAAATATTACATGCTAACAGGCTCATTTAGCCATCAAACATAACGATGACTTTGCTCAACAAAAGTGCAGCCGCAGCCGTATTTGCACCAATAAAGCACTTTTCATTCGTAGTGTGATGCGTAATCAGGAAATTTTGCCCGCTTGCAAAGAAATGTTGGCTTCATAAACTCCTTTGCCAATTAGATATGCCAGCCAGTGTTTCCAGAATGCTGACGAGCAATTCTAATGAGAGGCCATCACCACGTTAAAACAAAAATGTCACTATCGCCTTTAACTTGCCTTGTTGGATGACAGGTATCGCCAACATACTGCTCAAGTTATCGAGTTCAGGGTTGTATTCGGTATCTTCAAGATTTCCGGTAATGAGCGGCATGCCAGTCAACCAGACCCGACCCAATGCCCCCGTGCCTTTATTGACAGTAAGGGTTTCAAACATTTCCGCCAAATTATTGCTGTCCTTGCTGTGGCCTTGCCGACAAACCATTTGGTTGCCTTCAGGCACCCAAATTTGGATGCGTTTTGCAATTGGCGTTTCTTTCGCAGACAGGAATGTCATTACATAGGTTTGAGCGCCCTCGTTGCCGACAGGTATGCCAATTCCTGTGGTAATGCTAGCTATTTGTGCATCAGCGGCGCGGGTAAATTCATCCGCCTTGCCGATATCTTCTACTAGTACCGGCATGCCTGTTTCCCAGGCTAGGCCGGGAATACCCTTGCCTTTGGGCATGGATACCAGCCTTGAGATGTTTTCAAAATTTTCCAGTTTCCCATAATAACCATCCATGACGTGCAAGGTATTTTCCTCTCCTTGGTTATTGCACCAGACTTCGATCGCGCCAGCATGGTGCTCATCATCGCCACATAAAAAAAGCACCACGGCCAATAGGAAATCGCCGGAAAAAATCGGCAACGCTATGCCACAAGTCAAACCTGCTTTTTGTGCCGCCACAGTACGTTTAAAATAGGAATGCTCAAATCGTGTCAAAACAATGGGATGCCCTTTGGCCCAAGCTTTGCCGGGCAATCCCTCATCATAGGAAAAGTGTTGTTGCTCGCTTGCGCTTTTAAATTCAGAGAGAGCGCCGTATAGGCCGGAGCCAAATTCTAACTGGGTACGCTCTTTGTCGGGCACCCATATTTCAATTACTTTGATAAACGTCTTCATGGCAAATTGAGTGATTGTTATTTGAGTAATTCAGCCATCGCAATGACATTTCTGGACATCTCGCCAAGGGTGATATTCCTGTCCATCGCCAATTTCCTGAGGGTGTGGTAGGCCTTGTCTTCGGTAAAATTTTGGGTCCTGATCAAGATAGCCTTGGCGCGGTCTATCTGCTTCCTGTCTTCAAGTTGGGTGCGGGCTTCTTCCAAGTCATTTTTCAGTACTTGCGTTTGTTTAAATCGGGATAAAGCGACTTGGATGAGACTATTGAGACGCTGGCTAGTCAAGGGAAAACCGTTAACGACAAAAGCGCTGACTTCGGACTTGATGGCCTTATCAATGATCTCATTGCTCCCGTCATTGGAGAACATGATTATCGGCAAAGGAAATTGCTGGCCTAGCATCCGCAAATCGGCGAATAACTTATCGCATGGCTTATCGGAATTCAATATAACCAAGTCAGGCTTGGATTCCTTAACGAACGACAAAAAAAGAGGGCTATACTGGACTGCCAGCAAATCGATTACGTCGAGATCAGGCATTTTTTCTAGCGAGACACTAGCGGGTTCGCATTCAACTAACAAGACATTCAACATAATATGTCTAATATTTTGCTGGAATAGGTGCGACAATCATTGAGTAGTTACGGTTATTGCGTTCATGATAGTCGTCCTAATTTTCATTTCAGGCATTATCCCAAAGGGCTGCTAAAGTTGCAGCAACCAAAATGAAAAATTGATCCACAAGCCTTACTGAACAGCTACCCTTTAATAGAAAAAACTGACTATCATTAAAAAATGCATCCTTGCATCAATTGAAATCCGTTTTCATTACACGAGGAAGGTATTAATGGTAAAGCAAAAACTGTATCAAATCCTGGTAATTTTCTCCTTATCAAATAAAAACACTTTACCTTTCGAAGCTGAACGATAAGCATTCAGGCCATAACCTATTCATTCTTCAGTATCACCCCTTCCAAAAAAAGTGCATCCTTGCACTAAATCGACATCCAATCTACACGAGGAGGGTTACAACTGGCACAACACTGGAACTTTAGTAATTTTCAAAAGACATACCCAAAACATCATTCAGGCAACTTGCGACCTGTCCATTGAAAGCAATCATCAATGCGATTAATCCTGCGATTACGTATACTTCCGAAACGGTATTTCTCATTACGGCTTTACGGGTTTGAATCATGTTAACCTCAAAGTTAGTTTATTGGGGATTACAAATAAGGTTGCGAGGCAGGGTCAAACTTAAATTTAACGCTCACTCATAATCCGTTTATTATTGACCATGCATACAACGCGCCAATTTAATAAAATCCTAACAACATTTATATTTTAGTCTTTATTTACAATGGACTAAACGACGCTTTTGGTTAAGATAGAAAATTTAAACTCGTGATGCCGTTGCATTGATTATGTGCGGCGGATAATTAGAACGCACCAATTTGGCAAATTTTTTAAGCATCCATCCGATTGCGGGAATCCCTTGATTTAAGGTTTCTTTACAAAATTGCACCATATTTGCTATTCTTTAGGCTTGTGTTGCACTTACATGATCCATGTAACGCTGATTAACGCCAAGATTTGGCTACATGAGTGATTAGGTATCCCAACAATCCACTTTAAGACCTGGCCAGGTCCATCTTGATTGTTATTTTTTATCATAATTAAAATTAAGGTAACTCCACAATGAAACAACAAAAAGTGAACCCTGCCCAGAGCCGGCCCAACAAGCTGAAACTGCTTGCGCTACTTTTTATAGCCGGGCTTTTGTTGACACCCCCAGTAACTGCTGAAGTGACCCTTGGGGTGTTTGCTGGACAATCATTTGTCGACAATGGTGATTTAAACTTGACGCAAGGAAACACCAACCTGAATTACAAAAATGTCAGCTGGGATGACAAATCGTTCGAGTCCCCTATTTTTTATGGCGCACGAATTGGTTATTGGTTTAATGATGCCCCAAACTGGGGAGTTTCCGTTGATTACAGCCATCTTAAGAATTATGTCGTTGACAGTGGGACTGTCGCGGTCAATGGTGTCCAAAACGGTATCCCATTTAACGGCAATGTCCCTATAAATAGCACGAATCTTGAAAGTTTCAATATGTCCCACGGTTTGAACACCATTACGTTCAATGGCCAATATCGCTGGTTTCCTGCGGGGCAACGTGATCAAACCTTACTGGGGCGTATGCAACTCTACTCCGGCTTAGGGGCAGGGTTTAGTGTCCCGCACGTAGAAGCGGTCGTAAAAGGCGTAAGGACGTACGAATATCAAGCAGGGGCAGGCCCTGTCGTCAATGGCATGTTAGGGGTTAACTACGACATTTATAGTTTTATCTCTGGGTTTGCCGAATACAAGCTGACTTACGCTGATGTGGAAGACGATTTGAAAGGTGGCGGCACCATCAACACCGAAACAGTCAACCATCAATTGATTTTCGGTCTGGCAGCGCACTTCGACCTTTAAGCTGATTTCAACTTACGCACGAATATTGATTTGTGCGTAAGCCGTTGTATTTTTAAGGACAGAAACAGAGGCTTGTCATCTAGCGTTGTCGTTGTAGCGAGCCTCTCGATTACGATAATCCTCGCGCTCATACCAACCGTAGTAAACAAGCCACGCCACAAAAAACACCAAGTAACCGGACCATAAAATATCCGAAAGGAAATGACCGCCCGCCATCATCCGCGTCAAAGCCATCACCATCGCAAACAAAATCGTTAAGGTGAAATAAAATGCCTTGCGCTTGCGCGACAAAAAATACAGCATAAAAAACATGAAGCCAACCGAGCAATGTCCGCAAGGAAATGATTTGTCAGGCGTATTGCCTATTTTCAACGGTGGGACGTAAGTATACTGACCACCAAATTCGCTGGTGTGCAAAGGCCTTGGTCGCGCCCAGTGATCCTTAAAGACTAGGTTGATGACCAATCCTGGACCCAACGCAATGACTAAAACGATATAGATTGAAGGCCGTTGCAACGGCATTAATTTTGGAAATACATAGCCGGAAACCGCGGCAAGCAATGCGCCCATCGCGATGGTGACGGTAAAGACCGTCGCATAACGAAATAAATTGTCCCAGAGCCAGCCATGCTGCAAAGGCCAGACATTAGCGCCATTACTTGGCCGATAAAATAACTCAGCGACCCGTTGGTCGAGATCGCTCAACCAGAATACCGGGGTAGTAACGCAGATTAATAACAACAGGATGAGCAGTTCATTCCAACGTCGTCCCAGTTTAGCGAAAATCATTCTTCTCCCTTAGTTATTTTTGCCAGTTCCGGCCATGACCTTAGCGATTCCCCCAAGTACAAGTGGTAACGGCTCTTAATGTTCATGGGGTTGGCAATTGTGCCCACTTCATGAAAACGCTGGAATGCAGATTTTAAGGCAGAAGGCACTTCCGTTTCTTTTTGTTCACCGACAATGAAAGCCGTTTTTCCGACAGCGTCTTTAGGCCCGCCCCAAACCTCATATTGCGAAGCTACCTGGCCGCTCTCTTCGTAACGGTACACGTCAGGGTGGTCGGGCAGATAAAAAGCCAATTGGCCTGCCAAAAAGCGGTGTCCCAGGGCAACCACCAGCGTACCCTCGGTATTGGGCAGTATTTCTCTACGTGCCGACCCAATGGATTCTGACACTTCCTGCCAGTGCCTGAACCGGGCAGTTGGGTCAATCAGCGTATTATGCAGGTTAAAAGCCGATATCAGCATGGGCAGCGCGTAGGTTAGCGATACCATTAGGTAGCCCAGTGCGATGCCTATTTTAAGCGATTTCTCCCATGCGCCGGACAAGAATTGACCGCTTAACAAAATCAGCGCACTAAAATAAAAAGGCATGGACCAGTTGCCCTGCACTTTCTGCACTAGACCCAACAACAGGATACCCAGCAATAACACAGGGCCCATCAGTATCAAAAACTGTTCTTCAGGGCTTAAGCGGGTAAGCCGAGAGCTTGCCTTTAAAGACATGGCCAAAATTATAACGAAAAGCACAGGTGAAACCAGCAACAATTGGTATAACAGGAATGAACCCGCTTGCCCTATCCAAGCTGTGAACGTAAGCGCTTCTTTAATGCCGAAATGCCCTTTACTATGACCGAACATGACCCAGTCATGTTGCTGATTCCACCATATGATAGGCAGCGAGCTCACAACCACTGGGAGCAAATACCATAAAAACTCGCGCTTGAATAAAGGATGCCGTTGTCGGTCTAGCAACAGGTAACAAACCAGCATCAACGGTATCAGCAACGCAACCTGCTTGCTGAGCAGTGCGCCCCCCGTTGACACACCAGCCCAAAACCAGGCACTTTTTTGGTGGTCGAATAACGCCCTGCGTAAATAGTAAAGGCTCATCATCCAGAAGCAATAAAGCGGTGGATCGATCGTCATGACGAAGTTGGCCAGGATATTGAACGGCATCGCCAATATTAATGCGACCGCCAATGCCCCTGCTTTAGGCGAATAAAATGCTTTGGCCGTCGCATAGAGGTAGGCCAGAAAAATAGTACCCAGGACAACCGTCGGCATTCGCACCACGGCGGTATAATCTCCGCCCAAGCCGGTAGATAGGGCGATCAGCCACGCCACCATCGGCGGCTTACTGTAATAACACCAGTCCGGCCTGCGCGACCAATCCCAGTAATAACTTTCATCGCCGATTAAATCCAGGCCATTGCAAAAAAGATAGCCTACCCGCAATACAAAAATGCCGGTCAACACCGGCACGAAATAACGATTGATGAAGTTTAAAAGATTTTCTAGCATCAGAAAGCAGCCACAATAACAATACGAATTATGATAACGCTAAATGCGCCATTCCAAATAAAAAGATCGGCAATATAAATGCCCGATAGGAATATACAAGCAGGTTAAACCTCAATCTTTTGGTATAAATATAAGGTGTCGTCAGGAGGTTTCTAAAATAGGTTACCCCAACACCATAAGTCGAAATCCAGGGTTGGGCAAGGACACCCATAGTTATCTAAGCGTTTTTTGTAATTTCAAAAAACGGTAAGTAAAACTGACGGCAGCGTCATCCAGCACATCTTCACGTTCAACTTCAGCCCAGTTTTTGCAGTCAAAATTGGGGAAAAACGTATCACCGTCAAAAACCTGGTTAATCCGCGTGATATACAAGGTATCGGCAAAGGGTAATGTCGATTCGTACAGCGCAGCCCCTCCAATCACAAACGCTTCATCGGCCAATTGGCAAGCGCGACTGACAGCGGTT
Source organism: Methyloglobulus morosus KoM1 (assembly GCF_000496735.2). Lineage (GTDB taxonomy): Bacteria > Pseudomonadota > Gammaproteobacteria > Methylococcales > Methylomonadaceae > Methyloglobulus > Methyloglobulus morosus. Next base: position 30,996 of record NZ_AYLO01000082.1, read on the forward strand.
TCCACACTGTCAACCACAATGCAGCCTTCCGCTTTGTAAGCAGGATTTCTGCTGACGATTATGTTGGTGCGCCCAGGCAAAGGGCGCATGATAGACTCAAAGGTAAGCCTGCCCATAATAATCGGATATCCCATCGTAATTTGTTTGAAGCGCTTAAGGTCGGCGGACAAATGCCAAGGCATTTGCCCCCCAAGGCCGATGGTGTGGTTGCTGGACATGGCGACGATGAGCGATATTTTCATTTGAATGGTTAGGCGGCTTTGCTATGCTTGTCGTACATTGAATATCATCGCATCATACTATGAAAAAGATTCTACTTGTGTTTACTGGCGGCACAATCGGCTCGGCAGCGGCTAACGGCACGATCAGGCCCTCCGACAATGCGCCGTACAAATTGTTGCACCTTTTTCAAGACCAGTACGGCGATGCCGCAACCATCCAATTTGAAACCTTGCAGCCCATCCAAATCTTAAGCGAAAATCTTGCACCTGCTGCCTGGAAAATTATCATAGAGGCTATCGAATCCGCACAACCCGATAAATATGATGGCATTATCGTCACCCACGGCACAGACACCTTGGCGTATACGGCAGCGGCACTGAGCTTTTATTTTGGTGCCTTGGCCTTACCCGTGTTATTGGTCTCCAGCGATTACCCATTAGATAACCCCAAAGCTAACGGCTTGGCAAATTTTATCTGCGCGGTTGAGTTTATCAAGCAACACTTAGCCGTAGGCGTTTTCGTGCCTTATCGCAATGCAGGGCAAGCCATGCAAATCCATCTCGGCTCACGCTTGACGTGTTCTTTGCAATTGAGCGGGGATTTTTACAGCGTCCAGGGCAAAAGTCTTATGCTGTTTGACGGACAGCATTTCACGCCCGTTGATACCGCTTTGATCGACTCTTGCAAATCAACAGAACAAGATTGCCGCAATACCGCTGCAAGTGATTTCAACTTACTTATGCCCACGTTTTCCAGCCGTATCCTGATGGTAAAGCCTTATCCTGGGCTGGATTACAGCCATTTTAACTTGACTGCTGTCGATGCGGTCCTGCACGATTTGTATCATTCCGGCACCGCTTGCAGCACAGGACGATGGGGCGAGAAACACTCGCTCCTTGCGTTTATAACTCGCTGTCGCGACAATAAAATTCCTGTTTATCTCGCCCCAGCCATTCAATCAGAAAATGCTTACCAAAGTACCCGAGAATTGATTGGACAAGGCGCAGAAACCGTTTGGGATATGTCGATTGAAGCCGCTTATGTCAAGCTGATGCTGGCTTACGGCAATTTTACCGAACCCGGAAAGATAAATAATTTTCTTCATGGGAACATCGCGTTTGAGCATATTTAAAGCTATTGCCGAAATTTCTCATCCTCATCCGATAAGGCGTCAACGATTTGGGCATATTCCGCAAACTTTGGCCTGTACAAATACAAGCCTAAAACCGCAAGTCCCGTGAATATGTAGAGGGTATTGAAATCGTCGCCCAACATAAACATTACAAAACCCAGAACCCCAACGCCCTCAACCAACATCATCGAAACGACAACAGTCAGCAGATAACGACTTTTTGCCGATTTGTTGCCCGGTATCGTTTGGTTTAGCCTGAGTTGGATATGCCGAATCAAGTTAGTGATGGGGAAAACCACAATCGCTATCGCATAAAATACGCTCCTGATGAAAATGCGCCGATCCTCCGGCAACGGGTCTTGCAATGCATGCCCGAATTGATGGCAGATGAACAAGTAAACCATCAGTGCCAGTAGCATGATGCCCACAACAAACCAATGGGGGGACAGTTCGCTATTCTCGATTTTCAATGAATTTACGCTCGCAAAGTTTTGTCGCCAAAATTATATACGTTTAGGCCGATACAAAGATAAAAACCAAGAAATTTAAACTTGCCTAAGCTGTGAATATTTTCACATTTTTTGAGTGCAATGGTTCACTACCATAAATTTCAAATTAACTTAAAGTGGATGTGCATTGAAAATCAATGGCGGCAAGATGAGTCGTGGCAATCCCATTGATTTTATTGACGGGCTAGAATGCCGATTGAAAGGCCCTTCTTTTGATAGTTTTTAAATAAGCTGGGTTAATTGTTTGCATGCCGCGATTTCCTGAAATGCACAGGATTATCGACAGTAGTCATACAGCCAACTCAACACTGTATTTTCGTGGGTCATAAAACCGGAAAGTTGATAATTCCTTGTTTTTATGCTCCACTAATCTCGTGGTATGGAAATATCCGTACCTGTTTTTGCAGCATAAGCAGCAATAATTTATAGGAGTTATGTGATGTTAGATAAAGAACAACTCGACGAACTTAAAAGTGAAGGGCGTAAGCTTTATCCCGCAAAAAGGGGTGATGCGGCAATGGGCCCGTTAAAACGACTGCCTGGTGTGTGGAAAAGCGAGGGTCGCGGCTGGAACATGATCGCGTTGCCGTTTGCAACTGAACCCGGGAGCCCAGCGAACTTTCGGTTACTGTTAAACCAGTATAACGAAGAACTCAAATTCAACCTTGTGGATAAGGCGATCCCTAACCGTGGCATTCATAGGAGTGGCGTTACCATCGAAGATGATCAGTTTCTTGTGGCATTGGATTATGAGCAGACGATAGCACAAGTTGCGGCTGAAGATTTCCCAGTCAGCGGGAAGGCGGGGCCAGCAAATCTGGCTATCCATCATGAACCCGGCTTGTGGTTATTCATGACCAATGAGGTTACTGACGGGCTGGATATCGCACGGCTTGCCACCATTCCGCACGGCGACTCGGTGCTGGCCTTGGGCAAGAGCGCCAAGTCCCAAGGCGCATCGGTAATCCCCAAAGTCAATGGCTTACCGGAAGGCGTCAGCCAAGACCTAAATGCCAATCCCTACTTGGCCCCGTACAAGAAATTCCACGATAATCCGTTCAAGGGGAATGTGGCCGCCCCAGGATTCCCAGGGTTCGACCCCACGAACCCGCAAAACTTGCTAGACCTTGCCAACCAGGGCGTGAATATCGTTAAGACCACAACGCTTACGGTAGATACCAATAACGCGACGGGCGGCATAGTCAACATCCCATTCGTCGTGAAACAAGCCAACGCTGCGTCTATGAAATCCACATTCTGGATTCAGGAACTGGCGGATAAAGACAGCCATGGCAACCCGAAACTCCGCCTGCAATATTTGCAGATAGTGATGCTTGATTTCTTCCCGCGCAGGGACGGATTGCCTGGCCTCATCCGATGGCCTCATATCAGCATCAATACATTGGAGAAAGATGTTAGCTAAACACCAGAATCCTAGAGGGTTCTAACCAGCGTATGGGACACGCCTTACCTTAGGTACGCCGTGTCCCATCGTTGCCATGATCCCTTCATAAGGCATCCCGACAACTCAAACCAAAACCTACTCCCTAGACCTCTATTGCTTGATGCCGCTATAGTCTTGCTGTCCTCGACCAAGCGGCTCATTGAGAATATCCGATAAGGACGAACGTGGAATTAATAGTGCGATAATCAGCACAAAAATAGCCGCTATCCTGAAACAAAAGAATTTGCCATTGATGTCTCTCTTACTTATTGCCAGGGAGCGCGTTACTCAGCTACCATGCAGTAACGATGAGAATAAAAATACGGGGAGAAACATGAATTACTGGTTAATGAAATCCGAACCCGAGGCATTCGGCATTAATGATTTAAAAAACCGCCCTAACCAAACTGAGCATTGGGATGGTGTCCGTAATTATCAGGCGCGGAACATGATGCGGGATGAAATGAAACTGGGCGATTTAGTATTCTTTTATCATTCCAACTGTGCCGAACCTGGAATCGTAGGGATTATGGAAGTGGCAAGGGAAGGTTATCCCGATTTTCTGGCTTTTGATCCCGACGACATCCACTTCGACCCCAAAAGCGATCCTGACAAACCGACCTGGATGATGGTGGATGTCAAATACGTCAGGACGTTAACCCGTACCATCACGCTAACCGAACTCAAACAAAAACCGGAGCTTTCCGATTGGGCATTGCTAAGGCGGGGCAACCGTTTGTCCATCATGCCCGTCAGCAAGCAGCAGTGGGATTTTATTCTGGCTCTGGAATAAGATCGTTAACGGCAGGCGGCTCAATAGAACTGGCTTGTCGCGCTTCAACAATCTTGAGCAGGTGACTAGCTAGAATAATCATTTCGCAGGCTTCTTCTGCGCCTAACTGGACTTTTTTATGGCTGTGCGGGTTCTTGTAAGAGCTAATAGCGCCAGCCATCAAGTCAGAAAGCGCAATACGTTCAGCGGCAGGTATTGATTGGTCTGTGAGCGAACCCGTTGATTCGTCGAACGCCTTGCGGACTAGATCAACACCGTATTCATCAACTTTAAAATTTCCCACACCACGAATGGCGACTTCCAGTTCCTTGAAGGCTTGAAAAACGGCGGTGGCGTAATCGCCACGCATAAAGGTAGGCCAACAGATCTTAGCGATTGTCGGATGCAACATAGAGCGGGGCAAAAGGATTGAATTGACGTAAGCAGCAAGCTCGTCACGGTTCTTGATTTTCTTTCCGCGTCGGGTCACAAAATGCCAGCCATTAGTACCGCCTGGGGTTGGGGCCAGCATCCCTTCGTTGACTAACCAGTTCCAACCTTCAGCCATCGCAAAGCGAATTTGTTCCCTGTCGGCCTGTGCAAAAGGCCCTATTGTCCCCGAATCGGAGAAACTGGTTGGATGTAGCCGCGATTGGGCGTTAGGCTCAGATGCATTAATAAGCTCCAGCGCTAGCCCAGCCAACTCTTCGGGTTCGAGAGCAAGGATCGAAGCAGCGTCAGGTTGCAGATCATAAAGTGTAGGCATAAATGGTATTCGTCGTCCTAATGATTCGGCCTAGTATAGCCCTCGTTTCCGTTCGCCTTTCCACGGGCTCAACACGAACGGTTTCAAACATTATAAGGCCGGATCAATAATATTAAATTTCAATAGATTAATCCTATATCGAACTAGCGGAAATTACGAATTTCCAATTCCCCCTTGTGTCAAATGCCCTGGTTCCAAAAGCTTTTGTAGTTCATCCCGACCCAGATCAGTCATCTCAGCCGCCACATCAATAATCGGACGGCCTTGTTTATATGCGGCTTTGGCGATTTCGGCGGCTTTGGCATAGCCGATGATAGGGTTGAGTGCAGTCACCAGGATCGGGTTAAGGGCCAATGCTTTTTGAAGGTTATCTTCGCGCACCGTAAAGCCCGCAATGGCCTTGTCCGCCAGCAACTTGCTGACGTTGGCGATGAGTTCAATGCTTTGCAGGATATTATAGGCGATCACGGGCAGCATCACATTCAATTGGAAACTACCGGATTGCCCGGCAATGGTGATAGTGGCGTCGTTGCCGATGACTTGCGCGGCGACCATCGCTACGGCTTCGGGTATAACCGGATTGACCTTCCCTGGCATGATGCTGCTGCCGGGCTGTAAGGCGGGCAGCTCGATCTCGCCCAATCCTGCCAGCGGACCGCTGTTCATCCAGCGCAAGTCGTTGGCGATTTTCATTAGGCTGACGGCGATGACTTTCAGTTGCGACGACAATTCCACGATGGCATCTTGACAGCTTAGGCTTTCAAAAAATGAAGCGTTGGGTTGGAAAGGCAGCTTTGTTTCTTCCGACAACAACACCGCAAACCGTTCGGCAAATTCAGGATGCGCGTTGATGCCCGTACCCACCGCCGTACCCCCCTGGGCGAGCTTATGCACCCTGGGCAAGGTCGCTTGAATTCGGTCTATACCATTCCTGATTTGCAACGCCCAAGCGCCCAGTTCCTGATCCAAGCGTATGGGCATGGCATCCATCAGGTGCGTCCTTCCGGTTTTGGTCACATGATCTAACGAACGCGCCTTTATTTCTATCGCTTCCAAAAGGTGGTTTAAAGCAGGCAGTAAAGCGCTTTGGCATTCAATCGCGGCACTGACGTGGATGGCGGTAGGAATCACGTCATTACTGCTTTGTCCCCTATTGACATCATCGTTGGCACTAATCACAATCCCAGATGAACGGGAGGCCAACGTGGCAATGACCTCATTGACATTCATATTGGTGCTGGTGCCGGAGCCTGTCTGGAACACGTCTATCGGAAATTGGTCGTAATACTGCCCATCTATTATCGTTTGGGCCGATTTAATAATGGCGTTACCCGTGTCGGCATTCATTTCGCCTAATGCCATATTGACCTTGGCAGCGGTTTTTTTGATAAGCGCGACCGTCTTGATAAAAGCGGGCGGCATGGCAAGGCCGCTGATCGGGAAATTATCAATGGCGCGTTGCGTTTGCGCGGCGTACAAGGCATCGGCAGGGACTTTCAGCTCGCCCATGCTGTCTTTTTCGATTCGATAGGGTTCAGTCATTGTGTGTTCAATAAAGGTTAAAACTTGAGTTTTGGTAAACGGCCAGTTAAGGGATTTGTTAGTGCGATTGTGTAATAGCACTGGGATTAAGTCAGCATAACCTGCTTGCCATCGGGTTTGTTCCGCAATGTCGATCAGCTCAACGGTAATGCCGGTTTCGACAACAAGGCATTCATGCAACAATTCCTCCGCCAGATCGCACAAATGGCAACCGGATGTCCCCAGCAATAGGTATTTCATTGATGATAGTCGATGGTTTGCCAAGATAATCCCAAAGGCATCATTTTACCAGCCTAACCGGTGGCAAGCACGGCGCGATTTGCCTGTTAAATTATTTTACCCATAAACTCTAGCGATTTTGAGGCGAATTATCGATTGTCCCGACATGTTTAGCAGGTTTATTTTGCACAACACTTTGCCCTAACCTATGGGGTAATAGCATCCAGCAAAACGAAAATCTCTTTTCAACTCAATTTGTTGTAAGATAACTCGATCAATCCAAAGAATGATTACGATAAATCTAATACATCGTCATCGGTAAACTGAAAACTTAATCCGGCTATCCATGTTTCACAACGAGGCAAGGGTTCCTTTTGGCAACTCCCAACCCATTCGAGCATCTAGGCAGCAATTGTATTAACCGCAGCGTCTCTGTTAAAGTTGCCTGAACCGACCAATAAGGTATTTATTCAATGACCACTCATACAACACACGACCACAGCCACAAACCCAACCGCCAAACCTTGTATGTCGTAATCGGGCTTATATTAGGCGTCATTGTGGGCGAATTGCTTAATTTGTCGCTCGGTGATACAGGGGACGGTAAGCCTAGCCCAGAACTTAAGCAAATTATCACGGTGTTTACCGTACTGACGGATATTTTCCTGCGCCTGGTCAAGATGATTATCGCGCCCTTGGTCATATCCACCCTGGTCGTGGGCATGGCCAAGATGGGCGACATAAACACCGTTGGCCGTATCGGCATCAAGGCGTTGTTGTGGTTTTTTTCCGCATCGCTCATGAGCCTGTTGTTGGGCATGTTGTTGGTGAATGTGCTGGAACCGGGGGCTTCTCTCCATATTCCTTTGCCGACCGTCGGTGCTGAGACCGGACTGCCGGACGTTAAACCGACACTTAGCACATTTGCCGCCCATATCTTCCCGAAAAGCGTGGTGGAAGCGATGGCAACCAACGAGATTTTACAAATCGTGGTGTTCTCGGTGTTCTTTGGCGTGGCCTGCGCCTCGCTGGGCGAGCTGGCGCAACCGATGGTCAAACTGCTGGATTCACTGACGCATATCATGCTGAAAGTCACCAGTTACGTCATGCATTATGCCCCCGTGGCGGTATTCTCTGCCATGGCATCCGTAATCGCGCAGCAAGGCATAGGGGTGTTATTGACTTACGGCAAATTTATCGGGGAATTCTATTTTGGATTGCTATTGCTATGCACCTTGTTGGGCTGTGTGGCCTTCCTGATTTTAGGGCGCAAACTTTTCTCGCTTATCAGCCATATCCGCGAACCGATGCTGTTGGCTTTCGGCACGGCCAGCAGCGAAAGTGCATATCCAAAACTATTACAGCAACTGGAACGTTTCGGCTGCGATGAAAAAGTCTGCGGCTTGGTGTTACCCTTGGGTTATTCGTTCAACCTCGACGGCAGCATGATGTACATGACCTTTGCCGTCCTGTTTATCGCCCAGGCTTATGGAATCCACATGCCGCTTCCCGACCAGCTTTTAATGCTGTTGGTGTTGCTGTTCACCAGTAAAGGCGTGGCGGGTGTGCCACGGGCATCGCTGATTGTGATCTCCGCCACCTTGTCGATGTTCAACATCCCCGAGGCCGGGTTATTGTTGTTGCTCGGCATCGACCAAATCCTGGATATGGGACGTAGCGCAACCAACGTATTTGGCAACAGCATGGCATCGGCAGTCATTAGCCGATGGGAAAAGGCGTTGCGGTAGATGAGTATCCCTTCAGAGCAGATGACTAATTTGATGGGCGACCAAAAACATAAACCCAATAAAAAACTCCACCAACATCTCTACATCCAAGTCCTGACCGCCATTAGCCTTGGGATTTTGCTCGGCCATTTCTGCCCAGAGTTGGCCGTTAACATGAAACCCCTGGGCGACGGCTTCATTAAGCTCATCAAAATGATGATTGCGCCCATTATTTTCTGCACCGTAGTGACAGGAATTGCCGGGATGCAAGCTTTGGATAAAGTTGGGCGTGTCGGTGTTAAAGCCCTGATTTATTTTGAAGTGGTGAGTACGCTGGCACTGCTTATCGGCCTGTTGGTTGTGCATAGTATCCGACCGGGCGTAGGCATGAATGTGGATGCAAGTACGCTCGACACCCAAGGCCTTACGGCTTATACGGATGCGGCAAAAACACAATCGGTGGTCGAGTTCCTGCTGAATGTCATCCCAACCACCGTGATCGATGCATTTGCCAAGGGTGACATATTGCAGGTATTGCTGTTTTCGCTGCTATTCGGCTTTTCCCTAGCCGCCATGAAAGACAAAGGGGCGGAAGTGACGAATTTTATCGGCAAAGTTTCACACGCCCTGTTCGGGATCGTGGAGACAATCATGAAGCTCGCCCCCATTGGGGCTTTCGGAGCGATGGCGTTTACGATAGGCAAATACGGCATTACCTCACTTGCGCCGCTTGCAGCCCTGATGGGCAGTTTTTACCTGACTTGCGGCCTGTTTATTTTTGGCGTACTAGGTTTGATAGCGCGGTTAACCGGATTTAGCATCTTGCGTTTTATTGCCTACATCAAGGATGAATTGCTAATTGTGCTAGGGACTTCATCGTCTGAATCCGTGCTTCCACGCATCATGACCAAGCTGGAACTTTTGGGCTGCTCTAAGTCGGTGGTTGGGTTGGTTATCCCAACTGGCTACTCGTTCAACCTTGATGGCACGTCTATTTATCTGGCGATGGCGGCTATCTTTGTCGCCCAAGCGACCAATACGCCTTTGTCACTGACGCAAGAATTAACGCTGCTTGGGGTTTTGTTGTTGACCTCCAAAGGCGCAGCGGGTGTCACAGGCAGCGGCTTTATCACACTTGCCGCCACGCTTTCTACTGTACCGACCATTCCCGTCGCCGGTCTTGCGCTGATACTCGGCATTGACCGCTTTATGTCAGAAGCCCGTGCCTTGACCAACTTGATCGGAAATGGGGTGGCTACGATAGTCGCCGCGAAATGGGAAAATGAACTGGACCAACAGCAAATGAATGCCGAACTTAATGCTAAAGCAACGGATTAAAGCTGCAGAACTATGGGAGCATTCTAAAGTTAACTGAAAAACCTTTTTTACATTTATGAAGCAAGGCTACTGCCCATTATAGGATTTCAAACGAGCTGAATACGTTTTCATTCGATTCCACTTCGGTGATTTCCACTTGATCGACCCGCGCCGTAATCGGGCCTTTGTGGCACCATTGGATAAAAGGTTCCAAGATGCCGACTTCGGCTTGGGCGACAATTTCTACACGTCCATCTTCCCTATTTCTGACCGTCCCTTTTACGCCTAAGTCTTGGGCTTTGTTTTTAGTGAAGCGGCGAAAATAAACGCCTTGCACTCGCCCAGAAATTTGGATGTTAACGGTGCGGTTCATGCTGAATCCTCCAGCAATAATGGATTCTTGGGTTGCGGATAAAGTCTTCCGGTATTGTTTTGGCGGTTATATCCTCAATTGTAAGCCCAGTCAATGCACCTCTATCTAAGACAAAACGCCGAAAATTGGTGGAAAAATAAAGTACGCCTTGGGATTCAAGCAAGGTAGCCGCTTGCTGGATTAACGATGCATGATCTTTTTGTATGTCGAAAACGTCGGCCATCCGCTTGGAATTTGAAAAGGTCGGCGGATCCAGAAAAATCAAGTCATATCGCCTAGGATAAGCATGTCTCGCTTCAGTTTCCAGCCACTCCAGGCAATCGGCTTGGATGAATTCGTGCTTGCCGCTGGTATTGTTAAGTGCCAGATTGGCCTTTGCCCAATCGAGATAAGTGTTGGACATATCGACCGTGGTCGTGGCTTTGGCCCCACCGACTGCGGCATGGACTGTCGCGCTGCCCGTGTAGGCAAAGAGGTTGAGAAAGCGCTTGCCTTTGGCTTGTTGCTGGATCATCAGCCGGATGGGTCGGTGATCCAAAAATAAGCCCGTGTCCAGGTAATCTTCAAAATTGACCTGTAACTGACAACCATGTTCTTCGATGACATGAAAATTTCTTTTGTCGGCCAATTTTTGGTATTGATCTGTGCTTTTCTGCTTGCGGCGTATTTTTAGGAATACATGGTTGGGCAGAACGCCCAATATTTGGGGGATTTCTGCCAGCAGTTCGGCCAAGCGTTGGTTGGCCTTGAACGGATCAATACTTTTGGGGGGATCGTATTCCTGGACATTGACCCAGGTTTCTTTGCCCCCATTTTTGTTGACGTGATAGAGGTCAATCGCCACGGCATATTCGGGCAGGTCGGCATCATAAATACGGTAACAACTCAGGTTATTTTTGTTTTTCCAGGATGCAAGTTTTTTCAAGTTTTTTTGCAGGCGGTTTACAAAGCTCGCCACACCCAGGTCACTCACCTTATCGTCAACCTTGTCGTCGAGGTTTGCAGCCTCAAGCTTACGCGCCTCAGTTATCGCCTTATAATAAGCGGCATTTTCTGGCTTTGGTTCAAGCACTCCGCTAACTTTCGTATCTGTTGCAATCTCACCTTGGTTGGCAATGATGGCATCGTTAATTTGGGCCATACGTTCATCCGCAGATTTGGCTTTAGGCACAAAAAAAGCCGTATCTTCAACCGTCATCCGCAATAATTTACATTCCAATGCACCGTTATAAAAACTGACAGGTTTTTGCGAACGTATGCCCAAACGGAAACCCAATTCGGGATTGCTCGTAATCATCGCCGCTTGCCAATGGTTAAAGTGCGCTTTCAAGGTATCGCCAAATTTTTTGTATAACTCAGCGGTTTCCTGCTCATCACCCAGGCGTTCGCCATAAGGCGGATTGCAAATCAACAACCCAGTTTTCCAACTTAAGGCTGGCGCGGCATCCGCAATTTCACGGCATTCAAGATGGATTTTGCCCTCTAAACCCGCAGTTGCAATATGTGTATGGGCGGCGTTGATGTTACGGCGGTCCTTATCAAAACCAACTATCATTGGCAATTGCTTTAAGCCTGTCGTTTTGCGCTGTAAGGCTTCAGACAGCAACGATTTCCAACTAGTTGCATCATGTTTTTTCCATCCGATGAAGCCGTAATAATCCCGCAGCAAGCCGGGGGCATAATCGGCGGCAATCATCGCGCCTTCCACCAATAAGGTGCCGGATCCGCACATGGGGTCGATCAACGTGCCACCTTGTTTGGCGATGTCTGACCAACGACTGCGTATCAACAACGCTGCCGCCAGGTTTTCTTTTATGGGAGCCTTGATGGTGGTATCACGGTAACCACGACGGTGCAGGCTTTCGCCCGACAAATCCAAGCTGAGCACAGCCGTTTCACCGTTTAAGTTGACATTGATGCGGATGTCGGGCTGTTCCGTGTCGATATTCGGGCGTAAGTGAAATTTTGCCCGCATCTGGTCAACGACAGCATCCTTGACCTTTAATGCGCCGAAATGGGTATTGTTAATGGCCTGCGATTTTTTCGCATTGAAGGTCACCGCAAAGCTGCCTTCGGGCCCAAGATGTTCAAACCAATTGATTTTTTGCACGCCTTGATACAAGTCATCCTGGCTTGTGACCCTGAATGTACTGAGTTGCAGCAAAACCCTATTTGCAATCCTAGACCACAAACAAACTCGGTAAGCGGTGGCTAAATCACCCTCAAAGAATGCACCGGCAATGGTCGATTTAACTTTTTCTGCACCTAGCGAACGTAGCTCATCCGCGAGGATATCTTCCATTGCTTTAGGGGTGGTGGCGAAGAGCGGGTAGTTTGGCATGGTTCAAATGAAAAAGCCTTGCTAGGCAAGGCTTTAACAATAGCCGTAAAAAGGCAGGTGGTTTTTTCTACTATTATTTATTGATTTTGATTAACTCAACTTCAAAAATCAACGCCTCATTAGGGCCGATTGCGCCGCCAGCACCATTTTCGCCATAAGCTAACGCGGAAGGGATATAAAATTTGTATTTCGCACCTTCGGTCATTAGTTGTACGCCTTCTGTCCAGCCGGGAATAACGCCATTCAATGGGAAGGAGGTGGGTTCGCCACGGCTGTAGGAACTGTCGAACTCCTTGCCATCAATGGATGTGCCTTTGTAATGCACGGTGACATTATCGGTTGCGGTAGGATTGGTTTTGCCGGTACCTGGAGTCAGCACTTCGTATTGCAAGCCGCTTGCTGTGGTTTTGATATTGGGTTTTTTGGCATTTTCAGCCAGAAATTTTTCACCAGCGGCCTTGTTTTCATCGGGTGTACCCGCATTAGCGAACGATAACATGGTAAATCCTATAGCAATGATAAAAAGGACAGAAAGAAATTGGGTATGAATTTTTTGCACTTTATTGACCTCGCGTTAAAAATGAAAAGTCACATTATAAACGTCTATGCTTGTTAAAAAAGGGATTATTTAAGAACCCAAGGCAAGTTGATTTCGATCATGGTTCGATAGGCTCACCACAAAAATAATCGGCTATGTGCAAAACAAGGTTGGAATACAGCTTTCGACCCCGTAACCGACGATCAAAACTATACCCTGGTTTTCTTAGAGCCCGACATTCAATAATTTCATCAACCAGCTATCATAACGGTACATACAAAAGCAATTTTGACTTTGTGATAGACTGCTTTGGTCGATAAGCTGAAAAAATAGGACCGGCCAACAGTAGGCGTTCACTATGGCATCCCGTAGCCGACTGATACAACTAAAGGAAACTCTGAACAAGTTGATTCCGCTCATGGTTCGACAAGCTCACCACGAACGGAATCAACACGTTACCGTTCGTCCTGAGCCTGTCGAAGGACTTATTCAGAGCTTCCTAAACTTAATAAGCAACAATTGAAACCCGACCTTGTTTCAAGACTTACCTGCTTTTTAAACGCCTAGCCACGAAGACTAAAATCACTGTCGTAGGCTGGAAGGCATAGCCAACTATAATAAATTTGACATTTTTTAAATATATGCATCTAATAGCCCTAAGACTGGTTTAAGAATAAAAGTTAGCGTGAAGAATAACAAAAAAAGCTAAGCCTATCGGAAGGTAGGTACAGAAAGTCGCGGATCCAGAATGATGGAAAGCCGGACTGCCGAGGGCGACATCGTGAATGTTGCGTAAGGCAGCTCGGCTTTTTTATTGCGTGCAGGTTCTTACTCGCCGCAGCACTGGGAGTGAAGACTATGAACAATGCCAAGACGCACAACCCAAGCGTTAATCCGCAGCAAAAGGGAACTCACGCGAACTTTGCGGTGTGGGCGTTAGGATTGATAACTCTCGTGGTGTTTTGCAACACACCTCGTACTCCGCATAAAGATGTGGGAAGTCGGGTAGGGCGGATTAGAAGCGCCCAAAGGACAAACAAAACGGATAGACCAGATGTTTGCGCTGCTAATCCTCCCTCCATTCAATCCGCCTTACGCTCAGCCCGCTGAGCTTTAAGTTTAACCTGTTTTTACAATGTGAAAGAAGGAGAGAACATGAGCTACGTTGAAAGTAATTTGATGTCAGGAGAAAAAATAATCTACAAAGCCTATATCCATTGGTTTATTTTTTTGCCAGGTATCATTTTTGCTGCATTGGGAATCTTGCTGATTGCTGCAAATAAGCAAGGGGAAGGCGGTGCTACTATTGGTTTATTGCTACTAATTTACGCTGTTATTTTACTGCTTAAGGCTTTTATAATAAAAATTTCTACTGACTTAGCAGTAACCTCTAAACGGGTAATTGCAAAAGCTGGATTTATTCGTAGGCGTTCGGTTGAGCTTAATCACAGCAAAGTTGAAAGCTTTATTGTTAATCAAAGTATTTTTGGAAGGATGTTTAATTATGGAACTATCATAGTTAGAGGGACAGGAGGGGGAAGAACAGGTGTTCAAGGCGTAGACTCGCCGTTTGATTTTCGTAAAAATGCAATGGAAACAATTGACCAGAGTCAACAAACCTAAAAGGGCGCTCAACCGGAGCGCGGTTATAATCCGATTTTGTTGTTCAGCCTGGTAGGGTGGGCAAGCTTTTTTGCCCACCGTTTACAACTAAGTGAACGATAGTGAGGGTTTTATGAATCGAACAGCTACCATTTTTTTGAGCTTGAGTATTGCGGCGGTCTCCATCTTATTCGCAGGCTGCGAGTCTAAGAAAATCGAAGGACAAGTCACCGACTCTTTTGGCAAACCTCTTGCCGGCGCCAATATTCAAATTGAGCAGACACTATTTGCAGCTACCAGCGAAGCCGACGGCCGTTTCATCTTGGATTACGCACCAGGGCAATTCACCGTAAAAATCTCCAAGACTGGCTATACAACTCAAAACATACCTTTGTCAATTCAGCAGAAGACGAAACTCCCGCTTCAACCCGCTGTGCTGTATCCCATCCCAGAAACAGAAGGTATGTTTTTATTATCTGAAAGCGGCCTGCAAAGGGTCTCGGATGGCTGCAAGGTTTCCGTCTCTACCCAAAAAATTGGAGGCGGATGGGAAGGACAGACGCTCTGGACATTTTCTGTGAACGCACAGAACGGCTTAAAGAGTGATTTTCCAAAGTGGGGGGAGCTTACGTTCATAGACCGTGTTTCAGCGCATATCGAACCCGTGAAGCTGCGCAGGGACGACGAGACTGAAAGTGGAGTCGCGCTGCAGTTTGCACGCGCAGACTATTTTGGTAAGAATGAAGACAAGTACAGCGGCTTCCTGAAAGAGAAAACGGCAACAGTTGGTCAGGAGCAATTGCAGATCCGAACCATTACGACCGACCGCAACGGTAGATACGCGTGGGTGGCAGTCAACCAAGCGATTTTCTCGGACGGTAGATGGATTCTAACCCCAGACAAACCATGCTTCTATTTTGCGGCGGGCGCTCAGACCAACGACGAACAGAAGTCATCTGAGGCTCCCGTTCCACCGCAGCCGATTTCTCAACAAGAACGGACTGAGCCTGCGCAAATCCCCGCGTCTCAACCGGCCGTATCTCAGGCACCCGCTCCCCAAGTTCCTGAACCGACCTCTCCATCGCAAGCTATCGCTCAACCCGCAGTTACTCGCGAAACGTCTCAAGTTCCACAGCAAGAAGTAAAAGTCCAAACCAAAGACCAACAGACGACTCAAGCACCGGCAGTTCCGATACATAAGCAGGGAGATACTTATACGCTGGTATCGATTAACTTGGACAGCGGAACACCTAATAACACGACAGAACGAAAAGTAGTCTTGGCAAGCTCTGAGAAAGTGGTACTCGAATCAAGAAACCTCGCCAGTAAAAGTGCCGCTGTGCGACAACTTGAATTTACCCCGGAATGGAATGTAGTCGCGACTCGAAACGCTGAGGGAAGCGGTTTAAATTACTCGCCACCGCTTAAATACTACGAATTCCCTCTTACTCCAGGGAAAACGTGGCAGCAAACAAGTATAGAGACCAACACAAAGACCAGTGCAACAAGGGAACATACGCTATCCGCTACTGTTGGAGACTGGGAAACCGTTACCGTCCCTGCGGGAACATTCCGTGGCGTTAAAGTCACGATTCAGACTGAACTTCTTGACCGAACCACCGGACAAAAAACTACAGGTACAGACACGTCGTGGTATGTGCCGGAAGTACGCAGAAGCGTCAGGTCGTTAACTTCTTCAAAAAATTCCGAAGGGGTTGAATCCAAACAGGATATTCAGTTAATCAAATATGAAGTAACAAAATGAAGATTAAACTGCTGGTATTACTCGTATGCGTCTTGATTTCACTACCTGGTGTAGCTACGGCTGTGCAATCTTTGGACTACCAAAGGCAGTCAGAACAGGCTGCTGCGGTAACGAAAGCACAATCCGAACACGCCGCTGCGGTAACGAAGGCGCAAGCCGAACACGCCGCTGCGGTAACGAAGGCACAAGCCGAACACGCCGCTGCGGTAACGAAGGCACAATTCGAACACGCTGCTGTGGTAACGAAGGCACAGTCAGAACATGCCGCTGCGGTAAATGCAGATAATGGAATCGTAAACAAAATCTATTCTTTTTTAAAAACAGGACTATTAGAAAACATTTATAAACTCTTCCAAGGAGGGCCTTCCACTCCTGCGCAGTATCCATCTGGTGGCGGAGCGGTAACAGATATGGGAATTACAATAATTGAAAATTCTCCAGAGATTGCCCAAAACCAAAAAAATGTTACCGACGCTCAGAAACGTTGGATACCAGAAGCTGTTGAACTTTGCAGAGATGGGTTGCCAATGGAAGAAATACTTATGTTGGCACCAGGAGTACAAGGGGGTGAGCTATTTTTTCCAAAACAGCGTCTGACTAGCGTGATCAAAAACGAGGCAATAAAACAAGGCATCACTTGTAAAGAATAATATTCAGATCAAGGTAGGCCGGTTAGGGCCATAGGATGTGCTGAACGAAGGGAAGCGCATCGTTCGTGTTGTCTCGATTGATGCGCCTCGTTCCTCGGCACATCCGACATTTGGCGCATCTTACGGGTTGACATCAAAAGGCTAGGGTTTCCGGTTTAGCTTTCCATAACATACGTCCGTATGTCGGTTAAATTGTGCGGTGTGTAAGGTGGATTCGCGTGAGCAACCCGTAAGACGGTTTCGCGCTAGCAAACCGTCATAAACGGAGCGGATATGTTGCCAAAAAGGAAGGAATACAGATAGCATATTACGTTGTGAGCTGAGGATGTTTTCAATGGAATACGACTGGGATAAAAACAAAGCAGTAGCAAATTTGTCAAAACATGATGTCTCTTTTGAAGAAGCGAAAACAGTTTTTGATGATCCATTCTATGTGGATTTCTATGATCCAGACCATTCCTTCGCAGAACACTGTTTTATCCTGCTGGGTAAATCGGCTCAAGGGAGATTATTATTCGTTTCTTATATGGAACG